>VAWZ01000033.1:25977-37707 GCA_005888365.1 Actinomycetota bacterium
AGATGATCGCGCTGTGCCGCGAGAAGGCGGCGCGGGAGGGATTGTCGCCGACCCTCTTCGTACAAGCGATGCACGAGCTCGATCCGCCGCGCCGGTACAGGACGATCTTCGTCTGCGGCGCGTTCGGGCTCGGGAGCACGTACGAGCAGGATTGCGAGGCGCTCGATCGCTTCTACGCGCACCTGGAGCCCGGTGGCACGCTGGTGCTCGACAGCGAGGTGCCGTACGCGGATACGGGGCAGTGGCGGTACTGGCCGAAGAGCGAGCGCGACGCGCTTCCAGAAGCCCGCGGGCCCGCGAGGGAACGACGGCCGGACGCCGACGGGGCCGAGTACTCCTTGCGCTCCCGGATCGTCGAGCTCGACCCGCTGGCTCAGCGCGTGGCGCTGGAGATGCACGCGGAGATGTGGCGCGACGGCGCGCTCGTGGAAGAGGAGGACCGGGTTCTCGACATCCGCCTCTACTTCAAGAACGAGCTGCTTCTCATGCTGGAGCGGGCCGGCTTCGACGACGTCGAGGTCGAAGGCGATCACAACGACGCTCCGCCCACACCCGACGACGACTTCCTCGTGTTCGTCGCCCGCAAGTAGGGCAGCGGGCGGTTCCAGGGCTACGATTCGCAGTCGTGCGCCGCTACCACGTCACGACCTTCGGCTGCCAGATGAACGCCCACGACTCGGAGCGGATCAAGGGCATGCTCGAGTCGCTCGGCCTCGGCGAGGCCCCGACCGCCGACGACGCGGACGTCGTCGTCTTCAACACGTGCACCGTGCGCGAGAAGCCGGACACGCGTCTCGCTGCGCACCTCGGGAACGCCGCCGCCCGCAAGCGGCAGCGGCCGGATCTCGTCGTCGCGGTCGGCGGGTGCTACGCAGAGGCACAGCGGGAGCGAATCTTCGAGCACTACCCGTTCGTCGACGTCGCGTTCGGGCCGGGCTCGATCCCGCATCTCGGCGAGTGGATCGAGGCCGGTGGCTACGCGCTTTCGAGAGGGAAGTTCGGAACGCACGAGCACTTCGCCGCCCACCTGCCGGTGCGCCGCGAGCGCAGGGTTCAGGCGTGGGTCCAGGTCTCCATGGGCTGCAACTCCAGGTGCGCCTACTGCATCGTTCCCGCAGTCAGGGGGCGAGAGCAGAGTCGCCGGCCGGGGGAGATCGTCGCCGAGGTGCACGTGCTCGCGCAGGACGGGGTCAAGGAGATCACCTTGCTCGGACAGAACGTCAACTCCTGGGGACGCGACCTCGCACCCGCCCTCGAGACGCACTTCGGAGAGCTGCTTCGCGCGTGCGACGCGGTTCCGGGGATCGAGCGCATCCGTTTCACGAGCCCCCACCCGAAGGACTTTCGCGCGCCGGTTGTCGAGGCGATGGCAGAGTGCGCAACCGTCTGCGAGCACGTACACCTCCCGCTCCAATCCGGCTCCTCCAGGATCCTGAAGGCAATGCGGCGGACGTACGACGCCGACCGCTACCTCAGGCTCGTCGAGCGGCTGCGCGGGGCGATCCCGGACCTCGCGCTGGGAACGGATCTCATCGTCGGCTTCCCCGGGGAGACCGAGGACGACTTCGAGCAGACGCTCGCGCTCGTGGAGTACGTCCGGTACGAGAGCGCGTTCACGTTCATCTTTTCACCGCGCTCGGGGACGGAGGCGGCGACCCTGTCGGGGCAGGTGCCGGACGAGGTGAAGCACGAACGGCTCGAGCGCCTCGTCGAGCTCGTGCAGCGTGTGGCGGCCGAGCGCAACGCCGAGCGGATCGGAAGGATCGAGGAGGTGCTCGTCGAGGGACCCAGCCGGACGGATCCGTCGCTCCGTCGCGGGCGGACCCGGCGCAACACGACGGTGAATTTCACCGGCTCGGCGCACGTCGGCGAGCTCGCCGAGGTCCTGATCGACGGCGCCACCTCGACCACGCTGAGAGGTCGCGCAGCCGAGCTCGTCGCGGCCTGACTCATGCCACGGCTCGGGGTCGAGGTCCTCGCGGTCTTCGGCCCGACCGCAACGGGGAAGACCGCAGTCGCCCAACGGCTCGCTGACGAGCTCGCAACCGAGGTCGTCTCGGCGGATGCCCTGCAGGTCTACCGGGGCCTCACGATCCTCACGAATCAACCTTCACGGCCGACGCGGCTCGTCGGGATCCGCGACCTGTCCGAAACGATGTCGGTCGGTGAGTACGCGCGTCTTGCCCACGACGAGATCGACACCCTCGTCGCTCGAACCGGAGGTGCGGTCGTCGCGGGAGGGACCGGCCTCTACCTGCGGGCAGCACTCTCGGATCTCGCCGTCCCGCCCGCGGTGCCGAGCGGCGAGCGCGAGCGCCTGGAGGCGGCCTACGATCGCGACCCCGGCGTGGCGTTCACGCACCTTCGAGCCCGCGACCCGGCTGCCGCTGCGACCGTACATCCGAACGACCGCAGGCGCGTCGTCCGGGCGCTCGAGCTCGCCGAGCTGGGGGCCTCGCTCGTGCCGCCCGAAGATCGGCTCTGGTCGGCCGAGACACGCCGGCCGGCGCTCGTCGCCGGTCTCGATCTCCCGAACGAGGTGCTGACCGAGCGGATCGAGCGGCGCACCCGCGAGATGTTCGAGCGCGGCGTCGTCGAGGAAGCGCGAGCAGCGCTCGCCGCCGGTCCGCTCTCGCGGACGGCCGCAAAGGCGCTCGGCCTGCAGGAGGTAGTGGAGCTTCCCACGGACGAGGCCCGTGTCGCGATCGTGCGGCGGACCCTTCGCTACGCCGCGTACCAGCGCAAGTGGATGCGACGGATACCCGGCATCGTCATGATCGACGCGAACCGGCCCCCGGCGGAGGTGGGAGATGCGATTCTCGAAGTGGCACGCGCTCGGTAACACGTACCTCCTGGTTGAGCGGGCCGAGCTCGGCGAGCCGCTCTCCTCCGAGGGCGCGATGAAGCTCTGCGAGCCGCACACGGGCGTGGGCGCCGACGGGGTGCTCGAGGTCGTCGAGGTCCGCGGGCCGGAGGCGACAGTGATCGTGTGGAATCCGGACGGCTCGCAGGCCGAGCTCTCGGGCAACGGGGCCCGCATCGCGGCGCTCTGGCTCGCCCGACGAAGCGGCGTCGCGTTCCCGCGAGTGAGTATCGGCCTGAGGACGATCCCGGCGCGGATCGAGGGCGAGGACGTCGAGGTCGATCTCGGAGCCGTCGACGTTGGCCGTCCGGAGACACTCGACCTCGAGGGAGAGCGCGTCGAGTTCACGCCGGTGTCCGTGGGCAATCCGCACGCGGTCCTCCGGCATGCCCCCACGCGAGACGAGTTGCTTCGCCTCGGCCCGCTCGTCGAGCGCCACGAGCGCTTCCCCGAGCGGACGAACGTCCAGCTCGCGCGCCCCGACGGGCCGAACGACCTGACCGTGCTCGTGTGGGAGCGCGGGGCGGGGGAGACCCGCGCCTCGGGGTCGAGCGCCGCAGCGGCCGCCGCCGCGGCGGTCGTGCACGGCTGGTGTGAGACTCCAGTGCAGGTGCACCTGCCCGGTGGCACGCTCGGCGTCGACATCCGCGAGGGCCGCGCGGTCCTGACCGGTCCTGCGGCCGAGATCTTCCGCGGAGAGCTTGTCTAGCGCTACGCGCCGATCTCGAACTCGCGGAGGACGTCGTTGAGCGAGGTCTTGAGATCGGTCGACGCGCTCCGCTCGCCGACGATGAGCGCGCAAGGAAGCTCGTAGCGCCCGGCTGGATAGTTCTTCGACCTCGTCCCCGGAAGCACGACTGAGCGCGGGGGCACATATCCTCGATGCTCGACCGGCCGCGGACCCGTGACGTCGATGATGGGAACGGACGCCGACAGTGCGACCTGCGGGGCGACCACCGCGCCCTCGCCGACGACGACTCCCTCGACGATCGTCGCACGCGAGCCGATGAACGCTCCGTCCTCGACGATCACCGGCCTGGCCTGTGGCGGCTCGAGTACGCCGCCGATCCCGGCGCCCCCGGCAAGATGGACGTCGGCTCCGATCTGTGCACAGGATCCGACCGTTGCCCAGGTGTCCACCATCGTGCGTGGCCCCACCCAGGCGCCGATATTGACGAAGCCGGGCATGAGAACGACGCCCCTGGACAGGAACGAGCCGTAGCGTGCGACTCCCGGTGGGACGACCCGCACTCCGCGCTCGGCGTAGTCCGCCTTCACCGGGATCTTGTCCAGGAAGTGGAGGCCTCCGACCTCCATCGGCTCGACCTTGCGCAGGCGGAAGTAGAGGAGAATCGCCTTCTTCGTCCACTCGTTGACGAGCCACTCGCCGTCGCGCTTCTCGGCCACCCGCACCTCACCCTGGTCGAGCAGTCGAATGGTCTGCTCGATCGGCGTCGGATCGAGCTCGTCATTCTCCCAGAGGGCGTCGATCTGTGAGACAAGGTCCATCAGCGCTCATCATCGTCGATCGCCGTGGTCAGGAACTTCACGAGTGTCTCGTACGCGTGTACGAGAGCTGCGATCTCGACCTTCTCGTCGCGCCGGTGCGCGAAAGCGGGGTCGCCGGGGCCGAAGTTCACGGCGTCGAGACCGCGTGCGGTGAAGTCCGCGACGTTCGTCCAGGCCTGCTTGGGCTCGATGCCGCGGGCACCAGCCGCCAGGAGCGCATCGACGAGGGACGAGTCCCGGACGACACGAGCCGCGGGCGAGTTGCTCCGGAGCTCGAGGGACGCGTGCTCCGGGACGAGCGAGCCGAGGTGGCGCTCCGCGTCCTCGGGCGTGCGGTCGGGCGCGTAGCGGAAGCTGAGCGTCGCGACTGCTCGGTCCGGAATCACGTTGTCCGCGATCCCGGCCGCGATGCGCGTCACAGACAGCGACTCGAGGAAGGTCAGCCCGCCGACAACAGCCTCGCGCCGGGGTAATGCGACCAGGCCCGCGAGGCCCTGCACCGCCCATGCGATGGCGTTGTCGGCGAGCCAGGGACGTGCGGAATGGCCACTCGTACCGTGGAAGACCAGCTCTGCGATCAGATTTCCGAGGCAGCCCGCGTGGATCTGGCCTACGGTCGGCTCGAGGACGATCGCAAGCGACGACTCGTGGACCGGCTCGCAGCGCGCGAAGAGGGCGGGGAGCGGGTCGTGCTCGACCGAGAGCTCCTCGCGACCGAAGAGGAGGAGCCCGACGTCGTAGGGGCCGGCCCGATCGGCGGCGAGATCGCGCACGATCTCGATCGCGACTGCGACCCCGCCCTTCATGTCGCTCGCGCCGAGACCGTGAACCGCTCCGTCGGCGATGCGGCCGGGGTGGTTCCCCTGCGCCGGGACGGTGTCGTAGTGGCCGACGAGAACGACGAGCGGAGCCTCCGACCGGTGCTTCGGAAGGAAGAGAAACGCCTCGTCCTCTCCGTACGCCCGAACGAGCGAGGACGGGACGAGGTCCAGGAGGTGCTCGCGAATCGCCGCCTCGTGCCGGCTCTCGGAGGCGATGTCGACGAGTTCGAGCGTCCGGGTCGCGAGCCGTTCCGGCAGTGCGTCCATGTCGCGCAGACCCTAGACGGTCGCTCGGTGCAGGCCGGGCGCGGGGCATAATCCCCCGGTGACCACGCGCCAGCCCGATCCCGCCCCGGGGGCGGCGCCGGAGCGCGGGTTCGTCCTCGGTGTCTTCGGCAAAGGGGTCGACGGTGAGGAGGAGCTCGCAGAGCTTCGTGAGCTCGCCCGTACCGCAGGCGTCGTGCCCGTGGCCGAGCTCGCGCAGCATCGCGACCGCCCCGATCCGCGAACGTTCGTCGGGAAGGGGAAGCTCGGCGAGCTGAAGACCGGATATGCCGAGAGCGAGGCCGAGGTTCTCCTCGTCGACGAGGAGCTGACTCCGACGCAGCAGCGCACGCTCGAGGACGCTCTCAAGGCGCGTGTCGTCGATCGCACGCAGCTGATCCTCGACATCTTCGCCCAGCACGCGACGAGCGCCGAGGGGAAGCTTCAGGTCGAGGTCGCGCAGCTCGAGTACAACCTGCCGCGCATGCGCGGCCTCTGGCAGCACCTGGAGCGGCTCGGCGGCGGCGTGGGGACGCGAGGTCCGGGTGAGAGCCAGCTCGAGACCGACCGTCGAATCGCGCGCACGCGGGTCTCGCTGCTCAAGCGGCGGCTGCGGGCGCTCGGGGAGCAGCGTGCCGTGCGCCGGAAGGAGCGAAAACGTTCCGCGGCGCCGACGATCGCCCTCGCCGGCTACACGAACGTCGGCAAGTCGACGCTGCTCAACGCGCTCACCGGAGCTCGGGCAGCGGTCGACGACCGTTTGTTCAAGACCCTGGATCCCACGACCCGGAGCTTCGAGTTCGCCGGAAAACGGTACCTCGTGACCGACACCGTGGGGTTCATCAGGAGGCTGCCGACCCAGCTCGTGGAGGGGTTCGCGTCCACCCTGGAGGAGACGCTCGTGGCCGACCTCGTTCTGCACGTCGCGGACGGTTCGCTTCCCGAGGATCGGCTGCGTGAGACGATCGACGCAGTGCGTGCGGTTCTCGGTGGGATTGGTGCCGACGACGTTCCGATCGAGCTCGTCCTGAACAAGGCGGATCGCCTCGATCCGCTCGCCCGGAGGCGTCTCCGGAATGCGTTTCCGCGAGCGCTCCAGGTCTCGGCCGTTACCGGCGAAGGCCTGGACGAGCTCAAGTCCCGGATCGCAGAGCTCTTCTCGGATCGGTTCGAGGACGTTCGGCTGCTCGTCCCGTACGCGGAAGGAAGCGCTCTTGCCGACCTCTACGCGCTCGGCGCCCCGATCGCCGAGCGAAGGGACACACCGGAAGGTGTGCGCGTCCGGGCTCGGCTCCCGCGACGGGAGATCGCGAGGTTCGCGCGCTTTCTCGTTGCAGGCGAGCTCGATGCCGAGGTCTCCGCCCGGTGATCGAAGTCGCGGTCCGGAAGCTTCGCGAGGACGCGGTCCTTCCACGTCAGGCGTACGAGGGCGATGCCGGCGTGGACCTGGCCGCGTGCGAGTCGCTTACCCTTCGCCCCGGCGAGCGTGGTTCCGTGTCCACCGGCATCGCGGTCGAGATCCCGGACGGGTATGCCGGCTTCGTGCAACCGCGCTCCGGGCTCGCGGCGCGACACGGGATCGCTGTTCTCAACTCGCCCGGGCTGATCGACTCCGGCTACAGGGGTGAGATCCGCGTCGTTCTCCTCAACACGGATCAAAAGGAGGACTTCGAGGTCATCCCTGGGATGAGGATTGCGCAGCTCGTAGTGGCGCCCGTAGCTGCCGTGCGGATCGTCGAGGTCGACGAGCTCGCCGTGAGCGAGCGCGGCTCGCGCGGGTTCGGGTCGTCGGCCGAGTGACGATGTCCGATCCCCGGATCCGGGTCTCGGCGATCCTGCGCTGGCGCGGGCGCATCCTCCTGCTGCGGCACGAGAAGTCCGGCCGTCCGGTGTGGTTGCTCCCGGGCGGCGGCGTCCGGAGCGGAGAGAGCTTGATCAGCGCCCTCCGCCGCGAACTGTGGGAGGAGACGCGGCTCCCGGAGAGCGCCGACCTCCCGCTCGAGGGGCCGGTCGCGATCGTCGACTCGATCGCCCCGTATTCGAGCCCGGTGCGAAAGCATGTGGTGCACGTGATCTTCGCGGCAGACATCTCGGGCTCGCTCGAGGACGTCGCATCGGAGGACGCAGCGGTCGGAAACCACCGCCTGTTTCGCCCGGCCGAGCTCGAGGATCTCGTCCTCCATCCGCCGATCCACCGGTTTCTCAGGCGCTGGCAACCGGGCGACCCTGCTGTGTATCTCGGCGAGATGTGGGTTCCCTGATTCGGAACGATTCCGGCGCTCTCTCGACACACTTCGCGCAACACACCCCAACATTTCGCCGATACGCTGAAAGCGGGTGGTGGGATGGGGTGCCCCACGTGTCGTCACTGTTTGCGCCCGCCTCTGAGTCGTGCCCGCTCCGATGCGACCCGGTGCGCAAGGCCTTCGAGTTCGTCTGCGAGGGGCTCGAGCCCGGGAGGCTCCCCGCCGCTGGCGTGCGCGAGCGCCTGCGCCAGGATCCAATCGGCGAGCCACGGATTGCGGGGCAGGAGCGGGCCGTGGAGATAGGTGCCGATCGCCCGCCCGAGCCGGCAGCCCTCGTATCCTGATTCGCCGTCGTTTCCGAATCCGTACAGCACCCGTCCGAGCGGCTCCGCTCCGCGATCGAGCGTAGTCCGGCCGGCATGGTTCTCGAAGCCAGCGATCGTGCGTCGGACACCGGGCTCGAGCTCGCATTCGAGCAAGACGTCTCCGATCATCCGAGTGGTGCCCGCCACGGTCTCGTGCGGGAAGAGCTCCGCCCCCGGCATGAAGAGTCCGTCACGGCCCCAGTAGCCGCGGCCGAGCAGCTGATACCCGCCGCACACGGCGAGCAGGGCCGCGCCACGGGCGACCGCCGCTCGAATGGCGGCGCCTTTCGCTGCGAGATCGGGAGCGACGAGCGTTTGCTCTCGATCCTGACCGCCGCCGACGTACAGCAGATCGTGTGATCCGGGCCGAAGCTCGTCACCGAGACCTACGGCCTCGAGCGCCAGCTCGTGCCCCCTGAGCACCGCGCGACGGGAGAGGACGGCAATGTTCCCGCGGTCGGCGTAAATGTTGAGGTAGTCCGGATAAAGGTGTCCGACCCGGATCTTCACCGCGGCGCCTCCCAGTACGCGGAGACGAGGCCCCGTCGCGTGAGGATTCCCCGCAGAGCGAGCATCGCGGTGTACGTGGGGAGGACGACGAGCTCGCCCGACTGTCGGTGAGCTCGAGCCCGCGGTCGAGAGCCATCTCGAGCGACGGGACGACCTCGAGCCGGTCCTCAGTTAATCCGACGTAGAGGAGGAGGAGGCCGAGCTCGGCGGCGCGCCCGCCGCTCACGACGATCGTGCCCGCCTTAGCCAGGAGCGGCTCGAAATCGACGTCCCAGATCCACGAGACGTCTCGACCGTCTGCGATCGCATCGTTGAGGGCGACGACGAGCACGGGCGGGATGCCTCCCAGCTCGAGCGTTCGAAGGACCTCGTTCGCTCCGGCAGGATTCTTCACGAGGAGGAGGACCACGGTCTTGCCGCTCGCCCCGATCCGCTCGAAGCGCCCGAAAGCGGCGCTGAAATCCTCGATCCCGGTCCGGATCTCCGACAACGAGGCACCCAAGCTGAGCGAGAGAGCGGCCGCGCCGACGGCGTTGTAGACGTTGTAGAGGCCGGGAAGCGCGAGATCGAGCTCGACCTCACCGGCATGAGTCACGAGCCGGAAGCGAGAGGCCCAGAGTCCCCGGAACTCGATGTTGCGGGCGACGACGTCGAGGGCGGGTCGCGCGTGGCCGCAAGCCGCGCAGCGGTAGTCGCCGAGGTGACCGACGTAGGCGGCCTTGTACTCGTAGGGGGAGCCGCAGCGCATGCAGTACTTGGAGTCCGCCGCGTGCTGAAGCGACGGCCGAGCATGACGGGAATCGTCGATGCCGAACCGAAGAACGCCCTCGCGAGCCACCGCGAGGTCACCGACGACCGGATCGTCCGCGTCGACGACGAGGGCGGCGTCCTCGGGCAGGGAGGCGACGGCCGCCCGCCAGCGCTCGGCCACGAGCTCGAGCTCGCCGTAACGGTCGAGCTGGTCGCGAAAGAGGTTTCCGAGGAGCACCGCCCGAGGGTGGGTACGGACGATCGCCTCCGGCAGGGCGGCCTCGTCCACCTCGAAGAGCCCAAGCTCCGGGTCCTCGGCTGAGAGGAGGGCGGACCCGATTCCCGACAGGAGATTCGCGCCCGCCCTGTTCCACGCCAGTCGGGCTCGGTTCCCGAGGATCTTCGCGGCGATTGCCGTCGTGGTCGTCTTTCCGTTCGTTGCGGAGACGAGCGCCACGCCGCGAGCGAGCCCGGCGGCCAATTCGTCCACAGCACCCGGATCGAGCTTCCAGAGAAGCTTTCCCGGGAGCGTGGTTCCCCCGCCGCGCCCTGCAGCCCGCGAGAGCCGCCCGACCGCGCGTGCTGCCTTCGTCTCGAGCTCGAGGCGGAATCCCATTGGCGGCGAGGGTACAGAGCGGGGGAGAGGATCCGCACGCTCTGGAGTCTTTGCAGAATACTCAAAACGCTCTAAGCTGATTGCACATGGCTCGACGGCGTACCTCCAGCAGCCGTGCGCGTGTGCAGCTCGACGAGGCCGAGCTCGCGGCCTTCCGCGCGGGCCTTCGTCGCCGGTACAGCGACAGCGACATACTCGACGAGCTGAGGGCGGCTGCCAAACGACTGGGACGCTCACCCACCATGCGCGAGTTCGCGCAGGATCCGGAGGCGCAGCTCCATCCCCAGACCGTGATCGAGCATTTCGGGACCTGGAACGCCGCCAAGCGAGCTGCGGGCCTCGTGCCTCGCAGGTTCCTGACCCGGAGCGAGCTCCTGGCTCAGCTTCGGGGCCTCGGGTCGGACCTCCGCCGCACCCCGAAGGCGAGCGATCTGGCAGCACGACGCAGGTCGCTCCCCTCGGTATCTCTCTACGCGCACACGTTCGGCTCTTTCTCGAACGCGTTGCGCGAGGCCGGTTACGACGTACCGAGCGGGGAGGAGCGGCTCGAGCGGGCGATCGAGCAAGGCGCCGTGCTGGGTCGGAGTCTCGGGCGCTTGCCGAAGATGGCCGACTGGGCGCACTCGCGACGCGCCGACCCGACCCTCCTCTCTGAGTGGCAGGTCTACCGGCTGGTCGACGTCCCCAGGGGCGCCTGGACCGCGTTCCAGTATCTCGTGCGACAGCGGCTCGAGGACGAGGGCGCAGTGGTCCGGACGGATGGATCCGTCGAGGACGGTGGCTGATCCGCGCTGACTACGCCGCGGCCAGCTCGGCGAGCTGGGTGAGGCACGAGACGGCCTCGTAGGGAGCGCGCACCGGCGGGAGATGGCCCGCGTCGCGGTAGCTCCGATCCGGCCGGAAGCGACGCTTGCGCACGATCTTGCCGCTGACCAGGGAGAAAAGCCTGCCCTCGCGCATCTCGCGCAGCTGCAGGCGAACGTGCGTCGCGGCTTCGACGATCGCGAGCGCACGGCGGGTCGAGGCGAAGAACACCTCGGTGCGGGTGGCGCCGATCCAGAGAGGACGATGCAGTCCGCGGGCGACGAACAGCGTATCGGGGCGATCTTCGTCGAGCCACGCTGCAGCCATCGCTCCCCGCAGTTCGCGGAGGGCTCGCGGGTCGTGATGGCGCAGCTCCATCAACGCGAAGATCGCCTCCGAGTCGACCGTCATGTCCTCCTCGCAGCGCTCGATCCCGTAGCGCGCAAGAAGCTCGTCGTCGTTCTCGATGACTCCGTTGTGGACGCCTATCACGCTGCCGTGGCGAATGGGGTGGTTGTTGCCCCCGATCTCCGGGTGGCCCTTCGTGTAGTCGCGGACATGGAGAAGCGCCTGTGAGGTGGTCTTCGGGACCTCGATCTCGTCGAGCAAGGCGCTCGCCCCGCCGCGCAGCTTGCTGACCTCGACCCGTCCGTGCTCGTCTCGGAACGCATAGCCGACCGCGTCGGCGCCGCGCTCGGAGATGCCGGCGAGGAGTGCCTGTGCCGCGAGCGTCCGGTCGACGCGCGACTCAGGGCTCAGGCTATATCCGGCGATTCCGCACACGAAATGACCTCATCTGCCTCGAACGGACCTCCTCATTGAGGGTAGACGACGAACAGGACCGCTTGGTTGCCGGCGGACGTTGCGTTCTCGTTCATCCGTCGGATCCCTCGTCGGCGACCGGATCCCTCAAGCGAGGCAGAGCCGCCGAGGGATCCGACGGATGAACGAGAACGCAACGTCCGCCGGCAACCAAGCGGTC
>VAWZ01000033.1:37734-51624 GCA_005888365.1 Actinomycetota bacterium
GATCTTGCGGGGCCGAGCGCCGACGACCCCCTGAAGCTGTACGTCCGCCAGATCGGTGACGGAAGGCTCCTGACACCCGCCGAGGAGCGCGAGCTCGCTCGGCGCAAGGACGACGGCGACGATGCGGCCAAGCGACGCCTCATCGAGTCGAACCTGCGTCTCGTGATGTCGATCACACGCAACTACACACGGGCGGACGTCCCGCTCCTCGACCTCATCCAGGAGGGGAACCTGGGCCTGATCCGGGCGGTCGAGAAGTTCGACTACCGGATGGGATTCAAGCTTTCGACCTATGCGACCTGGTGGATCAAGCAGGCCATCTCACGTGCGCTCGCGGAGCAGGGTCGGACGATCAGGCTCCCCGTACACGTCGCCGATCAGGTGCGGCGGGTCACGAAGGCGCGGCGCCTCCTCGGCCAGAAGCTGAACCGCGACCCGTCGCTGACCGAGATCGCGATGGAGATCGGGTTCACGCCCGAACGCGTCCAGGAGTTGATCGATCTCGTGCAGGACCCGGTCAGTCTCGAGACGCCCATCGGCGACGGCGACAGCTCGGTCGCCGATCTCATTCCGGACACGAGCGCCGACCAGCCCGAGATGACGACCGCCGACCGAGCGCGCTCCACCGAGCTTCTCGACGCGCTCGCCAAGCTCCAGCCTCGCCAACGCCGTGTGGTCGTCGAGCGGTTCGGGCTCGACGGAGTGCGGCCGCGGACGCTCGAGGAGGTTGGTGCGAACCTCGGGATCACCCGCGAGCGCGTCCGCCAGCTCGAGGCACGCGCGCTCCGCGAGCTCAGGGCGATCGCGCCCGCGCTCGAGCTGTACCTGCGCACCTGATAGGCGCTTCCGGCCCGTCAGGTGAGGTCGACCGACTCCATCTCTCGGAGCGTCGCCAAGCGGCGCAAGGATTCGAGCTCGATCTGCCGGACCCGCTCGCGAGTCAGGCCGAGCCGCCGCCCGATCTCCTCGAGCGTCTGCGCCTCCGCGCCGCCGAGCCCGTAGCGCATCACGACGACTTCCCGCTCGCGTTGCGGAAGTGAGGAGAGCGCGCGCCGGAGCGCCTCGCTGCGCAGGTTGAGCTCGACTGCCTCCTCCGGGAGCGGCTCGTCACCGGCCACGAAGTCGCCGAACACCGCGTCGTCGCCGTCCCCGACCGGTGCGTCGAGGCTCGTCGACGCGCGCGCCGCAGCGCGCACCTCCAGGACCTGTTGCACGGTGAGCGACGCCTCGTCCGCGATCTCCTCCAGCGTCGGCTCACGGCCGAGCTGCGTCCACAAGAGACGATCGGCGCGGTTGATCTTCTGCAGTCGCTCGACGATGTGCACGGGCATCCGGATCGTGCGCGCCTTGTCCGCGAGTGCACGCGCGACCGCCTGCCTGATCCACCAGGTCGCGTAGGTCGAGAACTTGAAGCCGCGCCGCCAGTCGAACTTCTCGACCGCGCGAATGAGCCCGAGGGTCCCTTCCTGGATGAGGTCGAGGAAGGGGAGCCCCTGGTTGCGGTAGTTCTTCGCGATCGAGACGACGAGCCGGAGGTTCGACTGGATCATCCGCTCCTTCGCCTCCATGTCGCCGCGCTCGATCCGTTTCGCGAGCTCGACTTCTTGCGCCGCGGTCAGGAGCTGATGCCGACCCGCCTCGCGAAGGAAGAGCTGGAGCGCGTCGGTCGTCGTCTCGACCGGCGCGGTGATCGCTGCGACCACCTCGGAGTGAGGGAGGGGAAGCTCGACGATCTCGATCGCCCGCTGGTCGAGCTCGCGCAGGAGCGCGTCCTGCTCGAGCTCGGTCAGTTCGTACGCCTCGGCGATTTCCGCGAGATCGGACGCGCGGATCGTCCCGGTCTGCTCGGACAGCTCAAGCAGCTGGCGAATGTCCTCGACGAGGAGGATGTGCTCGATATCGATCTGGGTCACGCGCGGCGGGGGGAAGGCGAGCTGTGTCAGATACCACTCTCTCGCGTAGGCCGTCCTGTGTCTAGGGCAAAGAGCGAAAAATCCCTCGGTTACGCGAGGTCGTCTGCGAGCAGGTCGAGCAGGAGCCCGTCGGCCCAGCTTTGCTCGGCGTGGTCCCACCAGTACCTGCGCAGGACGCCTACGCGCCGGAAGCCGACAGCCTCGTAGCAGCGGATCGCGCGTGAGTTCGCCTCGGCCGGATCGATGACGATCCGATGATGGCCGCGATCCTCGATGAGGTGGCGACAGACGGTGCGCACGACGTCCTGCCCGAGGCCGCGGCCTTGGGCTTTCGGGTGGAGGAAGAGATCGAGCCCCGCATGCCGGAACTCGGGGTTGTCTTCCTCATAGGCCTGGACGAAGCCGATGAGCTCGCGGTCGAGCTCCACGACCCAGCACGCGAGGTCGGCGCGCGTGAGCTTGGCCCGGATGTAGTCGGGCTCGCGCGGCGGCCACCAACGCGCGACCTCCGGAACCGCGTTCATCTTGGCGACGCGCGCAACGTCGTCGTCCGTCATCGCGCGCAGCAGAACGCGGTCTCCGCTGAGCACAGGCACTTCCATCGGGTGCAGTGAATCAGCCGCAGAGCGAGCTGCCGGCCAATGCACGAGAACGGGCGTTATGTCAAGTCGAACCGCGAGGCGGCCGTTGCCGGCACCCCACTCGGCGCTTGTCCGAACGCGGCGATCCGGCGCAGGACGTACTCTTCTCGGCCGTCCTCCGCAACGAATCGAGGGAGCACGTGAACACGGTCGTGGGCGTTGAGTTGATCGTTCTCGCCGTCGTCTACTGGGCCGAGCCTGCCGGCTCTCTTCCCTCGTGGATCCCTGGGCACGCGGCGGGATCCGGGCACCACCACGTGAAGCACGGGATCGCCGCGTTCCTGGTCGGGCTCGCGCTCCTGATCTTCGCCTGGTTCCAGACCGGCAAGAGGCAGCCGGCGAGCGACGACGCTGCTTGATCCTCGCCTCGCTCATCACCTACTGGCAGGCCGTCCTCCTCGGACTGCTCCAGGGCGTGACCGAGCTCTTCCCGATCTCGAGCCTCGGCCACAGCGTGATCATCCCGCAGCTCCTCGGGTGGAACATCCACCAGAACGACCCGTACTTCATCAGCTTCCTCGTCGCCACCCACCTCGCGACGGCGATCGTCCTCCTCGCGTTCTTCTGGCGAGATTGGGTGCGAATCGTGAAAGGCCTCGCCCGTAGCCTCCGCGACCGCGGGATCGGCCCGGACGACACAGACGCGAAGCTCGGCTGGCTGCTCGTAATCGGCACGATCCCCGCAGGGATCCTGGGATTGTTGCTCGAGCATGCGCTGCGAGGCGTCTTCGCGTCGGCGCAGTCGGCGTCGTTCTTCCTCATGCTGAACGGCGTCCTGCTCTTCGGCGCCGAGGCGCTGCGGCGCCGAGCTCCGCAAACGGACACCGACGACGACACGCGTATCGCGAGGCAGGTCGGCTTTCCGCAGTCCTTCTTCGTCGGTGCGGCGCAAGCGCTCGCCCTCATCCCCGGGTTCTCACGCTCGGGAGCGACGATGGGCGGCGGGCTCCTCGTCGGCCTCTCGCACAAGGACGCCGCACGCTTCGCGTTCCTCCTCGCGACGCCGATCATCGGAGCGGCCGCGCTGCTCAAGCTGCCCGAGCTATTCGGCTCGCAGGGGGACGGGATCCGCGGCCAGGCGCTCGTCGCCTCCCTCTGCGCCGGCGTCACGGCGTACCTCTCGGTGCGGTTCCTGATGCGCTACTTCGAGACGCGGACGCTCGTGCCGTTCGCCGTCTGGTGCCTCGGGTTCGGCGCCGCGTGCAGCGTCTACTTCGCCGTGCGTTGAGCGCGCTCGGAAGAGCTCGCGGCGTCGAGAGAAAAACGTCGCAAATTGCAGCAATCCGGTGAACGAGGGACTTGACCCGTCTAGGCGAGTCCCATAGCGTGGCGATTGCACCGAGCACGGAGCGCGATTAGGTCGAAGCGCAGCTCGAAGGCTCTACGCGGAAGCGGACGGTCAGCGGGCTGAGTGGACGAAAGCGCCACCGGCTCGGTGAATTTTTTTGGTCCGGCGTGCGCATTCTCCCCGTCGTCGCCTCGATAGCATCAGCCGTGATGCACCTGCGCATGCCAAGCATCGACCAGGGCGTCCAGGCGTTCATCTGGACACTTGTCTTCTTCCTCTTCATGTGGCTCGGCGCGCTCGCTGTCGGCTTCTCCGGGCCGACGTCCTTCGTCGTCTCGCTGCTCCTCGCGTGCGGAATCTTCCTGCTCGTGAGGACGCGCGGCGGCGACTACCCCAGGCCCAGGTAGCCCAAGCTCACTAGCGCCGGCGCTCGTTGCTCAACGCTGCGACGAGGCGATCGGCGAACTCGCGTCCGAGTGTGGCTTCGAGGCGCAGCAGAGCCGGCATTCGCGTGACGTCTTCGTCAGCGGGCAGGTCCAGCGCCTTGACGTCCGCGAGAAGCCTGAGAGAGCCCGCGGGAGCCACCTTGGCGAGTACGGCGGCGCTCATGCGACGGTTATCGTCGGCCCCCCCTCGACGCGAGATCCCTGGCCGGAGTGAAGGCCCAGTCGACGAGGGCCCAGTCGACGAGGGCCCAGTCGACGAGGGCAGAGCGGGTCCCTCGTTCAGCTCACCGTTCGAGGTCCAACCTCCGCTCGTCGAAGCGAGACGACTCGAGCTCGGCGCGGAACTCCTCGATCGTCCGCAACGCGTCGTGTCCGAACACGTGGTCGACGACGCCGACCCATGCATCGTTCCAGAACGGGATGTCGAGGTGCTCGCGCGTCACGAGGTTGACCGACGTCGCCGAACAGACCGGACAGCGAGCTGCGACTCCGAGCAGGCGCTCGCCGGGCGCAATCACCGAGAGCGCGGAGGGAGTGATCGGCTGCGGCCGACCCTCGAGGAAACAGAAGAAGCTCCACGGCCACTCCCCCGCGCCGATCCTCGCGGCGGCAAGCCCGGTCAGCTCAGCGTCGAGCGCATCCTTCCGTCCGGTGAGCAGGTTCTGGAACTTTCCGCCGACCCCAACGCCGACGGGGGCGACATCGAGAGCGTCGTGTGTGACGAGACCGGCGTGGTGCGACCCGCACGTGCACGAGAAGGTGACCTCGAACACGGCCGGGTGCGATGTGCCCGGCAGCCGCTCGAGCATCCGGAAGTCGGAGAGCGGCACCCTCGGCTCCCTTCCATGCGGACAAGCGAAGGAATACGTGCGTGTGAGCGGGTCGTACACCTTGTCTCCTTGTACGTGCGCGATCGGACGGCGCGCTACACGTTTGGCTAGTCCGCTAGACCGGAATCTGCTCAGCAGATGCGGTCGCGTGAACATGCCTACCACTGCAGTCGCTTCGCGGCTGCGGTGTTTGGGATTTCCTACCAGCGCTAGTACTGGATGAGGGAATGGACGTCGTGCCCGCCGAGGCGCTCCCGGCCGTGCAGGAACGTCAGCTCGATGACGAAGAGGACGCCGGCTACTGTCCCGCCCAGGCCCTCGACGAGCTCGACCTTGGCCTTCGCCGTGCCGCCCGTCGCGAGGACGTCGTCCAGCACGATCACCCGAGCCCCGGCGGTGACTGCGTCGCGGTGCATCTCGAGGCTGTCGGTTCCGTACTCGAGCTCGTAGGTTGCGCTCACGGTCTCCCACGGCAGCTTCCCGGGCTTGCGGGCGGCGATGAATCCCGCGCCGAGCTCGTATGCGAGCGCGGCGCCGAATATGAACCCACGCGCCTCGGCGCCCAGAATGAGATGGGGCTCGCGAGGGCGTGACCACTCGGCGAGCCGCAGGATCGTCTCCCGAAAGTACTCGGGATCGGCGATGAGCGGCATCACGTCCTTGAAGACGATCCCTTCCTTCGGGAAGTCGGGGACGTCCCTGATCTTCGAGCTCAGGTCGAGCGTCACGAGGCTCGCTCGACCGCACCGCGCAGGTCGCGCAAGAAGAGCAGTTGTGTGAGATCTTCGGCGACACGGGCAAGGGACTCGAGGTCGTCGAGGGCGCTCTTTCGCCGCTCGGGGGTGCGCGAGCGGAGGCCGGGCGCCACGAGCTGCTCCAAGAGCGCCGCCTGCCGGGCGGCAGCCGTGAGGAACGTCCGGAGATGGCGCGCGTCGATGCCGAAACGCGCGAGCCGCGCACACGCCGCCGAGATGTCGGCCTCGCTCTCGCGATAGAGGTGCTCCCCTCCCTCGGTGCGCGACACGACGATGCCGAACTCCTCCAGCTCACGCACGAAGTCGGGTGGCACCGAGGCCCGGTCGCAGAGCTCGGCGACGTCGATCTCGGCCTCCTGTCCCGTGAAGCCGACGCTCCTGCGGCGGGCGCGATCGGCGCTCGCCCCCGGACCGGCGAGCTCTTCCCGGATCACCCGCAGCGGGAGGAACTCGTCCCGTTGCAGCCGCAGGATGGTCGCCAGCCGCTCGATGTCGTCGGGGGAGAAGAGCCGGTATCCGCCTCGCGTTCGGCGGGGCGCGATCAGTCCCTGGTCTTCCAGGTAGCGGATCTTCGAGACCGAGATATCCGGGAAAACACCACGAAGCTCCTCGCACACGGCACCGATCGTTCGGAGCCGCACCTCGGCGGGCTCCTGGCCGCGTCTGCGTTCCGCGACGGTGGTCATCGCCGGAGAAAGGTCATACGGTATTTTCCGATCTGCACCTCGTCGTCGTCCTGCAGGACCGTCGACTCGATGCGGCGGCGGTTCACGTACGTCCCGTTGAGGCTCCCGAGGTCGCGAATCGTGAAGGTTTCGCCGGTGCGCTCGAGCTCTGCGTGTCGGCGGGAGACCGTGACGTCGTCGAGGAAGATCTGGCACTCGGGCGAGCGGCCGATGAGCGTCTTTCCCTCGGGCGGGTGAAATGTCTGTCCCGCGATGCCTCCGCCCGAGCGAACGACGAGGACCGGGCCGCCCGCGGACGCGACCGCCGTGTCCTGGTCCTCACCTTCTGTGTCGGGATCGATGCTCATCGTGGTCTCGGAGCCAGGTTCCGGTGTGAGGACTGCGCCGCAGCGCGGGCAGTAGTTAGACGTCGCCGGGCTCAGGAAGCCGCACTCGGCGCAATAGACGTGCGTTCTCACGCGTCGCCGTCACTGGCCTTCGGCGCCGCCTTGCCGGCGAGAATCTCACTCAGACGCTCGACATCCGCGAGCTTCGCCTCCCCCGCGCTCACCTGCTCGCGGAGGCGCGCGACGAGCTCGGCTCGAAGGATGTCGATACGACCATGCAGGACGCGCCTGCGGAAGGAGATCTCGTCCTCCTCTTTCTCGAGCTCATGGATCATGGTCCGCAGGTCGTCGTCGTTGAGAGTCGCGAAGTCGGGAAGGGGTTCCACGTAAGCGGCCTTTCTTCGTTGGTCACCTGAGTAAAGCAGCACCTGAGCCGAGGGGTCAACCTCAGGTTGAGAGTTTTGTGACCTATTCGGTGTGTGCGTGCGTCTCCCTGCCTGGCTCGCCGGGTGCGAGCTCACGGCGTGCGCGCACCAGGTACTGGATACCGGCGATCAGCGCGAGGACGATCCCGAACCACAGGAGGACGAGCGGCCAGAGCGTTCCCTCAGCGGTGACGATCACGACGCAGAGCGAGGCGTAGAGGACCCAGGTCGCGGCCTTCCCCAGGAAGCTCACCTCGAACGCGTATCCACGAGGGACGAGGAACTTGTACCCGAGGACGAGCAGGAGATCGCGCCCGAGGATGATGAGCGTCGCGAGCAGCGGAATCCTGCCCGTCGCCCACAGCGCGACAACGGCGGTCACGATCATCACCCGGTCGGCAAGTGGGTCCGCGACCTTGCCGAACGCCGACTCGACGTTCCAGCTGCGGGCGAGGTAACCGTCGACCTGATCGGTGAGCGCCGCGCCGGCGAAGAAGAGTCCCGCCCCCCATGCCGCCCCGTCTCCGGCGTGCACCAAGAGGACGACGAAGACGGGAATCGCCGCGAAGCGAAGGATCGTCAGGGCGTTCGGAATGTGCTGTCGCACCGTGGCCCACGCCATCCCGCAACCGTAGCCGCCTTCGGTGTCAGACACCGGCCGCGAGACGTCCGCAAGAGCCATGCCGCCGATCGTCGTGACGGCGACTCGAATCCGGCTCCAATACTTGGCCAGCGTGCTGTGGACAAATTCGACCTCTTTTGTTGCGAACGCCTGGTGTCTGACACCGGGTGGTAGCGTCGCGCCCTCGTGGCTCCCGAGACCCTCGTCCTGCCCGGATTCGTCAACGCCCACAGCCACACCTTCCAGCGCGCGCTACGTGGACGGGGCGCCGGGCGAGACTTCTGGGCCTGGCGCGAGACGATGCTCGCCGAGGCCGGACGGCAGACGCCGGAGCTCGTGCGTTCGTCATACGAGGCGGCCTACCGCGAGATGCGAGGCGCCGGCTACACGGCCGTGGGCGAGTTCCACTATCTCGGTCTCCCCGAGGCATTCGCGGGCCGTGAGGCGGCCTCGGCAGCCGGGGTCGACCTTGTGTTGCTTCACGTCGCGTACGCTCGTGGTGGCCTCCCCCGCCTCCGCCAGGAGTCGGTTCGCGCCTACCTCACCGAGGTCGAGAGCCTCCGCACGGCGGGCCTTACGGTCGGGCTCGCTCCGCATTCGGTGCGCGCGTGCCCGGCCGACTGGCTGCGGGAGATCTCGCGCTACGCAGAGCGCGAAGAGCTTCCCTTCCACGTTCACGCCGACGAGCAGCCGAAGGAGATCGAAGAGTGCCTCGCCGAGCACGGGTGCCGCCCGATCGAGCTCCTCGCGCGCACCGGCTGTCTCGGGCCTCACACGACCGTGGTTCACGCGACGCACGCCGACGGCACCGAGCTCGACCTGCTCGCGTCGACCGGTACGACGATCTGCGCGTGCCCGACGACGGAAGCCGACCTCGGCGACGGCTTCCTCCCTGCGGAACGCATCCGAACACGCTCGATCCCGCTTTGTATCGGCTCCGACTCGAACATCCGGATCGACCCGCTCGAGGAGCTACGTGAGCTCGAGGGGATCGCACGGCGACAGACCGGTCGGCGGGGCGTCTTCACGACTGATGAGCTGCTCGGCTTCGGCACGGACACCGGCGCGCAGGCACTCGGTCTCGAGAGCTGGCCCACGATCGAGATTGACGGCAGTCACGTCTCGCTCGCAGGGGTCGCGGACGATGATCTTCTTCCCGCGCTCGTCGCCGGCTGCGCCGCCGACGTCGTCGTTCGAGGAATGAACCCGGTCGACCCCGTCGTTTGAAGGCCGCGTGGACGTCTCGGAGCAGACCTTCGAGCAGGACGTGATCGAACGGTCGCGCGAGACGCCCGTGCTCGTCGACTTCTGGGCGGACTGGTGTGGCCCCTGCCATGCGCTCGCCCCTGTTCTGCAGCGCGAGGTCGAGAGCCGCGGCGGAGAGGTCGTGCTCGCCAAGATCGACGTCGACGCGAATCCCGGTCTCGCGGCGACGTATCGAGTCCAGGGCATCCCCGCGGTCAAGGCGTTCCGCGACGGACGCGTCGTCGCGGAGTTCGTGGGAGCGCGCGGGGCCGCTGCGGTGGCGAGCTTCCTCGACGAGCTCCTCGCACCACCGCGCCTTGCCGCCCTCGTCGACGAGCTGCGCGCACGCGGGGAGCTAGCGGAAGTCCTCGCGGCTCTCGACAGAGGTGACGAAGGGAACGCGCTCGAGCTCGTGCTCGAGGCGATTCCGGAATCCACACCCGATCGCCGCGAGCAGCTGCGAGATCTCGCGGTGGCGATCTTCGAGCAGCTCGGGCAGGACGACCCGACGACGATCGCATACCGGCGCCGGTTGGCGACCGCGCTCTACTGAGGAAGGCCGGTCCGGGCCCGGGCGGTCCAGCGTGTCGTCGCGTCGAGGTACGCGCGCTCGGCGCCGGCTCCCTCTCTCCCCCAGGCCCCGTCATATGCCGGGCGGCCGAGCTCCGCTCGCGCGGGCTCGATCTGTGTGCCCTCCTGCCATTCGTTGTAGCTCGTGATCGTCACGAGGTCTGCCCTCGCGCGGAGCGCGGCCCTCCACATCCGGTCGTACCAAGTCCCGCCTCGACGCCGCCGAACGAGCTGGTCGCCGGTCGCGAGCCGAGCGTCGTAGCCGGGACCGACCGAAGGCGCGCAGAGAAGGCCCGCAGCGTGCGCCTCCGTGCAGATACGCGCGAACGTGGAGCCGTTCCACGTGCCCACGTCGTAGGTGTACAGGCCGTCGAACCCAGCGGCCTTCGCGCGGCCGACAAGAGTCGTCTGTCCGAAGATCCTCACGCCGTCCAGCCCTGAGAGCGCCTCAGCCCAGGCGGCCGACGGATCGCTGTCGGCGTCGTAGACAAAGAAGTCCGTGATCCCGCTCTGTGCGAGTTGCGCGATGTCCAGCGCCGTGCTCGCAGGGGTGCGCCCCGGATAAGGCTCGAGATGGATCGCGACGTCGAGACCATTCCGCTTCGCGGCGTCCAGGACGAGCGGCAGGCGATCCGCCTCGGGCGACCCGAATCCCCACCAGGAGACGACGACGGTGTCGACACCGGCCGTTCTGATCTCTCGCATCTGCGCGTCGACGACCTTTAGGTTCGACGACGAGTAGAGACCGCGGGCCGGAAAGTAGCGCGTGGAGAGAATCGGGGCGCCGTCGTGCTGGACGTACCAATGCGCCCAGCCCCCGTCCCGACGAGGCGTCGAGTACCAGGGGTAGTAGAAGATCGCGATCTGCCCGGTTGCCGCCGCCTCGACAGAGCCGGATCCCGAGCCAACAGGAACGGCCACAGTCGCGAAACATGCCGCGCCCGCCACGACCCAAAGGAGCCTCTTCGTTCTCAACGCCCGCCGCGCAGGACTCTAACGTCCTCTGTCGGATGTTCAAGAGGCGGCTCGAGCCTTCTCGCTCCGGTCCGAGTCGCATCCGCCCGACTAGGATCCGGCCCGGTGCCTTCGTATCGCTATCTGATCGTCGGCGGTGGGATGACGGGAGATGCGGCCTGCCGCGGGATCCGAGATCACGATTCGGATGGAACGATCGGCCTCGTGTCCGCCGAGGCACACGAGCCCTACGCTCGTCCGCCGCTTACGAAAGCGCTCTGGAAAGGGAAGGCCGAGGACTCGATCTGGCGCGGCACGCGCGACGTCGGCGTCGAGCTGCACCTCGACCGGGAGATCGTCTCGCTCGACCTGGATGCGAGGCAGGCGACGGACGCTTCAGGCGAGACCTACACGTACGAGCGACTGCTGCTCGCGACCGGAGGCACGGCTCGCCGCATTCCGTCGGCGCCCGAGGGCGTCCTCTTCTACCGCACCGTCGACGACTATCGACGCCTGCGCGAGGTCGCAGGCGACGGCGTTCGCGTCGTCGTCATCGGAGGGGGCTTCATCGGCTCCGAGATCGCGGCCGCGCTGCAGATGAACGGATGCGCCGTGAACATCGTCTTCCCGGACGACGGCGTCAGCGCAAGGGTGTTCCCTCGCGAGCTCGCAGCGTTCGTGACGGAGTACTACGAGGAGCAGGGCGTTCAGGTGCTCGCTGGCGATTCCGTCTCGGCAATCGAGTCGGGCGACGGATCGTTCCGCGTGACCACCGAGAGGGGCCGCGCGGTCGAGGCCGATGCTGTCGTCGCCGGGCTCGGGATCGTGCCCAGGACCGACCTCGCCGAGGCCGCAGGTCTTCCGGTCGACGACGGCATACTCGTCGACGAGCTCGGGCGGGTAGGCGGACGCGAGGACGTCTTCGCCGCCGGCGACGTCGCGCGCTTTCCCGTTCCCGCGCTGGGCGGGACGCGCCGGGTCGAGCACGAAGACCATGCGAACACGCACGGCCGCCACATCGGAGCGAACCTCGCGGGAGCCGGGCAGCCGTACGAGCACCTTCCGTTCTTCTACTCCGACCTCTTCGACCTCGGCTACGAAGCCGTCGGGGACGTCGAGGCGCGACGGCCGGCGATCGCGGAGTGGGCCGAGCCCAATCGGAAGGGAGTCGTCTGCTACCTCGGCGACGGGGGGAAGCCCGTCGGATTTCTGCTCTGGGACGTGTGGGACCGGGTGGAGCGCGCCCGCGAGCTCATCCTGGGCGGGGCACCCGTCGATGCGTCGACCGTTCGCGAGTTGATGAGCTGATTCGCGGCTCGCGTTGACTACGACGCCGTCGGCTGGACCTCAGCCGCGCGGGTCCGCGAGTTGCGCTGGAGCTTTCGCCAGATCCGCGCGGCAATGACGCTGCCGCTCGTCGTCAGCGCGAGCGCCAGGACGTCGAACACGACGTACCCGCTCGCCGCACCGCTCGGTGGGTTCCCCTGCGGCAGATCGAGCCCGGGAACGACCGTCTTCCACGTCCACGTTCCGATTGCCGTTCCGTACAGCTCGAGCGCCGCGACCGCGACGAAGACGCCGGCGTACACGGGTCGGCGCGTCCACACGAGGACCGCCACCAGGAACGCGCAGCCCATCGCGCCCGATGCATCGGCGGCAGGAAGCACCGTGAGCCCCGCGATTCCCCAGCCAACTGCGCCCGCACCGGCAAGCACGATCAAGACGCCTGGACGTCTCGCCATCACCGTCGCCAGGGAGAGGCCTGCGAGATAGACGAGGCCGTGCCCCGGCGGCACGAACGCCGGAAGATTGTCGAGCCGATAGCTGTAGACGCCCCATACGAGAGAGCCGACCATCTCGCCCATCGTCGCGATCCCGACGACGGCGAGCGTCTGCAGACGCACCGCCGAAGGGTGGAGCAGGAGGAGTGCGCCGAGAACAGCCGCGGTCAGGACTCCGAGCAGGAGTTGTTCCTGCCGGTCGACGTAGCGATCGAGCCACAACCCGCCCGCGACGTACGTCGTCGCCACGATGAGGGTGAGCGCGGCCCGAAGCACCGGCCGTTCTTCGCCGCGCAGGCGCCCTGCGGTTCGCCGCCCTTCCACGCAGCGAACCCTACGGATCCGGCCGTGGGCGCGTTGTCTAAACGGCCGGGCGGAAGGCGGGCTCAGTAGCGCGATTTCGGCGACATGACCGCCCCGATGATCCACAGGATCGGGAAGATGATCCCGATGATGAACAGAGCCATGTGGCGGTTCCGGAGCGTGAGGACGCCGGCGGTGATCAGCAGGATCAGGTACAGGATGCCGAGCCCACCGAACCAGAACCAAGCGAGTGCTAAGGGCATAGTTGCCTCCTTTGACTGCAAAGGATCGCGTCAGCGTCGGACGACGTAAGGCCTTCAATGGTTCAGGCGACCCTCCCGGAGAACGCAGAGACCTTCGCCGAAGCCAATGGCTCCGGAGCTTCCACGCTCGGTTCGGGTAGCCTGCGCGCCCGCCGTGCGCCTGCTCCTCCCCGCCCTCGCTCTCCTCCTCGGCCTCGTCGCGACGAGCGGAGCGGCTCGCGCGGAGACCAAGTCGCCCAGTTCCGTAAGCATCACCGCTGTGGGCGACATCGCGATGGCCCCCTCTACTGACGGCGGGGGCGGCTTCTTTCCTCGCATGCGCAGCGCCCTGACGGGCGACGTCGTCCTCGGGAATCTGGAGGGCACGCTCGCGACCGGCGGCACGTCGAAGTGCTCCCCGTCGAGCACGAACTGCTTCGCATTTCGGGCGCCGCCTGCCTATGCGAGCCTGCTGCGGCGCGCCGGCTTCACGATCATGAACCTCGCCAACAACCACGCGCTCGATTACGGCCCCACAGGCCAGTCGCAGACTGTTGCCGCTCTCGATCGAGTCGGCCTTCGCCACACGGGGCGGCCCGGCGAGATTGCATACGTCCGCGTCGGGAACACGCGCATCGCGCTGCTCGGGTTCGCGCCCTATGCGTGGGCGCAGAGCCTGCTCGACATTCCAGCCGCCGTGCGCCTCGTCCGGCGGGCGGCCGCGAAGGCCGACATCGTGCTCGTGACCATGCACGCAGGAGCGGAGGGCGCCGCACACGAGCACGTGCGACCGGGCACGGAGACCTTCCTCGGTGAGAACCGCGGCAACGCCATCGCCTTCTCGCACGCAGTCGTGAAAGCGG
>VAWZ01000109.1:0-5536 GCA_005888365.1 Actinomycetota bacterium
CGCGAGCTCCGAGGAGAGCTCGGAGAGCTCGTCTCGCTGCTGGCCTTGCACGGTATGGCCGAGTTCGTGCGAACGGACGGTCTCGCATATCCGCCCGCCGGCGAGTCGCTCGAGCCCGGCTCGAGCCGCGGCGTCTCGAATGTCTTCGTCTCCGACATGGCGCGCGTGAGTGTGGAGCGCGGCGTCCTCCTCGCGATTCGTCCCGGGCCCGAGACAGGGGAAGGCGAGCTCGAGTGACGTATCGTCACGAGGCGTTTCTCACGCTCGTAGTCGTGCTCCCGGCTCTGGGCCTCGCCGGTTGCGGAAGCGCGGAGAGCCCGAAGGACGTCGTCCTCGTGACCCACGACTCGTTCGTCGTCTCGAAGAGCGTGCGAGAGGAGGTCGAGCGCGAGACGGGTCTCCGCTGGAGGATCCTCCAGTCGGGCGACGCCGGGGAGGCTCTCACGAAGGCCCTCCTCACGGCCGGCAATCCCGAGGGCGATGTCTTTTTCGGGGTCGACATCGATCTCCTCTCGCGAGCGCTCGCCGGGAACGTCTTCGACACGTACACGCCGCCGCAGCTCGGTGGGGTCGATCCGCGCTACGACCTCGATCCTGACCATCACGTCGTCCCGGTCGACCACTCCGAGGTGTGTGCGATCTACGACCGAACCTGGTTCACGAGCCGCCACCTCGTCCCCCCTCGGCACCTGACCGACCTCGTCCTTCGCCGGTACCGGGGTCTGACGGTCGTGGAGAACCCCGCAACCTCGACTCCAGGGCTCGCGTTCTTGCTCGCGACCGTCGCCCACTACGGCGACTTCAGCTGGCACACGTTCTGGGAGGAGCTGCGGGCGGACAAGGTTCTCGTCACCGACGGCTGGGAAGAGGCCTACAACGCGCGGTTCACGGGCGGCTCCGCGCACGGCACGTATCCGATCGTCGTCTCCTACTCGACCGACCCCGCCGCAGCCGTCTACTTCGCAGGCAGAAAGATCGAGCGATCACCGGTGGCGGTCATCCCGGACACCTGTTTTCGTCAGATCGAGTTCGCGGGAATCCTGCGTGGCGCGCGCAACTCTAAAGGCGCCCGCAAGCTGATCGACTTCCTGCTCTCGGAGCGCTTCCAGGCGGGGATGCCGCTCACGATGTTCGTGCTTCCCGCACGAACAGGAGTGCCCCTGCCGCCCGTGTTCCGCCGCTTCGCGCCGACGATCTCGCATCCGCTCGAGCTCCCGGCCGCGAAGATCGGCGCCAACCGCGACCGGTGGGTACGCGAGTGGACCGACATCGTGATCCGCTGAGCGCCCGAGCGTGGCGGGCAGTCGGGTATGGCGTCCCGCTCGCGTTCCTCGCCTTCTTCTTCGTCTTTCCGCTGGCCGAGATCGTCCGGCGTGGATTGGGCTCGGGGGGAGGCGAATCGCCCTGGAGCGTGCTCACGGACTCGGATACCCGCCAGGTGCTCTGGTTCACGGTCTGGCAGGCGGTCGCGTCGACCGCGCTCACGATCCTGGTCGCATTCCCGGCCGCATACGTTCTGGGACGCTACGAGTTCCCCGGACGGAGTGCGGTTCGCGCACTCGTGACGGTTCCTTTCGTCCTGCCGACGGTGGTCGTCGCCCTGGCCTTCCTGGCGATCCTCCCCCAGGGCCTGCAGCGCGGCTGGGCCGCGATCCTGATCGCCCATGCGTTCTTCAACGTCGCCGTCGTCGTCCGCGTCGTCGGGACCTTCTGGGCGCGACTCGACCCTCGCGTCAGCGAGGCGGCAGCGACGCTCGGGGCAGGGCCGTGGCGACGCTTCCGGGAGGTCACGCTGCCGCTCCTCGCTCCCGCGCTCAGCTCGGCCGCCGCGATCGTGTTCCTCTTCTCGTTCACGTCGTTCGGGATCGTGCTCATCCTGGGTGGCCCGGCCTACGCCACTTTGGAGACGGAGATCTACAACCAGGCGGTCCGCGTCTTCGACCTGCGCGCGGCGGCAGTCCTCTCGCTCGTTCAGCTCACGTGCGTCGCGCTCGCCGTCCTCGCGACGACGCGGCTCGAGGCACGGCTCGCAATCCGCGGGCAGCTCCGTTCCGAGCGTGACGTTCTGCGTCGCGCGCGAACCCGCGGCGAGAAGCTCGTCGTCCTCGCGAGCCTCGGCGGACTCGCGCTCTTCCTCGGGCTCCCGCTCGCCGCCCTCGTCGAGCGCTCGCTCGCAGTCGGGGGCGGGCACAACCTCGCCGCCTACAGGGCGCTGACGGAGCCGACTGCGGCGCTGCTCGCGACCCCGTGGGAGGCCGTGCTCAACTCCCTCGTCTACGCGACCGGCGCCACCGTCATCGCGGTCGTCGTCGGCGGGCTCGCCGCGTTCGCAATTGCGAGGTCGAGCAGATGGAGCACGCGGCTCTTCGACGGGCTGCTGATGCTTCCGCTCGGCGCCTCCGCGGTCATGCTCGGCTTCGGCTTCGTGATCACGTTCGACCGCGCGCCCGTCGACTTCCGCTCGGCGCCGTGGATCGTCCCCGTGGCGCAGGCGCTCGTCGCGATTCCGTTCGTCGTCCGGATCGTGGTGCCGACGCTGCGTGCGATCGACGAGCGCCAGCGCGAGGCCGCCGCGCTTCTCGGGGCGCCGCCGAGACGCGTGTGGCGCGAGATCGACCTGCCCATCGCCCTGCGTGCGCTGGCTGTTGCAGCCGGCTTCGCCTTTGCGATCTCGCTCGGCGAGTTCGGAGCCACCGTCTTCCTCGCACGGCCCGACCGGCCGACGCTCCCGGTCGCGATCTTCCGCTTCCTCGGGCGTCCGGGAGAGCTGAACGCAGCGGAGGCGTACGCCCTCGCCGTCGTGCTGATGGTCGTGACGGCGGTGTCGGTGTTCCTGGTCGAGCGTATCCGCGTCCGGCGGCTGGGCTGGTTCTGATGCTCCGGGTCGAACACTCCACTGTCCGTTTCGACGGCCGGACCGCGCTCGACGACGTGACGCTCGACGTAGGCGACGGCGAGGTGGTCACCGTCCTCGGACCGAGCGGCTCGGGCAAGACGACGCTCCTGCGCGTGATCGCCGGGCTGCAGCGTCCAGACCAGGGCCGCGTCGTCCTCGACGGCAGGGACCTCGCCTCGGTACCTCCTCACAGGCGTGGGATCGGGCTCGTGTTCCAGGACCACGCCCTCTTCCACCACCGCGACGTCGCCGGCAACGTCGCCTTCGGTCTGCGGATGCGAAACGAGCCGGCCGCCGCGATCGGGAGACGAGTGCGAGACATGCTCGAGCTCGTCGGGCTCAGCGGCTTCGAGGACCGTTCGGTGGCCACGCTGTCCGGAGGCGAGCAGCAGCGTGTCGCGCTCGCGCGCGCGCTCGCACCGGGCCCTCGCGTGCTCCTTCTCGACGAGCCGCTCGGCTCGCTGGATCGCCGGCTGCGGGACCGGCTGCTCGACGATCTCGCGCGGCTCTTCGCGGAGGTTCAGGTGACCGCGATCTACGTGACGCACGATCAGGCGGAGGCGTTCGCGCTCGGAGACAGGGTCGCCGTCATGCGTACGGGACGGCTCGTCCAGGTCGGCACGCCCGATGCGATCTGGGCACAGCCGGCCGACGCCGATCTCGCTCACTTCCTCGGGTTGCGCAACGTTCGCGACGGGTCCGTCGTGCGGCCCGAAGCCGTGCTGGTGCGGGTGGGAGGCGGCGACGGGAACGGTGTCGTCCTGGCTGCGATCAGGCAGGGTCCGACGGTGCGGCTCGTCGTCTCACTCGACAGCGGAGAGACGCTCGAGGCCCTGGTGACGTCTCTCGAGCACCCCGAGCCTGGAGATCGCGTCTCGGTCGAGATCGACCCCGCGGGCATCGTCGAGCTGCCGTGATCAGGCGACGCGTGATCGTCCACGGGCTCGTGCAGGGCGTGTTCTTCCGAGACACGGTCCGGCGGCGCGCACAGAGCTGGGGCGTCGCGGGCCGGATCCGCAACAACTGGGACGGCACGGTCGAAGCCGTGTTCGAGGGAGAATCGGACGCCGTCGAGCGCCTCGTCGAGCTCTGCCGCAAGGGCCCGAGTGGTGCGCGCGTCGACCGCGTCGAGGTCTCGAGCGAGGAGCGCGAGGGCCTGCGCGGGTTCGAGATTCTCTAGGAGGGCTTGGCGCAACGGGCCTGATCGCCGGAGTGCCGCTGGTCGTCGCGAGGCAAGGACGCAGGGAGCTCCGATGCTCGAAAAGTATTGGAGCGACTGAGGACGCCGCATCGCGGCGATCCAGGCTCCTCCGGCAGCACAGTGTCTGGTACGCCAAAGTCCTCCTAGTAGGTCCAGCGCTCCCAGCGGACGACTTGCGACGGCGACCGCCGAGGCTGCGTGCGGCGGCTCGTCACGGCGCTCCAACCCGGATCCGGTGCTGGGTGACCGATCGTCACGAGCGCGACGACGCTCACGTCCTCCGGGATCCCGAAGGTCGCGCGCAGCTCGGCGGCTGCGTCGAGGGGAACACCTGAGACGCCGGCGGCGAGCCCTTCGTCGATCGCGGCGAGGAGGAGGAGCATGAGTGCCGCACCTGCGTCGACGAACCAATATGGCACCGGCCACTCGATCTCCTCGTCTCCGTGCAGCTTGTCCGGCTTGCGATAGCGATCGTGGTAGTCGTCCTCGCGCGTGCCGACGAGGACGTGGACGGGAGCGCTCTCGAGCCACGGCTCACGGTCTTCCGGCTCGGTCCAGCCGGTCGAGCCGAGGATGCGCGCGGTCTCGGCGCGAGCCTCGGGCTCCGTGAGCACGAGCAGCCGCTGACCCTGGCTATAGCCTGCGCTCGGAGCCCGGCGGACCGTCTCGACGATTCGCTCGACGACCTCGTGCAGGACAGGCTCGTCGCGGTAGTTGCGCACCATGCGCCGGAGCGGCAGCGTGTCCCGGAACTCCACGGTCCGCTATTGCTCGTCGTGGTCGAGCTCGTCGTCAGCGAGCTTGGTTGGGTCGGCCGGGTCCGGCTCGTCTCGAGCGAGGGGATCGTCTTCCTCGAGATCCGTCTCCAGGCTCTCCTCGCTCGAGTCGTTCTCGGCGCCGAAGCCCTCGTCTTCCCACGGGTCGCTCACAAGTCGAACCTCCCCTCGGGTCGTGGATCGACCGGCGAGACTAGCGGGAGTGCAGCGCGCGCGCGCGAGGTCAGCGCTCGGCGGCGCAGGCGTGGTCGCCGGCCATGACTCGGTCGAAGGTCGTGCTCAGGTCGTTGTCGTGCGAGCGGTCGGCCGCGGTGAGACCGGGCACCTCAACCTGGAGGACGGGCATGACGCCAGGACCGCTCACCGTGACCCGATAGCGCTCGCCCGGCGCCGGAGGGCGTAGCTGCTGGCTCGGGTACCCGGGAAAGGGATGCTGAGGGACGAAGCTGTGACAGAAGGTGCCCGTGCCCTTGTGCGTGAGGATGCCTGCTTCCCGCTTCCAACCTTGCCCGTAGACGGAGTTGAGCGTGTCGACGTAGACATTGCGGCCGTACCCGTCCTTGGGAGCCCCCTTCGTCGTCGCGCCGAATCCGTACACGGCCTTGCCTAGGTACGTGAGGCGCCCGAAGATCCCCTGCCATTCGTCGTTGTACGTCCAGTGCG
>VAWZ01000109.1:5569-6144 GCA_005888365.1 Actinomycetota bacterium
GCAGCTCGACGTTCGTCTGCTGCGAGAGCCAGGGATCGAAACCGAGGTTCGGCAGACGACGCTGCCAGGCCTGAACCGCCCAGTACGTCCCGTCCGGCGCCTTGCACGCGGCGACGAGCAACGCGAGCCGCGGGCCGTCGTAGGCAGCGCAGCGATTCCTGAAGCGCTTCCAGTACCTCGCCTTCCGGTACTTGCCCCATCCGCCTGCGTAGTCGAACTTGAAGCGCACCTGGGCGACGCCCTCCGTTGGCTCGCGCGCGTTGAGCGCCCCCCAGACAAGGACGTGTCGCAGCCGGCCGTTGTTCCTCCTGTACGTGACGAGCGCCTCGCCCTTGCCGTTGACTTTCAGGGAGGCGAACTGGACGTTCGCGTCGTAGAGAGGCTGGCTCGCCGTTCCCGCGCCCGTCCATGCGAGAACGGCGCCGAGCGCCGCGAGCAGGGGGACGAGCACGCGCCGGGGAAGCCACATTGAGGGCCGCATCACGACGGAGATCGGCGGAGAGGTCTTCCCGCTCGCCCCTACAACGAGGGGTCGCCTACTCCCACTCGATCGTCGCCGGCGGCTTGGAGGAGAT
>VAWZ01000109.1:6261-6552 GCA_005888365.1 Actinomycetota bacterium
CGGACGACGATCGGATAGGCGTACGTCCGCTCGTCTCCCTGGACGCCGACGGAGCGCACCGCGGGCAGCACGGCGAAGCTCTGCGACAGGTGGCGGTAGAGGTCTGCGCGGCGAATCTCCTCGAGCAGGATCGCGTCCGCTCGACGAAGAATCGCGAGCCGTTCCTCGGTCACCTCGCCGACGATGCGGATCGCGAGCCCAGGACCCGGGAACGGCTGTCGCCAGACCATGCGCTCGGGGAGACCGAGCTCCTCGCCGACGCGGCGCACCTCGTCCTTGAAGAGGAGCCGT
>VAWZ01000091.1 GCA_005888365.1 Actinomycetota bacterium
CACCGCTAGACAGAGCTAACGCTCTCTCAAGTCGACGAAAGTGAGCCGTCGGCGGCTCTGATCGGTTCCGTCCGAAACCGTGACCGTTTGGCGCGTCTTTGCTAGACGGCGGCAATCTCGCCTTCGCCGAGTAGCGCCTCTGTCTCCGCGAGCGCGGGCTTATAGCCCATCGACGCGAAGAGTTCGCGCGCCTCGCGCAGTGCCCCCTCGGCCTCGGGGTCGCCGAGCGCAGCGAGGCAGCGACCCTGGCCGAGCAGCGCGTAGGCGCGCTCGGGGACGTTCCCGAACGCGCGCCAGCGCTCGGCCGCTTGCTCATACAGCTGGGCGGCACTTCTGTGGTCGCCGGCGTCTTCGGTGAGCTGCGCCTGGGCCGAGGCGAGCGCGTGCTCGTGGAGGGGCGTGACGGGTTCGACGCCGATGGCGAGCCGCTGAGCGAGCGGCGGGTCGTCGAGGGCGAGCGCGACGCGGAGCACGGACGGCAGGACGGAGCCGTAGTCAGAACCGGCGCGGGTCCCAAGCTGCTCGAGCTCGCGCAGAAGCGCCTGTGCCTACGCTGGGCGAGCAGGAGCTGGGCGGCGGCGGTGAACGCCAGGGCCATCAGGTCTGGGAAACCGATGCTGCGGGCCGCGGCGACGAGCTGCTCGGGTGCAGGGGCTTGTTCGGGGGTGCCTCGTTCGGCGAGGAGGCGCAGCTGCACCACGCGCGGCGGAACGTGAGAGATGTCGCCTTCGGCTTCGAGCCGGTCGGCCAGCGGTGCGGCCTCGGCGAGAGCCTGCTGTGTCCGTCCGAGCTCGGCGAGAGCGGTCACTACGCCGGTGCGCACCTGTCGCGCGACCTCCGTGATGCCTCGCCGCTCGCAGAAGGCGATCGCCTCCTCCTCTGCGTCGAGTGCGGCCTGTGGCCCCTCGTAGGCCCAGACGACGTCGGCGAGGTTGCCGTGGATGACGCCGGTCTCGCGTCCCAGGCCCTGTTCGAGGGCGAGCTCGAGCGCCCGGCGCATGTCTACGAGGCCGTCGGCTTCTCCGAGACTGCAGCGGGCGAGGCCGCGCCAGTGGAGCGCGAGTGCTTGCTCAGGCAGGCCGAGCTCCGCGGCGAGCGCGAGTGACCGCTCCGCCTTGACGACTGCCTCGGCGTAACGGCCTGTCAGCGCGTCACGCCCCGCCAGATAGCTATAGGCGGTAACGAGCTCCGGCCCAGGGGGTTCGGCCTCGAGCAGCTCGTGTGCTTCAGCGAGGACCTCCTCGGCCTGTGGGTCGCCGAGCCGGTGGACGACAAGCCCGAGGCGGATCAGGACACGGCCGGCAGCCATGGGCTCGCCGTGTTTGCGGAGAAGGTCGACGGCCTGCTCGAGCGCCTGCCTCGCCTCCCGCAACCGGCCTCGCTGCTGGGCCGCCAGGGCCCAGCGCTCGAGCAGCGAGGCACGGTCGGAATGGCCTGCGGGAGCGAGCTCGAGCGCGCGAGCGAGGTGGTTCTCGGCGCGGTCGACGTCGAGCCCGAGCGCGCGCTCGCCGGCCAGCCCGAGGTAGCGGACGGCGCCCTCTTCGAGCTCTGCGGTGTCAGCGTCTCCGGCGGCGCGCGCGAGGTCGAGCGCCTGCAGGTAGTGGTAGGCGAGCACGTCCGCCAGGTCCTCGACGCGTTCGCCTGCTTTGCGCTCGATCCAGGCGGCCGCAGCACGGTGACGGGCGGAACGCGCGGCGCGAGGGATCTGCGCGTAGCAGACGTCTCGCACGAGGACGTGCCAGAAGCCGTACTCGGCCTCGCCTTCCATCGAGGAGATGCGGGCGGGGCGAACGAGCTCCTTGCGGGAGAGCTCGTGCAGAGCGAGCTCGACTTCGCGCGGCTCGCGCTCTCCCATCTCGGCGACAGCGCCTGCCCAGAAGACCTTGCCAAGGACTGCGGCGTCCTGGAGCAGGCTCTTCCGCTCCGCCGGCACGGTGTCGAGGCGGGCCGCGATGAGCGCGTGCACCGAGTCGGGTACGTCCGCGGTCTCACCGAGCTCACCGCGATCCGAGAGCAGGCGCACGAACTCCTCGGCGTAGAGGGGATTGCCGCCCGCGCGCTCGAGCAAGGCCTGCTGCGTCTCCGCGGAAAGCAGCGATCGCTCCAGAAGCGACGCCACGAGGCGGGGCGGTCTCTTCGTCGGTCAGGGGCGGCAAGTTGATCCGCTGCGCGTTCCTCGCATTCGCCCCGAACCCGAGATGCTGCTCGTAGAGCTCCGGCCGGGCGGTGCAGAGGAGAAGGAGCGGCACACCTTCCGCCCAGTCCGCGAGGTGCTCGAGAAAGGCAAGCAGGGCCTCGTCGGCCCAGTGCAGGTCCTCGAACACGAGGACGGCGGGCCCGGTCGCGGCGAGGCGCTCGCAGAAGCGCCGCCAGGCGGTGAACGTCTCCTCCTGCGCCGCCGGCTCGCCGGGCACGCCGACGAGCGGGGCGAGGCGGGCCTTGAGCCACAGGAGGTCGGGCTCGTCACGAGGAAGCGCGCGCTCGAGCTTCGCCTCCGCCTCCTCGGGCGAATCGGTGTCGAGGATGCCGCACTCGGCCTTGACGATCTCGCCGAGCGCCCAGAAGGCGATCCCGTCCCCGTAAGGAAGGCAGCGGCCCTGGCGCCAGCGAGTGAGGCCAGGGCGATCCTCCAGGTAGCCGAAGAGCTCCATGCACAGACGGCTCTTTCCGGCGCCCGGTTCGCCGACAATCGTGACGAGCTGGCAGGAGCGCTGCTGCGCCGCTCGCTCGAAGGTGCCGACGAGGAGCGACTTCTCCAGCTCTCTGCCGACGAGCGGGGTCGTGTGCGTGCGGGTGACGTCGGAGCCGAAGCGCGCGCGGGCCGCAAGCGGCCGGTAGAGCGCGAGCGGCTCTGTTTTCCCCTTGACCATGACCGCCTCGTGCGGCTCGTACTCGAAGATGCGCTCGGTCGCGCGGAAGGTCGTCTGCGAGACGGCGGTGCCGTTGACGAGCGCCGCGCCCTGAAGACGGGAGGCGGTATTGACGACGTCGCCGGTGACGATGCCTTCTCCTTCCTCGGGACGCGCGCCGAGGGCCACAACCGCCTCGCCGGTGTTGATCCCGATCCGCACCTGGAGCGAGAGCTCCGGGTCTTCTTCGTTCAGCTCGGCGATCGCGTCCAGGATGCGAAGGCCCGCCCGCACCGCCCGCTCCACGTCGTCCTCATGAGAAACGGGAGCTCCGAAGACGGCCATGACCGCGTCCCCGATGAACTTCTCGACCGTGCCCGAGTAGCGCTCGATCTCCTGACGCAGGCGGGCGTGGTAAGGGCGGATGCGGGCGCGGACGTCTTCTGGGTCTGCGTGCTCGGAGGCTGCGGTGAAGCCAACGAGGTCGCAGAAGAGGACGGTGACGACCTTTCGCTCCTCCAGGAGCGTGGCCGCAGGCTGCTCGGTCAGGGGCGCCGTGCAGAAGCCGCAGAACTGGAAGCCCTCCGGGTTCTCCTTTCCGCAGGCGGGGCAGGTCGCCACCGGACGAGTCTAGGCGCGAGAACAGCCGATTTCACGCCGCGGCCGCTCGAGTCGCGGTTCTCGCCGAATGCGTGGCTGTTGCCCGTCGCACTCTGGAATGTGCCGGACCAGAAGTTCGCCGAGCCGGTGGCGCTTTCGTCCACTCAGCCCGCTGACCGTCCGCTTCCGCGTAGAGCCCTCAGGCTGGGCCTCGACCTAGTCGCGCTCCGTGCTCGGCGCACGAGGAACCTAAACGACTGCGTTGCGTCGGTCAAGGGCCTGCAAGCTCGGTCGAGGCTGCCAGCGCCGCTTCGGATGCCGGTTTGCTGGCACGCCGGATCGTCCACGCGCGGCGCGTCAAATAGCCAGAGAGTCCCAGCAGCAGGACCGCGTTCACTGGATGGAACATGCCAACGAACTTATGGTGCACCCCACCCGCCGCCAGCAAGGGCTGGAGCGGGAACCCGAGTAGGCAAAGGACGACAAACGGCACGACCCGCTCGCGCAGCGGCTTCTGCCAGGCGATCAGCGTCGCGAGCAGCAGGAGCAGGCCGCCGTACTGGGTCAGCGCCCAGCCGAAGTCGCGATGCGCGTTCAGGCTGTGGGCGTTGTCGATCGTGTCGCCCTTCTTCATGGCGAAGAGGCCGTAGCCGACGAGGAAGAACTGCGCCACCACGCCGACGAAGTAGAGCGTGACGAGGTAGCGCTGCGCGACCGCGGCACCGCGACGAACGACGTTCACGGAATGACCCACCTCCCTTTAGCGGTCGCGAATCGGTACGCACCGAGGCTAGTCGAGAGGTTGCGTGAATTCAACGCGAAGGTGTGGCGGACTGGCCAGCATTATCCGCCGCTTAGTTTTCCTGCCGATCGCAGTCGTAGGAGGGCAGGCAAGTGCCGCCGCCGACTTCGGTCTAGGGAGGGAACGAGATGGGAAACCTGATCTTGCAGATGGGCGTCTCGCTCGACGGGCTCGTTGCCCGTCCCGGCAGGTACGGCGCAGGCGGTTGGGGCACGCCACCCGAGGACCCCGCGCTGAAGCAGCGCAAGCTCGATCTGATCCGCGAGGCCGAAGCGCACCTGATGGGGCGCAACACCTACGAAGAAATGGCCGAGTTCTGGCCTGGCTCCGACGACGAATACGCAGAGCCGATGAACTCCATTCCCAAGGTTGTCTTCTCCACCTCCCTGGAGCGTGCTTCCTGGCCCGAGACGCGAATCGCGCGCTGAAGCGGCCGAGATACTTGGCGTTACCAAACGCACGGCCCTCACATATAAGAAGCGAGATGACTTTCCGGCGCCCCTAGCGCGACTGGCTTCGGGCCCGGTCTGGGATGCCACTGACATCGAGACTTGGGGTGCCAAACATGGTCCGTTTCGCCCTGGTCGTCCCTCGAAGCGCTCGAACTAACGACTCATCTTTCGTGCGGTTCGCTCCGGCCTCAGATAAGAGAGCGCACGACTTAACACCCGATTTCGGATAAGAAATCCGCTGAGGGCGCCGCGCGTCGCGATTAGGGCACCACCTGATTCGCAAAAGGGGCGATTTGCAGGTACTTCCATGCGCCCGGCAGGATTCGAACCTGCGACCCGCGGATTAGAAGTCCGCCGCTCTGTCCACTGAGCTACGGGCGCTCGCAGGCAGGGTAGACGCCCGCAGGCGAGCCGACCTACCGAGCCTGGACGACAAGCGGGGCACAGGCGGAGCCGGTCTGCTCGCGCACAGGCCTCCCCTGGGCGTCCTTCGGCGTCACCGTCAGCGTCTTCGACGTCACCGAGACCTCCGCGTAGCTGTAGACGTCGAGCGCGGCGCACGGCATGCCCATGCCAGTGGGCGGAGCAGGCTTGAAGAAGAGCGACCCGATGAACGCTGCCGCGCTCCGTGCGTGCAGGAAGCCGTCGATCTCCTTCGCGAACGTCCCGGTCGCCACGGGCCCCGTGACGACCTCCCACATGCCGGATCCCTCGACCGTGCCGAGCGTCTGGTAGCGGATCTCGTTGATCAGACTCGCGTGCGCGTCGGTCGTGAGGAAGACCACGTTCTTCACGTTCGCCTGCAGGAAGCGAAGCAGCCGCTCCCGCTCGGCGGCATATCCCTCCCAGCGATCGTAGGGAAGGGCGTAGTACTGCTGGATCGGGACCTCGTTGACGACGACCTTGAAGGTCGCGGTCGACGCCTGGATCGCCTGCGTGAACGCCGCGTACTGCGCTGCGCCGAGCATGGTTCGGGCCGGATCGTCGATCGCCGCCAGACACCCGGGCGCGACCGGGCTCGCGAGCTGCGGCGCGAGCGATACGAACGCGTTGCGCACGGACTGGGGCGCCGTGGGTGCGAGGTCGCCGTGGCAGGCCTTGCTCGCCTTCGCGCTCCGAAACGAGCGCTCGTCGAGGAAGAAGAGCTCGAGGTTCTTGCCCCAGCGAACCGAGCGGTACAGACCGAGGTCCGGTGAGTACGTCACCGGCGAGTAGTCGCGAAAGGCCTTCATGCCGGCCTGGTACAGAGACTCTCCGTTGTCCGGCCGCGAGAAGTCGTTGATGAACTCATGGTCGTCCCACTGGCTGTACAGCCCGGTCGCAGCGCGCAACCGGCGCAGCGAGTGGAGAGCGAGGCCGAGCCGGTACTTCTCCCACTTCTGAGCAACCGTCAGTGCCGGCTTCGACCCCGGAAGCTCGCTGTCGGAGTAGATCGTGTCACCGAGGTTGACGTTGAAGTCGTTCCCCTCGGCAGCCATCCGCCCGTAGACCTCGAAGTGATTGAAACCGGGCTGCCCGTTCTCCTTCGGAGTCGCGTCGGCATCTCCGGAAAGCGCGAAGCGGACCTTGGCGTCCGCCGTCGCCGGTGGGGGCGTCTCGAAGACGCCGACGGGGCTAGAGGCCCTGGCCTGCACGAAGCGGTACCAGTAACGCGTGCGGGCCGCGAGCTTCGACACCGGAACCTGCACCGTGAGGTCATTCTCCGGAAGCGCGCGCGCCGTGACCCGCCTGAGCACGGGTCGGAAGGCCTTCGAGGATGAGACCTGGAGCTGGACCGCCCCTGGACGCGGCGCGCGCGTCCAGAGGATCGCCGAGCCCTGCCCGACCTCGCCCGCCGCCACCCCGAACCGGAACCGAAGCACCGCCCCGTCGGCCCGAACGGCGACCAGAGCGACGGCGAGGAGCGCTATGAGTCCCGCGGCTCGGCGCACGGCGGCCAATCTACGCAGCCTCGGGAGAGCGGTCAATCTCCTCTCTCCGGTCCTCCTCGGCGAAGAAGCGCGCGAACCAGAAAGCCAAGATCGCGAAGAAGACGACCGCCTGCTCGAGCGCCATCAGCACGCCGGCGAGCTGCTGGTCCTGGAGCGCGCTCAGCCCCCAGAGCCGTTTTGGCGCGTCGACGTAGAAGCCGTAGATCGCGCGCGGGATGAGCGCCATGACGAGACCGATCGGGCTGACGAGAACGAACGCGCCGAAGACGACTGCTGCTCGCGTCCCAGCTCGGAGCTCGTGCGGAGCGTCCTGCACCACGCTCCACCAGAGCGCGAGGCCCGTCAGAAAGTAGAGCGCGTGCTCGAGGTGCAGGAGCGAGCTCGGGTGCTCGAGCGCCGTGTCGTACACCCAGGGCAGGTGCCAGATCATGTAGTTCGCGAGCCAGACGGGTAGCGCGAGCCCGGGATGGGTGAGCAGCCGCATGGCCGAGGGACGGGCGATCGCCGCCGCGAGCGCGGGTGGAAGCCCGAGGACGACCAGGAGAGGCGCCCACTCCGCGAGCACGACGTTCTGGAATAGGTGAACCGTCAGCAGGTACTGCATCGCGAGCATGTGCAGCGGGCTCACGCTGACCGCCAATAGAAGAACCATCGCGACCCCGAAGCAGGCGGGGCGCCACCACAGGGTCGGGTAGCGGCGAAGCGCGGTGACGTACCCGGCTGCGAGGAGAAGAACGACGAGGCCCTCCGGGTTCCACGACCACGTGTAGGGATCCACGACGCTACGCTAACCGCACGCGGGTGTAGCTCAGTTGGTAGAGCGCCAGCCTTCCAAGCTGGATGTCGCCGGTTCGAGCCCGGTCGCCCGCTTGCCCGGCCGGGAGACGCGTGTCCGATCGCTGACGGCTGCTACATCAGTGTGACCACCAGACGTGCAAGGGGTGACCTCGGAAACCTACCCTTCGCGGACTACCGTGTACCAGACGCGCTCGGCCACGTCGACGACCACCTCGCCGATGCGCGCGAGCCGGCGATAGAGCTCCCGGCGGGCGGTGACCTCGCGGAGGTCGTCGACCTCGAGGAGGGCGGCCATGGCGTCGCGATACACCTTCTCGATACCGCGCTCGGCGCGCAGAGCCTCGGTCGCGCGCTCCGTCGCGTCGTCCTGTTTCGCCCCCACCAGCTCGATCGCCTGGCACAAGAGGTGAACGGACTCCGCCAGGGCTTCGCACATCTCCGCGATCGGCCCGTCGGGCGGGCAGGCCATGACCTCGCTCTCGCGGATCAGATCCTTCGACTGGTTGAGGATCCAGTCGATCCCACGGGAGAGCGTGTACAGGTCCTCAGGCTCGAGGGGAGTGGTGAACGCCGTCGTGAGCGCTCTCTCGAGCTCGCGCTTGTGCTCGTCTCCGCGATGCTCGAGCGCCCGGATCTTGGCCTCCTGCGTCTCGTCCCCGTGCGCCCAGGCGACGAGTGCGTCGACGCCTTCCCTCGTCACGTCGAGCTGACGGGAGAGCATCCCCAGGTCCTCAGGCTCGAGGGGAGTGGTGAACGCCGTCGTGAGCGCTCTCTCGAGCTCGCGCTTGTGCTCGTCTCCGCGATGCTCGAGCGCCCGGATCTTGGCCTCCTGCGTCTCGTCCCCGTGCGCCCAGGCGACGAGTGCGTCGACGCCTTCCCTCGTCACGTCGAGCTGACGGGAGAGCATCCCCAGCACATCGGGGCTCTCGGGCAGGAACCAGCGGTGGACCTTCACGTCAGCAGCCTCCAGACGCCGAGGAGTGCCGCGGCGAGTAGCGCGGTCGCAGGCACGGTCGTCAGCCAGGCTAGCCCGATCTCGGTCACCACCGCCCACCGGATTCTCCCCCACCGCTCTCTTCCGAGGCCAACCCCGACCACGGAGGACGCGACGACGTGTGTCCCGGAGACGGGCGCACCCGCGAGCGACGACCCGAGGATCACGGCTGCGGATCCCGTCTGGCTCGCGAGCGCGTCGAGCGCCTTGAGGTCGTAGATCCGGCGGCCGATCGTCCGCACGATCCTCCAGCCCCCGAGGACGGTGCCCAGTGCCATGGCGAGCGCAGCGCCGAAGGTCACGAGGAACGGGGCGTGCAGCGACGACGTCGTCCCGTTCGCGAGCAGTAGCGCGGCGACGACGCCGATCGTCTTCTGTGCGTCGTTCGCTCCCTGGCCCAGAGCCAGCAGCCCGGAGCTCACCCACTGCGCCTCGCGAATCGGCTGCTCGAAGCGGCGAGTGGCGCGGCGAAGCCCGAGCCGCAGGAGACGGAAGACCACGTACGCCGCCGTCGCACCGAGCGGCGGCGCGAGGGCTAGTGCGACGAGAACGCCGAGGACTCCGACCGGACGCCAACCGTCGAATCCGCCCCAGTTCACCGCGCCGAAACCGGCGGCCGCGATCGCCGCGCCGACCAGGCCGCCGACGAGCGCGTGGCTCGAGCTCGACGGAAGGCCGCGGTACCACGCCAGCCCGTTCCAGGCCAGCGCTGCGACGAGGCCGGCCGTCATGACCTCGACGGTCTCGTCGGGCTCGACGTCGACGATCCCCGCGATCGTGGTGGCGACGGCCGATCCGAGGAGGAACGGGCCGAGAAAGATGCCGACCGCTGCGACTCCGAGAGCGGGCCCAGGCCGTCCCGCTCGTGTGGCGACGAGCGTCGCGGTCGAATTTGCCGCGTCGTGAATGCCGTTCGTGAACGCGAAGGCCAGTGCGAGGGCGATCGCAAGTGTGAGCCCGACGTCGATGCCCTGAGACTAGGAGAGCTTGGCGGAACGGACCTCCGCGCCTCGGGGGCACCGCGTCTGTTTCGCCAAGCTCTTCCTTGGGCGACCGATCCCGACAGGAGACGCCAGCAGGTCGGCGAATCCAGTCAGGCAGCGACTCCTCGGAGGTTCGAAAAATGGATCAGCCGCTCCCGGCTCGTCTCGCCGCAGAGGCACTCGGAACATTCCTCTTCTTCTTCATGGGTTTCAGCGGCATCGCGGTCGTCGTCGAGACCGGAGCGGGAGCCATCGGCCCGCTCGGGGTCGCGGCGGGCTTCGGGTTCGGGCTCGTCCTCGCGATCACGGCCTTCGGCCACGTATCCGGTGGGCACTACAACCCGGCCGTGACGGCCGGGCTCGCCGCGTGCGGCCGCTTCCCGGCCAGGGAGGTCGTGCTGTACTGGATCGCCCAGGTCCTCGGTGGGATCTGCGCCGTGGGGACGATGGCGCTCGTCTTCGGCCACGACCTGGCGGATGCGCTCGGCACCGCGCCTGGTGCGGGAATCGACGACTGGGGCGCGCTGATCCTCGAGGCGGTCGTCACGGCGCTCCTCGTCATGGTCATCCTGACCGTCACCGCCGGCGAGGGGGCGCCCTGGAGAGGGATGATGGCCCCACTCCTGATTGGGCTCGTCATCTTCACGGGCGCCACGGCCGTCGGCCCCGAGTCCGGGGGCTCGTTCAACCCGGCTCGCTCGTTCGTCCCGATCGTCTACAACGGCGACTGGGGCGAGCTCTGGATCTACCTCGTCGGTCCGTTCGCGGGCGGTGTCATCGGCGCGGTGGTCTGGACGTACGTCTGCACCCGACCGGACATCTGGACGCGGACGGACCAAACCCGTAAGGCCTGACCTCGCGTTATCGGGGTGCCCAGATTCGAACTGGGGACTTCTGCCTCCCAAAGGCAGCGCTCTAGCCAGGCTGAGCTACACCCCGGACCTGGGAAGTGTAGGCGGCATGCCCGTTGAGGTAATGCTGCCCCGCCTACGGCGCGGGAAAGGCGAGCCGGGCGAGGACGCGGCCGGCGTAGGCTCGACGGAGCCGGCTCCGATCGCGAGGCGGCGGCTTCGCTGCCGCTGCAGCGGGTAGGGAGCGGCAATAGACAGTGTATTGCCGCCACTGAGGACAACGCCCGGCGACGCCTTGCAGCCGCCGGAAGCGATGGACGGTATTGCCTCAGCGGGCATTAACCTGCCGCCGATGGTCGACGCGCCCTTCCTGCCCTCGGAGGAGGGGCGTCTCGACGAGCGGCCGGGGCTCGGCTACCTGATGGTCGCGAGCGCGGCGACGCTGTTCGCTGTGAACGGGACCGTGTCCAAGGTCGTTCTCGGCTCCGGCCTCTCCTCGCTCGAGTTGACCCAGATTCGCTCCACGGGCGCGGCTGCCGGATTCCTCCTCCTTCTGCTCCTTTTCTCCCGCAAGCGCCTGTGCGTCGACCGCCGGGAGCTCGCCTTCCTCGTGCTGTTCGGCGTTACCGGGGTCGCCTTCGTACAGTGGCTTTACTTCGCCGCGCTCGAGCATCTGCCCGTAGGCATCGCGCTCCTGATCCAGTTCACCGCGCCGCTCTTCGTCGCACTCTTCGCCCGCTTCGTCTACCGCGAGCACATCGGGCGCCGGATCTGGGTCGCTCTGCTCCTCTGCACGACAGGGCTTTCGGTCGTCGTCGAGCTGTGGAGCGGAGTTGCCTTCAGCACCATCGGAATCACAGCTGCGTTCGGCGCTGCCTTCGCGCTCGCCGCCTACATGCTCATGGCCGAGCGCGAGCGCCGTCAGCGTGATCCGGCCTCGCTCTCGTTCTACGGATTCCTGTTCGCAGCGATTTTCTGGGCGATCGTCCAGCCGCTCTGGCGGTTCCCGTGGGACGTTCTCGACAACCGCGTCTCACTCCAGGGGAACCTCTCGGACCGCACGGCGCCGGTGTGGGCGCTCGTCACGTTCGTCGTGATCGTCGGGACGATGATCACGTTCAGCCTGCTCACCGGGGCACTGCGTCACATTCCCGCCACACGCGCCTCGATCGTGGCGACGCTCGAGCCGGTGCTCGCGACGGTGGTGGCGTGGCTCTGGCTGGGAGAGAGCTTTGGCGCGACGCAGCTCGTCGGCGGGGGGATCGTGCTCGCCGGCATCGTGCTTGCCCAGACCGCGCGCTGAACGCTGTGTGAACGATCGAGCGCGGAAGACGAGGCTAGGCTGTGGGCCGATGGTCAAGCGTGTTCTCCTCGCTTCGCCGCGCGGCTACTGCGCGGGCGTCGAACGCGCCGTCGAGACTGTCGAGCAGGCGCTCGAGCACTACGGCGCCCCCGTGTACGTCCGCAAGCAGATCGTCCACAACATCCACGTCGTCCGCGACCTCGAGGCGCGCGGAGCGATCTTCGTCGACGAGGAGACGGAGGTCCCCGTGGGCGCGACGCTCGTGTACTCGGCTCACGGCGTCGCACCCTCCGTCTACGAGAACTCCGCACGACGCAGCCACAACGTCATCGACGCGACCTGTCCGCTCGTCACGAAGGTGCACGTCCAGGCCCGCCGGTACGCGGACGAGGGCTACACGATCGTCCTCATCGGGCACGCGGGTCACGAGGAGGTCGTCGGAACGACCGGCGAGGCGCCCGATTCGACGGTCCTCGTACAGACCGTCGAGGAGGCGGAATCGCTCGACCTTCCCTCCGACGCGAAGCTTGCCTACGTCACCCAGACGACGCTCTCGGTGGACGAGACGGGGGACATCATCCGCGTTCTCCGGCGGCGCTTCCCGCACATCCGCGCGCCGCGCAAGGAGGACATCTGCTACGCGACCTCCAACCGCCAGTGGGCCGTGAAGGAGATGCTCTCCGAGGTCGACGTCCTGCTCGTCATCGGGTCGCGGAACTCCTCGAACTCGAACCGCCTTGTCGAGACGGCACGCGCTGGCGGAGTCCTCGCGTACCTCATCGACGACGAGACCGAGATAGAAGAGTCGTGGGTCGCCGACGCAGAGATCGTAGGTATCACCTCGGGGGCCTCGGCGCCGGAGAAGCTCGTCGCCCGGGTCTGCGACTGGTTCCGCGCATGTGGGGTCGAGCGGATCGAAGCGTTCCGCATGGTCGACGAGGACGTCACCTTCAAGCTGCCCGTCGAGCTCCGGCGCGAGCTCGAGCTCGCCGCCCGTCCGTAGAGCGTCGAACACGATCGCTGGGGCATCGCACCCACGCGTGACTACCTCCTCGTGCTGGGGACGCACCGCTAGGAGCTATCCGTCTAGCGGCGGACGAGCGTTCGCAGCTCGTCGAGCAGGCCCGGCTTCGGGGGAGGCGGGGGGGCGAGGAACGCGGAAAGCCGGGCCGCCTCCTCGTCGTCCAGCGAGACCGCCGCTCGTGCAGTTCCCGTCTCGTCCCAGACGCTGAAGCGAACGCGTTGCTCCGGCAGGTACCGCGAGACGCGCAACGCACGTCGCCCGTCCGCGTCGGCGCCGCGGAAGAACTCGACGAGCTTGCGGCGCTGCGGGCTCGCACACCACGGGCAGAAGCGGTACCGCGCGTCGGTCTCGCCTCCGCAGTGTGCGCACTGCGACATGCCCAGAGCATACGACCGCGCGGCCGCCGTGGGAACGCCGCCTAGGTCTTCTCGATCCGGATCTCGTCGCCGGCCGCTTCGAGCGAGGTCGCGAGTGTCTCTCGCGCGATCCACTCGCGATGCTCGAGGAGATCGGTGAGTCGCTCGGGAATTGCGAGCTCGATCCGGTCGGTCAGCTCGAGCCCCATTGCCTTCCGCAGCGAGTTCACCTCGTGGATGAGGTCGTATGCGCGCCCGGTACGCTCGAGCTCCTCGTCGAGGCGAAGGTCGAGCGCCACGGTTACACCGTCTGCGGAGGCTACGCCGAACCCCTCCTTGCCTCGCCGCTCGACGAGCACCTCGTCCGCGGAAAGGTCGTGACCGGCAGCGCGAAAGCCTCCGCCCGGAAGCTTCTCGAAGGCGCCTTCTTCGAGCGCCTTGCGCACCGCAGCGAGATCCCGACCGAGCTTCGGCCCGAGCAGCGGCAGGTTCGCCTTCACCCTCAGCTCACTCGCCTCCACCTCGCCGAAATCGACCTCGTTCACGCGGAGCTCGTCCGCGATCTCACCCGCGTGGCCCCTGGCGAGGGCCGCACCCTCGACGACGAGCGAGCGAAGCGGCTGCCTGAGCTTGACGCCGGCATGCGCGCGCGCGTGACGGCCGAGCTCGACGACACGACGCACGTCGGCGACCTCGTCGAGCAGCTCAGCGTCCCCTGTCGCCTCTTCAGGCCAGCCGGCGAGGAAGACCGAGCTCGGAGCGCCTTCGGCCGGAGAGGCGAGCTTTCGCCAGAGGTAGTCGGCGAGGAACGGCATGACCGGCGAGATCACCCGAACGCCCTGAACGAGGGCGAACCAGAGGGTCCGGAACGCAACCTCGTCGCCGTCCCAGAACCGCCGCCGGGAGCGCCTGATGTACCAGTTCGAGACGTCCTCGAGAAACGCGTCGAAGGCACGGCTGACGTTGACGCTGAGCCAGCTCTCGTAGGCTGCCGCCGCCTCGGTGACGAGCGCGTTCGTGCGAGCGACGAGCCAGCGGTCGAGCGGCTGCAGCTCGCCCGCCGGACCGCCCTCCAGATCTTGCCAGATGGGCGTCCAGCTCCCGATGTTCGCGTAGTCGACGAGAAACTTCGCGGAGTTCCACAGCGTCAGCAGCCGTCGCTGGATCTCGTACCCGGGCCCGTACCCGAAAAGGAGGTTCTGACTGGAAGGCTGCGAGCAGTACTGCCAGCGCATCACGTCGGCGCCCATACGCTCGAGTGCCTCGTCGACCTCGATGGCGTTGCCCCACGAGCGGTGCATCTCGCGTCCGGTCTCGTCGAGCAGCTTCTCGTAGGTCAGCACGCGTCTGTACGGCGAGCGACCCACGAGCGTCACGGCCATGAACGAGATCGAGTAGAACCACAGCCGGATCTGCTCGCGCATCTCCGAGATCCAGTCCGCCGGGAACCACTCCTCCCAGTACGCGTTGTCGGGGAGGTCGGCGCCCGACAGCCCTTGCGCCGCACCGTTGGCATGGCCGTGAGGGACGGTAGTTTCGTTCCGCCAGCCGAGGGTCGCAAGGGGGACGATCCCGGCGTCGAGCCAAGCGTCGCCCACCTCGGGAACGCGCCTGAGCTCGCGGTCGCAGGCCGCGCAGCGGATGACGACCTCGTCGATCCAGGGTCGATGCAGCTCGACGAGCTGGTCGATCCCGCGGACCGCTCGCGCCTCGAGCTCCGTGCGCGATCCGATGACGTTCAGCTCGCCGCACTCGCAAGGGTAGAAGGGCAGAGGCAGCCCGCAGTACCGCTTCCTCGAGATGTTCCAGTCGTCCATGTTGCGGAGCCAGTCGTCCATCCGCTTGGAGTAGAAGTCCGGAGTCCACTCGACCGTCCTGTTCGCTTCGAGCATCGGTTGGCGGATCTCCTCGGCCGAGATGAACCAGTCGTCGACGACCCGGAAGACGAGTGGCGTACCGCATCGCCAACAGGTCGGATAGCGGTGGACGATCGTTCCGGCCTCGAGCAAGAGGCCTCTGTGCCGCAGATCGTTGATCACGGGCTCGGCGACCTCGTCGGTGGAGAGGCGATCGAAGCCGAACCCGGGCAGCATGCGTCCGGCCTCGTCGAGCGGAGCGAGCACCGGAAGGTCGTGGATCCGCGACAGCTCGAAGTCCTCCGCGCCCGCACCCGGCGCGATGTGGACGATGCCCGTCCCCTCGTCGAGCACGACGTCGTCCCACGGAATCACCCGATGCACGACCCCCTTCTGTGCCGGTAGATGGTCGAACGGCCCCTCGTACTCGAGCCCGACGAGATCCGCGCCGCGGGCGGTCCTGACGGCGTCGGCTTCGGGATCGAGTTCCTTCGCGATCCAGGTGCCGTCCGACCGGAGCACGTAGTCGGCGTCGGGATGCACCGCGGCCGCAACGTTCGCGGGCAGCGTCCAAGGCGTCGTCGTCCAGACCGAGAGCGATTCGCCGTCGCGATCCTTCAGCGGGAACTTGACGAAGAGCGACGGGTGCTCGAGCTCCTTGTACTCGCCGGCGAAGAGCTCGTGCTGGGAGATCGACGTTCCACAGCGCGGGCACCAGACCGTCGAGCGGTGTCCCTTGTAGAGCCAGCCACGTTCGTGGGTGGCCTTCAGGAAGCGCCAGATGTACTCGATGTTGGTGTCCGAGAACGTGTAGTAGTCGTTGTCCCAGTCCATCCACATGCCGAGGCGGCGCGACTGCTCTGTGATCACCTCCGAGAACTTCGCGACCCGCTCCTTGCAGCGCTCGGCGAACTCCGCGAGGCCGTACTCCTCGATCTCGCGCTTCGAGTTCAGCCCGAGCGACTTCTCGACCTCCACTTCGACCCAGAGACCCTGGCAGTCGAAACCGTTCTGGTACCGCTGGTCGAATCCTCGAAGCGCCTTGTAGCGCTGAAAGACATCCTTCAGCGTCCTTCCCCAGGCGTGGTGCACGCCCATGGGGTTGTTCGCGGTGATCGGCCCGTCGATGAAGCTGAAGCGCGGCCCGCCGCGGTTCAGCTCACGAAGCGAGGCGAACGTTCCTTCGTCGTCCCACCGCTCGAGAATCTCGAGCTCGAGCCCATTGTGATTCGGTTTGTCCGCAAAAGGTGAGAAGATGCCCGGCATTGCGGTCAGTCTAGGGAAGGGTCGAGCCGCCTCCGACGTTTTCCACAGAGTGTTTTCGTACCATGTCGAAAGGATCAAATGGCACTTGAGGTAACAGAGGCGAATTTCGAACAGGAGGTCTTGCAGAGCGAGACCCCGGTGCTCGTCGATTTCTGGGCCGAGTGGTGTGGCCCCTGCCACGCGGTCTCGCCGGTACTCGAGAAGATCGCCGAAGAACGCAAGGACGAGCTGAAGCTCGTGAAGGTGAACATCGACGTCGAGCAGGGGCTCTCGCTCAAGTACGGCGTCATGTCGATTCCCACGATGATTCTGTTCAAGGACGGCGAGCCTGCGGCTGCGGCCATCGGTGCACAACCGAAGTCCGCGCTCGAGCGCACGCTCGGGCTCGCTGCCTAAAGACTTCCCCCTCCCCCTCCCCTAACCGAAGGGCCGGAGCTCAAACCCGGCCCTTCGGGGCCTTTCCGTTGTCATGCCGATGCGTCTCGGCCCAGCGGTGCATGAAGGGAGCGACCCAGCGGAACGCGTATTCGTCGTCCGAGGGCAGCTCGTCGGGCGCGAACCAGCGGAGCTCCGATACGTCGTCCGCATGCTGCATTTCGCCGGAGATGACCCGGGCCTCGTACACGAGATTGAGAACGGAAGCGGCTGTCGGCCCCTCGCCGTAGGTGTCCAGGTAGGTGCCGAGGAACGAGCCAGGCTCCACGTCGAGCCCGGTCTCCTCGCGGAGCTCGCGCCGTAAGCCCTCCCCAGGTTCCTCGCCTTCCTCGAGAAAGCCGCCGGGCGTGTCCCAGAGCCCGGCATCGGGCTCGAACGCCCTCCTCGCCAAGAGGACGCGGCCTTCGCCGTCCACGACGATCGCCGAGACGGCGGGGACAGACTGCGCGTAGTAGGACGAGCCACAGGAGGGACAGGTGAGTCTCGCCGTATCGCCCTCGAGATCCGCGCGGCAGCGGGGGCAGTGCTTCCAGCCGGCGAGCAACCCCACGGCCAGTACCGTATCCGGGCTGTGAGGTCGCTCGACTGTGTCTCGCTCCCGCGGGGAAAACCATGTTTCCCCCGCGCAACCCCCTTCTTCTTGAGAGCATGGGGAACCTCCCGGTTCCCCGCACCCTTCCCCGCTCATGGTTTGCGGAGCGAACCATGAGCCCCCGACACGTCCCGGCGAGCGTGACCGAGCTCTCGCGTATCGGTCTCTTCGCGGAGCTCCCCGGCGAGACCCTGACGAAGCTCGCTGAGCTGATGAAGCGAGACGAGGTCGCCGCCGGTACGGCCATCGTCCGCGAGGGCGAGAACGGCGACCGCTTCTACGTCCTCCTCTCAGGGATCGCGGCCGTCTCGCAGAACTCGCTCGGCGGTCGGCGCGTCCTGCGCGCCGGCGAGTACTTCGGCGAGGTCGCGCTCGCGATGCAGGTTCCGCGCACTGCGACCGTGACCGCGATGACGCCCTGTGTCGTCGCGAGCTGCGACCGGGCGACCTTCGACGAGCTCCTGCGCCCGCTCTTCGCCGACGACTAGGACCTGCGTATGGTCGCGTCGATCTTCGACTCGGGAGCTGTCTACTACCCGACCATCCTCGGCATTCAGATCGTCGTCGGCGTCATTCTCGCTCGCTGGAAGCCAGATCGACGTGCACTCCGGATCCTCGGCGCAGCCGTGGCAACGTTCATCGCGTTCCACTTCGCCTTCGACGAAACCCGGCTCGAGGACCTCCTGTTCTTCGTCGTTCTCGGGCTCTTCATGTTCGGCCTCGGCGCGCTCGCGCACCGGATCGGCGGCAAGCTGCTCGGTTCCGGCCGGCCAGAGCCCGCGTAACTCGTCGGCACAGGTCCCCCGGCAGTTGCGCGTGAGGCTCCGGTCGTGTAGCGCTCAGCACGCGCTATCGGCGAGCACCGCGTCCGAAAGCGCCGGCCACGCAGACTTGGCCCAGTCGCCGAACTCGCGCTCGGCGAGCGCCACGCAGGCGACACCCGCCTCCGGGTCGACCCAGAGGAACGTCCCCGATCCGCCGAAGTGGCCGAACGCCCGTCGAGAGGCACGCGCGCCCATCCAGGTGGGTTCCGGAGTGTTGAGCTGCACGCCCAGGCCCCAGTCGAGTGGGTCGAAGCGACCCCAGTCGGGGAGCACCCCGGGGAGGCCCGAGAACTGAACGTCCCGCATCTCGTCCGACGTCTCGTCCGCGACGAGCCGCGGAGCCAGAAGCTCACGCGCGAGCGCGAGGACGTCGGCGAGCGACGCCCGCATCCCCGATCCCGGGTCGCCCTC
>VAWZ01000123.1 GCA_005888365.1 Actinomycetota bacterium
AGCGTCTTCTGGTAGGCGGTCGGGTTCTCCTCGCGAGAGAGCGCGAGCAGGGCCGTCGAGTCGTGAAACATGTAGTTCCGGCCGACCTGGTCGGAGCCGTTCGCGAGGCCGTTCGGGCTCTTGTCGCTCGCCGACTGCAGGAGCAGCTTGGCCGTGTTCGCCGCTCCGCACGCGGCGACGACGATCGCCCCGCGGTAACGCTCCGTCTCGCCCTCGCGTTCGACGACGACCTCGCTCGCGCTGGTGCCCGGCGCGTCCGTCTCCAGCTTGACGGCCTTCGCATTCGTCAGCAGCGTGACGTTCGGATGCTCGAGCGCGGGACGGACACCGAGCACCTCGGCATCCGCCTTGGCATGGACGAGACACGGGAAGCCGTCACATGTCCGGCAGCGCACGCACGTGCTGAACGGCATGTTGGACTCCTCGAGCCGGATCCCGCAGGGGGCGTGGAACGGGTGATAGCCGGCAGCCGCGAGATCGTCCGCGAGCTGCTGGATGCGCGGCTCGTGGGAGACGGCGGGAAACGGATACGGCGCGCTTGCCGGCGGCTCGGTCGGGTCCTCTCCCCGGGCACCGTGCACCTCGTAGAGCTGCTCCGCGAGCGTGTAGTAGGGCTCGAGCTCGTCGTAGGAGATCGGCCAGGCCGGCGAGATCCCGCCGTGGTGGCGGAGCTCGCCGAAGTCCTCCTTGCGCAAGCGGTACAGGGCGGCGCCGTAGAGTTTCGTCGCGCCTCCGACGAAGTAGTGGACGCCGGGCTGGAACGGCCTGCCGCTCGCGTCGTACCAGGTGTCGGGCGAGACGTAGCGGTTGTCCACGAACACCGCCTCGGTCAGCCAGTTCTCGTGCTCGCGTGGGAGCCAGTCGCCCCGCTCGAGGAGGAGGATGCGCTTTCCGGATGGCGCCAGGTGGCGAGCGAGCGTCCCGCCGCCCGCACCGGTTCCGATGATGATCACGTCATAGGCGTCCACGGTCGCACCTTTCGTTCGACTCTCAGTAGGTCGCCAGCAGCTCGGGGACGATGATCCGCGCCGCGGCCTCGATCAGGGCGAGGTGCGAGAACGCCTGCGGGAAGTTGCCGAGGTGCCGTCCTGTCGGCGCGTCGAACTCCTCTGCGTAGAGACCGAGCGGGGACGCGATTCGCAGCAGCCGCTCCATCAGGTCGCGGGCGCGCTGCAGCTCGCCGACGATGGCGAGCGCGGACACGAGCCAGAAGGAGCAGATGAGGAAGGTGCCCTCTTCCCCGGAGAGGCCGTCGTCAGTCTCTTCGGTGCGGTAGCGCAAGACGAACCCGTCGTCGGAGAGCTCGTCCGCGATCGCGTCGACCGTCGTGCGCAGACGTTCGTCCTCGCCCGGGAGGAAGCCGAAGATCGCCGCCAGGAGAACGGAGGCGTCGAGCGAGTCGGTTGCGTAGTGCTGGCGGAGGACTCCACGCTCGCTGACGCCGTTGGCGAGGATGTCGGCCTTGATCTCCTCCGCGGTCGCGCCCCAGCGCTCGACGAACTCGGGGTCCCCGCGAATCTCGGCGAGGCTCGCGGCCCGGTCGAGGGCGACCCAGCACATGAGCTTCGACGACACGTAGTGCTGCGGCTCGCCGCGCGCCTCCCAGATGCCCTGGTCCGGCTCGGTCCAGACTCTCATCGCGCACTCAGCTTGGGTCTGGACGATCGGCCAGAGCCGGCGCGGCAGGCGCTGGCTCTTCCGCGTGTGCAGGAGGATCGAGTCGAGGACCGCGCCGAAGACGTCGTTCTGGCGCTGGTCGAACGCGCCGTTCCCGACGCGCACCGGGCGCGCGCCCGCGTACCCGGAGAGATGGTCGAGCGTTGTCTCCGTCAGGTCCCTACGGCCATCGATCCCGTACATGATCTGGAGGGAGCCGTCCTCGGTCGGCTCGACGTCGGCGACGAACTGCATGAACTCGTCCGCTTCCCAGTCCAGGTTCAGCCAGTGCAGGGCCTGCAGGGTGAAGGTCGTGTCCCGCATCCAGGTGAAGCGGTAGTCCCAGTTGCGCTCGCCGCCCGGAGTCTCGGGCAGGGACGTCGTCAGCGCGGCGACCGTTGACCCGGTCGGCATGTAGGTGAGGCCCTTGATCGCGAGCGCCGAGCGCTGGATCGGGTCGCGGAAGCGGTGATCCGGGATCCGCGCGCGTCCGAGCCACGAACGCCAGAAGCGAACGGTAGCTGCGATGCGAGCTTCGGCCTCGTCGACGTCGAGCGGCGCCGCGAGCTCGGCGGCCCAGGAGAGCGCGCAGTAGGCTCGATCTCCCGTCTCGAGCACGTGTCGGGCGCGAACGCGGTTGCCTTCGATGCCTAGCGCGAGGTCCGACTGCAGGCGCATGGACTGCCCCGCCCCGCTGGCATCGGCAGCGCGGCGACCGCCCTCGAACGCGGCCCACTCCGCCTCGGTGCGACCGTAGTCGAAGATCGGCTCGCACACGAGCTCGACCTCGACCCTCCCCTCGACGCACTCGACCGTGCGAACGAGCATGTGGTCGGCGTCGTCGTCGGCGGGCGGGCGCGTGTGCGGCGTGATCGGGTCGTCGCCCTCGTTGGGCCCCATGGTCAGGGCGTCGCGGACGACGATCCAGCCCGCCGGCGTCTTCCAGGTGGTGACCAGGACGTTCGTTCCGGGCTCATATGCCCGGGCAGTCGGATGAACGATGCCGAAGGGTCCGAGGCGGAAATACCCGGCCTGGCGGTCGAGCAGGCTGCCGAACACGCTCGGGCTGTCGAAGCGCGGAAGGCAGAGCCAGCCGATCGCGCCGTCGGGCGCGACGAGAGCCCCGGTGTGGCAGTTCGAGAGGAAGGCATAGTCCGCGATCGGCGGAAAGGGCGAAGGTGCGGCCGCGCTCTGAGGCGCGGACTCGGCTGTGCTCACGTCGCTTCTCCTGCCAGCCACGGTTCGTGCCAGCGGCCATGGCCCGCCACGAGTGCCTCGGCAGCCTCCGGCCCCCACGATCCCGGTGCGTACGGGTGCACCGGCGGTGGGTTGTCCACGAGGGGTTGCATGACCCGCCAGGCCTCCTCGACTCCGTCCTGGCGCGTGAAGCGTGTGCTCTCGCCGACCATTGCCGCGTGCAGCAACACCTCGTACGGTGTCGGGCCCTCGCCTCCCGCCTGGGCGAACTCGAGATCGAGGTCGACCGCTTGGGCTCCGGGGGCGTCTGCTCGATGTGCGTCGAGCACGATGCGGACGCCGGTCGACGGATCGAGCTTGATCACCGTCTGGTTGGGCTCTGGGGTGTGCTGGAAAGTGGCGAAGCCGAGCCGCGGCGGGTGCTTGAAGACCAGCCGAAGCTCCGTCTGCGTGGCCGGGAGGCGCTTGCCGGTGCGAATGAAGAAGGGGACCCCGGACCAGCGCCAGTTCTCGATTTCGAGGCGGAGGGCTGCGTACGTCTCCGTCGTCGAGTCCGGAGCGACTCCGTCGATCGAGCGGTAGCCGTCGTATTGCCCGCGCACGTAGTGCGCGGGGTCTGCTGCGACGACCGATGCGAAGAGAGAGACCATGTTGTCCTTGATCGTCTTCGGATCGCCACGCGACGGCGGCTCCATGGCTGCGGCGCCGACCACCTGCATGAGGTGATTGACGACGACGTCGCGCAGTGCGCCCACGGGGTCGTAGAAGTGGCCGCGGTCGTCGACCCCGAAGTCCTCCGCCATCGTGATCTGGACGGAAGCGAGGTAGTTCCGGTTCCAGACCGGCTCGAGCATCGTGTTCGCGAAGCGGAGGTAGAGGATCTCGTCGAGTCCCATCTTCCCCAGGTAGTGGTCGATCCGGTAGAGCTGGGCCTCGTCGATGTACAGGTGGAGATCCTCCGCGAGAGCGCGGGCGGACTCCAGATCGTGGCCGAAGGGCTTCTCGACGACCACCCTGGCTCCCTTCGTCAGCCCTGCCTCGGCGAGCCCCTTGACCACGGTCGCGAAGAGGAAGGGCGGGATCTCGAGGTAGAAGACCGGAGCGGACGCGCCTGCTATCGCCTTTGCCACTCGGCCGTACGTCGCTGGGTCTCCGAAGTCGCCCTGAACGTAGGAGAGTCGGGCCGCGAACCGCTCGAAGACGTTCTCGTCGAGGCTCTCTCCGGTTCCGATGATCGATTCGCGCGCGCGTGCGATCAGCTGCTCGACCGTCCAGTCGTCGACCGCGACTCCGACGATCGGGCAGTTCAGCAGACCGCGCTGCTCGAGGCGATAGAGCGAGCGGAACGTCATCACCCTGGCGAGGTCGCCGGTGATCCCGAACGGCACGAGGACGTCAGCCTGTTGCTCATTCATGACGGCCCTGCGATTCTGTCGCGTCTCGAATACGACTGTCTACGCGGACGCGCCCAGATCACCCGGGTGAACCTGGGCGGTCTCGGGTCAGACCGAGAACGAGACCGGCGAGGTCGCTACCCAGATCGCGGTGCCGAGGAAGATCGCCCAGCCGAGCGCGAGGAGCACCTCACGCTGCCGAAGTGAGCGGAGCTTCGTCGAGATGCCGGCGAAGAACAGGGAGGAGGCGAAGAGGACCACGGCCAGCACGTAGTTGTCCGAGCGTTGATTCGCCGTACCTGCCGTGTCTGCATATGTCCCCGCCGCCGTGTTCAGCTGTTGGCTCTTCACCGCCTCCGCCACCCGGTACTGCGGCATCGCGAACGGGGTCAAGGGCGCGCTGCGATTGGTGCGCGGGTGGGTCGCGAGCCAGGCGCCGAAGGCGGGTCGGAACTCCGCACGAAAACGGCGGCGATAGAAGTCGGCAAGCTTCCGGTCGCCGGCGACGCTCGCGTTGACCCACTGGATGAAGGTTGCGATGTCGACCTGGGTCAGCTGCCCCGCGCGAGTCGAGGCCTCGGAGGACTGGATCCGCGCCGCGGTCGCCTTGCTGTAGTCGGCTGTCTGCTCGCCCCTCCAGCGCGTCGACTCGTACGTGCTCCACGCGGTCGCTACCGCTGCGACCGCGAGCAGGATCGTGGCGAGCAGCTCGACGCGACGCTGCCTCGCCGGCTCGCCGTCCGGTGCCGGCTTCTGAGCGTCAGGCATCGCAGGGCCTCAGCTGAAGATGTTGACGGCTCTGGCGATGACGAGCCCC
>VAWZ01000122.1:0-2107 GCA_005888365.1 Actinomycetota bacterium
GCACCTCGAGCGGCCCGAGAATCCTGAACTCCACGCGCGTCCTCTCGCTCGCAGTGGAGCGACGTTACCGCGGCTTCGATCCGTTTCCTAGCGTTCGGCCGGCGTCGCCAGCGACCGCGTCGTCCCGCCTACGAGCACGATCAGCAACGTGGTCATCCCGGCGACGAGGGCGATGCCGAGCGACGTTCGCATGAAGAGGAGCACGATGCCCGCATCCGGCACCGTGAGGCGCGCCTGGCCGACGACGTCTCCCGTCTTCGGGCGCCAGGGATCGATACCGGTCTTGTTGTCGCCCTTCATCACGAAGCCCTTGTCCGCGCTCCCCCCGACGATTCGGTGGATGACGCGGTCGCCGGCGGCGGGCTCGCCGGCCGGAACCCGGTAGACCACGATCTCGCCCCGTCTGTAGGAGTGCTGCTCGAAGGCGAAGACGACGTCTCCCGTGTGGAAAGTTGGCTCCATGCTGTGGCCCGAGACGATCACGTAGTCGGCTGGACCGCCGAGTGACACCGGGCGCAGGAACATGATCCAGAAGACCACGACGGCGGCGGTCAGCCCGAGCGATGCGACCCGTAGCACGCTCGACCTGCGCTTCCCGGGGGCGACTGCGCTCGCTTCCATCTCTAGGGGTAGTAGGTGATGTCGAGGATCGGCCGCTGGCTCGCGGTTCCGTACTCGGTCGACCGGAACTGGCCGGTGCGCGCGGTCGCCGAGTCCTCCGTCTGGTCCTTGATCCGCCAGCCGTAGTTCGCCGTTCCGTCGCTGAACGTCTGGACGTCCGAGGTCACGTTCCACGTGAGCGTCACGCTCGACGTGGTGCCCGTCGCGACGCTTGCCGTGGCGATGGCAGCAACGCTCGGCTGGTTCGTCCATGTGACGGTCGATTGGGACCACGAGGCCGTCACCCGGTGTGCGTCATAGGTGCGCGTGACGGCAGGGGCGCTATTCATGAACAACTTCAGGTTGGCAGCAGTGATCAGGGCGTTGGCCGGGATCGAGCATGACGAGAGGCTGAACTGAGCGAACGTACGCATGTTCGCGAGCGCGGAGGAGCGGACGCTCACCGTCGTCGCGGTGCCGAAGTTGGACCCGGTGCTCGACTGGTTCACGTAGCTGTCGTTGGTCGCGCCGGTGAGGGTGCACGTCGTGGGCGTGATGCTGCTCGCGTAGGTCGAGTCGGTGAGCCTGGAGGAGGTGACCCCCAGTGACGCCGCCAGCGCGGCACCGGCTCCGAACGTGGCGAGAAAGAGCGTGGCGAGGGCGGCCAAACGCGCGAGTCTCGAGGCGGAGGGGAGGCTGACAGGCTTCGTCACGGCCCCTCCACGATTATCTCGACACCCGCGACCTGACTCGCGGCCGGCTGCGGACTGAGCGACACGGCCACCGACGTGGACCCCGCAGGAATCGTCTGCGGCCCTCCGGTCGCAATGCTCGCTCCGGATGTGTTCGTCACGGTGACGCGGAGCGACCCGCCTCCGCATGCCGGGCTCGCGATTCCGCCGACCGTGACCGCGGTCACGTTTCCGCGCGACGTCGTGTAGGACGGCGTGAAGCCGTCCGTGTCGCAGGCGACCACCGAGGTGTTGCCGCCGCCGACCTTCGCCGAACTGAGCACGACGGGAGCGGCAAGAGCGCTACACGCGAGCACGCCGGCTGCCACGACCACGACCCAGAAGACGGTCGGTTTCATGTCGGTCTCCCTCGGCGATCTCGAAACCGAGCGGCGGGCTCGAGAGACATGCGCCCGCCGCTCCTGTGCCTTCGTCTACGCGTTGATGAGGACGTGAACGCCTTCGGTCAGCTTCGCCGAGGGCGTCGGCGACATCGTCACCGTGAACGCCGTTGCAGCGCTCGTCGGGATGGAGAGCGTGCCGGAGCCGAGCTGCGTACCGGACGCGTCCGTCAAGCTGACGCTGAGCGTCTCGCCGTCGCATGCGTCGTTCACGCCGCTGACGGTCACGGAGCTGATCGAGTACCGCTTGTTCGTGGCATCCCATGCCGTCGCATAGCTCGTCGTGACGCCGTCCGTGTCACACGAGGCGACGGTTGTGTTGTCCGCTCCGACCTTGCCGCTCGTGACACCGCCGAGGCTCGCGGCCAGCGCGAA
>VAWZ01000122.1:2243-7562 GCA_005888365.1 Actinomycetota bacterium
GGATTTGTCCCTGTTTTCAGGGACTGATCGCCCTGCGAATTGTCGTGGATCTCGAGCCCGATGTGCCTCGAAAGGGGCAGAGGGCATGTAGGACGTGTTTAGTCGCCCACGTCCTAGCGGAAACGAGAAGCACGCGCTGTTCGCCTCTCCAGCGGGAAGGGAGCCGAGGCCCGTTTGTCGTGAAATATGCAAACGAGGCAGAATGGTCCCCAGACGGTGTTCACGACAGGCGATGGCTATCGTCTTTTCGGGTTCCGTCGTCGCCTTCACTCGTCGCGTCCCGTTCGCAACGCCATGGCCAGGCTCGATGCACGGACGCGGACGCAGGCGGTCGCGACTGCACTTCGGCGAGTCGCTCATCAGCTGACGAGCTCGCCGCCCGGTTTTGCAGCGTGAAAGGATGACGCCAGATGGCGCCTCCCTTCCGCATCGGCGTCATGCAGCTGACAATGGAGCCGCTCGAGGAGATGCTGGCCTCGGCGCGGGTGATGGACGAGGCTGGAATCGACACGATCTGGCTCGCCGAGGCCTATCCCTGGTGGCGAAAGCACGGTATGGAGGCGCGCTCGTCGACCGTCGTCTCGGGCCTGATGGCCAGGGAGACCGAGCGGCTGACGATCGGCTGGGGGATCATCTCGCCCTTCACACGCCACCCGGTGCAGGCCGCGATGGACGCCCGAGTCGTGCAGGAGGCGGCCGGGCCGGGCCGCTTCCTGCTCGGGTTCGGGACCTCGAAGATCTTCCTCAACAACATCCGCGCGCAGACGAACAGGACCCTCGGGCCGATGCGAGACGCAGTGGCGATCGTGCGCGGCGTGCTCGGCGGTGCGGAGTTCGAGTACGTCGGCGAGACGTGGAGCGCATCCATCCCGGCGCTGCGCGAGGACGCGGAGACGCCGCGAGAAGTCCCGCCCGTCTATATCGCGGCGACTGCCCCGCGGATGCAGGCTCTGGCGGGGGAGATCGCTGACGGGTGCCTCACCCCGTCGATCACGACCCCTGCGTTCGTCCGGCACACGCGCGAGAACGTCAATGCTGACATCGACATCGGCTGCACCCTCATCGCTTCGATCCACGAGAGCGACCGGGCAGCCGGCCGCGAGGGCGCGCGGGAGATCGCCGGGATGTACCTCGCCAACAAGTTCCAGAACATCAGAGGCGCCGCAGACACGCTGCTCGAGCTCGCCGGGATCGAGATGTCGGAGCTCGCTCCCGTCGCCGAGGCGATGGAGCGCGCTGGACGACTCGCCGCGAAAGCCGAAGTGACCGACTCGCTCCTCGATCGCTGCAAGCCGATCGCAGGCACGCCCTCGGACTGTATTGCAGCGATCGAGGAGTACCGTGCGGCGGGCTGCACGCACGTCATGCTCGAGCTCTGGGGCGACTCGAGGCACGAGCAGATCCGGCTCTTCGGCGAGAAGGTACTCCCACACTTCCATGACTGAGATCCGGATCGACAGGGATCGGCTCGTGGACTGGGCAAGCCGGGCGGTCGCGACGCCGAGCTTCACCGGCTCGGAGCAGGCGATGGCCGAGCTCGTGCGCGAGACATTCGCGGACATGGGTCTCCAGGTGCAGTGGCAGCAGGTAGAAGAGGGTCGCGCCAACGTCCTCGGGACGCGCGCGGGAGTCGGCGGCGGGCCGAGCCTCATGTTCAACGGTCACATGGACACCTCGTACTCGGGGCGCGAATCGTGGCTTGCGCACGTTCCGGGGTTCCAGCCGAGCGCGTTCGTCGAGGACGGACGCCTGTACGGGCTCGGGATCTCGAACATGAAAGGCGCGCTCGCCTGCTACGTCGAGGTGCTCCGCGCGCTCGACGACGCGGGTGTGCGGCTGCGAGGCGACGTCATGATCGCGGCCGTCTCGGGCGAGATCGAGAAGACGCAGCACGGCGACGCGCAGGGCGCCGAATACCGCGGCTACGCGGCCGGCTCGCGCTACCTCGTGTCCCACGGCGGCGTCGCGGACATGTGCATCCTCGGGGAGCCGACCGAGTCGAAGGTCGTGCTCGGCCACTTCGGCTCGCTGTGGCTGCGCATCTCCACGAGAGGCCCGTTCCTCCACACCGCGTTCAGCGAGGGCAAGCGCAGCGAGAACGCGATCGTCCGGATGCGCGACGTCGTGGACGCCGTGCTCGAGTGGATCCCGAGCTGGGAGAGCGACACCGAAAACGCATACCGCGGCGCGAAGGCGATCGTGAACGTGGGTGCTTTGCAGGGCGGGTTCGGCTGGCGCGTGTCGCGGACCCCACACCGTGCCGATCTCTTCCTCGACGTCCGCGTCCCTCCGACGAAGGAAATGGCGCAGGCCCGGTCGCAGGTGCTCGACATGGTGCGCGGCCTCGCCGAGCGCTTCCCGGAGCACGGCATCGAGGGCGAGGTGTACGTGACCGCTCCGGGTGCGGAGATCGCGGAGGACCACCCGCTCGTCGGCGCGCTCGAGGCCGCGCACGCCGAGGTCTTCGACGGGCGGCCTCCCGAACGCGACGTCACGCGCTGGTTCTCGGACGCGTCGGTGCTCACGCGCTACGGCATCGCCACCGTGAACTACGGCACATCGACCGGGCTCCTCGACACGGTGAAGGGCGAGAACCTCGAGATCGGCGGCCTCGTGAAGACCGCGGAGGTGTACGCACGGACGGCGATGAAGGTATGCGGGGTCGCGTGAGCGACGTCTGGACGATCGAGCGGCATCTCGAAGCGGGCACCGATCACGGTCGTGCGCTCTTCCACCGGTTCGTCGAGATCGTGGCAGCGTGCGGCGAGTACACGACCTCGGTCGCGAAGACGACGATCACGTTCAAGGGCACGCGGCGGGGATTCGCGGGCGCGCGTCCCAACCGCGACCGGCTGCAGGGCTACTTCGACGTGACGTACCGCGTCGTCGACGATCCACGCGTGAGCAGGAGCTCGCCGTACCAGAAGGACCTCTTTGTCCACCACTTTCGAGTGGACTCCCTGCAGCAGATGGACGGCGAGTTCGTCCGCTGGATCGCCGATGCGTACGACCAGGTCGGGTGCGGAAACCGATGAAGCTCGTGAGCTTCGGGGACCACCCGCGCGTCGGCGTGCTCGACGGCGAGGAGATCGCGGTCCTCGACGTCGCGACTATGCGCCAGTACTTCGAGCGCGGTGGGGCGGACGAGACCGGCGAGCGCGTGGCGCTCGTGGAGACGCGCCTCCGCGCCCCGATCGTCCCGAAGAAGTTCTTTCACACCGCGGGCAACTTCCGCGAGCACGAGGAGGAGTCGAAGCGCGTCGGCTGGTCGCACGAGATCGCGCCCTGGATCGTCTTCTTCCAGAACGTCGACGCGATCGTCGGCCCCGACGAGCCGGTCGTCTACCCGGAGCACCTGACCGAGGAGCTCGACTACGAGCTCGAGCTGGCGGTCGTGATCGCGAAGCCGGGAAAGTGGCTCTCGGCCGAGGAAGCCGGTGAGTACGTCGGCGGCTACCTGATCTTCAACGACATCGCCGCCCGCGACATCCAGCGGCGCGAGATGCGCTCGGGCGTCTTCTCGTTCTGCAAGGCGATCGACACGTTCTGCCCGCTTGGCCCGTGGATCGTCACGCCAGACGAGATCCCGGATGCCCACGACCTGCGCATGGAGCTGCGGGTGAACGGAGAGGCGCGACAGGTCTCTCATTCGGGCCGCATGTCGGTGACGGTCCCGGAGATCCTGAGCCACTACTCCGCGCTCGGGTACTCGGCCGGAGACGTGGTCTCGACCGGGACGGTGTCGGGAGTCGCAGGATTCTCGGAGGATGCGGCCTCGCTCTATCTCCGGCCCGGAGACGTGATGGAGGCCGAGATCGAGCGGATCGGTGTGCTTCGTAACCCGGTCGTGTCCTGGGAGCAGGCGCACGGCGAGCCTGCTCCGCCGCGGGTGCGTTGGTAGCGTCCTCGCCGTGCCCGAGGACTTCCGCGTCGAAGTAGAGCTCGACGACGAGGCGCACGGCTACTCGTTACGGGAGCGGATGCGGGCTCTCGATCTCGACGACGCGGCACGCGCGCGGCTCGGAAAGAACGTCGTCGTCACCCGTGACGGATCGAGGCTCTTCCTGTACGCCGTCGACGAGGTGCAGGTGCGCGAGGCAGAGCAGGTCATCCGGAGCATGGTCGACACCGAAGGGCTGACGGCCGACATTCGCGTGACTCGCTGGCACCCGGTCGAGGAGGACTGGAAAGACCTGTCCGTCGCGTTGCCCCGAACGCCCGACGAGGAGCAGGCCGAGTACGCCGCTCGCGAGGCAGCGGAGGCTCGCGAGGCCGAGCGGGAAGGCGAGTACGACTGGCAGGTGGTTCTCCATCTTCGAGGTCGTAGCGAGGCGCACGAACTCGCCGAGCGCCTTGCAGCCGATGGCCTGTCTGTGGCGCGTCGCTGGCGCTACGTCGTCGTCGGTGCAGTGACCGAAGAAGATGCGGGAGAGCTCGCGGGACGCCTTCGCGCGGGTCTTCCAGGCGATACGGACGTCAGCGTCGAGGCAAACGTCTCCGACGTTCGCGTCGGCACGTTTCAGTTCATCGGCTTCTGATGGCCGCTCCTCGTCGCCGGGGGCGTTTGCGGTCGCTGCTCGACCGGCTGCGCGGCCGCCGGCGCGGCCCGGAGGTTCCCGAGGACCTTCCCGAGCCGCCGCCCGACATCGGCGTACGCGAGCCCCGGCGTCCGCGTCCCTCCGGAGGCTCGGGGACCGCCGTCGTCGAACCACCGACGGAGGAAGAGCAGCGCTGATCTGGCCGCGCGACGACGTCAAGCTCGAGCGCGTTCGCGCGCTGATGGACGAGCGCGGGCTCGACGCACTCGTCGTGCGCGCGCCCGACAACGTCCTCTATCTGACGAACTTCTGGGCGATGAAGGGCTACGAGGTCTGCGTGTTTCCACGGGAGGGTGAGCCGGTGCTCGTCTGTCTCGAGGCTTCGGCGGAGGACTCGGCCCGCATGGCGTGGACGAGCGACGTCCGGCTCTTCCGCGGATACGACGAGGGCGACCCGCGTCCGCCAGTTGCCCGGGCGTTGGAAATCGCGCGGAAGGTCGCATCCGAGTACCGAACGCTCGGTCTCGAGCTCTCGCTCGGCACGCAGGCCTCAGACCGCATGGTCGGGGAGCCGACGACGTTCACGCGGGAGTGGTTCCACGCATTCGGAGACGACGTCGAGGACGCGACACCGCTCCTCGCAGAAGCTCGCGCGATCAAGACCGAGCAGGAGATCGAGCGAATGCGGCTCGCGAACGACATCGCGGCAGCGGCCATGGAGCACGCGAAGATCGTCATCGAGCCAGGGATGAGCGAGGCGCAGCTCGCGGCCGAGTGGCAG
>VAWZ01000092.1 GCA_005888365.1 Actinomycetota bacterium
GGAGGGAAGTGGCCGCGGACGACCTGGTGGCGGACGTGAAGTGGGCAGTCGGGCTCGCCCGCGAAGCCATGGAGCAGGATGCTGCCGAGGCGCGCTCGCGCGGTTGGGGCTCGCCCAGTCCCGACTCCGCCTCGGTCGGGACCCTTGCCGCAGGCATTCTCATCGCGACCGCGATCGGACGCGCGCGTGAGGCCGAGGCTTCAATCGCGCCTGCGCCGCGAATGAGGCGAGCAGGCGCGTCCAGGTCGACCGCCTGATTCCCGAGCGAACGCGACCGGCTCCTGGAGGTCGTCAAGGGAGACGCGGCTAGGAGTCAAAACCGCACCCGGACACGCATGACTCAAGTTGCCATGCGGGTTTACGGTCGATCTCGCGAGAACAAGAGGCCCATACGGGATTCGAACCCGTGCCGCCGCCGTGAGAGGGCGGTGTCCTAGGCCACTAGACGAATGGGCCGGAGGCGACAGGGTAGCGGAACCACGCTTCCGCTCCCGGCGTGTCGATCAGAACGCGGACTCGGGCTCGCGGGTGTCGAGCCGGTCCTCGAAGCCGCGCCGGATCGCCTCGCCGCTCGAGAGGACCGCCTGGTAGCGAAGACGCCGGGGCGGCAGCTTCACGATGCGGACGTTGTCGTCACGTTCCCCGTGGCAGCGCGCATACGCTGCGGCCTCGTCGAGAGATCGCAGACGGTCGCGCTTCCTCCGCCCTAACACTGTGCGCGGGACACCTACCAGATGGACATGCGAAATGAAAGCGGTGCGGCCCGTAACGGATCGCACTTTGCGGGATTTCCGGACGCGTCAGTAGCCCTGCGGCGGCTTGCAGCTCCAAGGGCTCCAGTCCCGGCCCGAATACACGAAGTACCGGTGCGCGGCAGTCGCCTGGGCCCACGCGGTCGACCCGTGGCCGAAGAGGTGGCGCGCGAGGGTGCCCATCTGGAAGAGACCGAGGTACTCGCCGTTTTGGGCGGTCGTCTGCAGCCGCGACTCGCACCAGGCGACATCGACGGCCTCGCTGCAGTTGTCGCCGAACGCTCCGCAGATCGCTTCTCGCGGTGATGCCGACTGGAGGCTGCGCATCTCCCGCGCGTGAAGTGCCCGCCGCAGCGTTGCAATCTGCCGGACCGCTCGCACGAGTCGAAGACGTGCCCTCACAAGCGTCTTCCGCGCGACAACGCCGTGCGCTTTCGAATGAAGGAGCCGGCGATGCTGCTCGAAGAAGCGAATGGCGCGACGCGCCTTGCCTGCGACCATGAGGTCACGATGGAGACGGGCCTGCAGAGAGCCGCTCGCACGAACCTGCGTCGATGCCGAACGCGGCCGAGAGGAGCTAGATTTCGCTGCCGCAGTGGCCTGCACGACGATGAAGAGCGCGCACAGGCCAACGAATATGACTTTCAGAACCTCGTACCTCCTGAGCGGGGACAGGGCCGCAGGCCACCACAGGGGCCGCTCGTGTCACTCGTAGCCCAGCAGGCTAGCCGACGCCGCCGCAGGAAGTGTCACGAGACAACACTTCCCTAAGAAAGGCTGTTACAAACGTAAACCCGCAAGACAACGGCCGGTGTCTAGATCTCGAACACCAGCGCGAGGCTGCGGGGCAGGGATTCGAACCCCAACTTCCTGGTCCAGAGCCAGGCGTCCTACCGTTAGACGACCCCGCAATGGGCCGAGTGAGTCTAGCGGCTCCCCTCGCTGCCAATTTCCAGGCGATAGACCGGAACGAGCCGCTTCTCCGCCTCCGTGTCGATGCGCGCGACGACTTCAACGTAGGGCTCGAGCCCCGACCCGCGCAGTTTCGGCTTGAGCAGACCGTCGACCTGGTAGATGCCCGAGGAGTTGTTCATGAGAATCTCGACCATCACCGGACGCGTCTGGCCGTCGCCGATCCGGACCTCGTCGATCGCGGCCGCCGAGAGGGCGTGGATCGAGACGGAGCCGCGCTCGAACGGGATCCGCGAGCGCCCCTTGGCCATGTCGAGTGCATCGGCGACGCGCAGCACACCGGCCTCGAGCGCGAGCGGCTCGCCGTCCGCGCGATGGCTGATGATCGCCTGCAGCACCTCGGACACGATCACGGTCCGCTCGGGCTCGTCGTAGATCTCCGCGAGGAGCTCGCGCAGTTTCGGCTCGGCCAGGAAGAGGCTGAAGTCCTCGTGCTCGCGCCGGTGCACGGACATGCCGACGTCGTGGAGCAGCGCCGAGAGGACGACGACGATCTCGGCGTCATCGTTCGTCAGCCCGTAGTCGGCGACGAGCGAGGGCGTGACGCCGTGCTTCGTCAGCTGGCGCAGGAGCTTGAGCCCGATGTTCGTGATGATCTGGATGTGGACCCAGGAGTGGTCGTTTATCTCGAGACGGACGACCGCGTTCACGTTCGCGACGTGCCACCACGCCTTGAGCTGCGTGTCAGCGTCGACCTTCTCGAGAAGGCGACGGAGCTTCCGGTTCCCGCGCGCCGGGACCCGGATGTGCATCGCGGCGACCGCCTCGGCCGGGCTCAGCCGCGTCTGGTAGACGCCCTCGGCGGGTAGGGGCTCGGGGATGACCTCCTCTATCTCGTCTTCCGTCGTCACCGGCTCGCCTTCCCAGTCTCGCGCTCCAAGCCTATGCGACCTCGACCGCCCAGTCGCCGTAGAGCTCTGTATAGGCGCCCGGGCGCCCGATCAGCTCCTCGTGCGTTCCCTGCTCGACAATCCGGCCGTGGTCGAGCACGACGATGCGGTCGGCGCGTCGGATCGTGGACAGCCGGTGAGCGATGACGAAGGCCGTTCGGCCCGTGAGGAGCCGGCGCAGGCCCTGCTCGATCCGGCGCTCGGTCCCGATGTCGACCGACGACGTCGCCTCGTCCAAGATGAGGATCCTGGGGTCCGCGAGGAGTGCGCGGGCGAACGCGACGAGCTGGCGCTGGCCAAGCGAGAGCCTGAAGCCGCGCTCGCCGAGCTCGGTGTCGTAGTCGTCGGGCAGCTCGGCGACGAACGTGTCGGCCCCGACCGACGCCGCGGCGCGCTCGATCTCGGCGCGCATTGCACCGGGTCGGCCGAAGGCGATGTTCTCACCGACGGATCCTGCGAAGAGAAAACCTTCCTGGGGAACGATGCCGAGCTGTCTGCGAAGCGAGGACTGGGTCACGTCGCGGAGATCGTGCCCGTCGATCGTGATCCGACCGGAGCGCGGGTCGTAGAAGCGCGCCAGGAGCTTCGCGATCGTCGACTTGCCGGCGCCGGTATGCCCGACGAGCGCCACCGTCGTCCCGGGCGGGACGTCGAGCTCGAAATCGTGCAGCACGTCCGGCAGCTCCCCGTAACCGAAGCGAACCCGCTCGAAATGCACGTGCCCGGCGATTCGCGGTAGGGCCGGCGCATCCGGAGCGTCCACCAGCTCCGGCTCTTCGTCGAGGACGCCGATGACCCGGTCGAGCGCGGCGGTCGCGGAGAGGAAGGTGTTGTAGAGCTGCGAGAGCTGCTGCACGGGATCGAAGAAGTTCGAGAGGTAGAGCGTGAACGCGAGCAGCGTGCCGACGGTCATGTTGCCGCCGATGACGAGAGCCCCGCCGAAGCCGAGCACGATCGCGGTCGCGACCGAGGCGAGAACGTCGACCGCGGGGAAATAGAGGCCGTTGAGCACCACGGTCTCGTAGTTCGCCTCCCGGTAGCGCTCGTTCACACCGCGAAACGACGCGTGGCTCGTCGGCTCCCGGGTGAAGGACTGCACGACTCGCATGCCCGAGATGTCCTCGGCGAGCGTGGCGGTGACGAGACCGAGCCGCTCGCGGACCCGCCGGTACGCGCGATTCGAGCGGGAGCGAAACCAGGCGGTCACGCCGGCCATCAACGGCAGGACGGCGAGCGTTGCCAGTGCCAGCCGCCAGTCGAGGACGAAGAGGACGACGGCGGTGCCCACGAGCACGAGCGTGTTCTGGACGAGGCTGGAGATGCCATCCGTCACGAGCTGGTCGAGCGCCTCGACGTCGTTCGTGATCCGGCTCACGATGGCACCCGTCCGGTTGCGCTCGTAGAAGCCGAGTGACAGTCGCTGGAGGTGGCTGAAGAGCTCGATCCGCAGGTCGGCAAGCGCGCGTTCGCCGACCCAGCCGGTGAAGTAGGTCTGCGCTGCGGAGAGCGCAAACGCAGCAGTGCCGGCTGCGACGAACCCGACGACGGCCAGGGTCAGCGCGTGCAGATCCTTCGTCGCGATCCCTTGGTCGACGGCGAGCTTGGCGAAGAACGGCGGCAGCAGGGCGACGAGGGTGTAGGCGACGAGCGTGATTCCCGCCAAGGCCGTCCGCATCTTGTACGGCCGAGCGAGCGCGAGGAGCTCGCGGAGACGGCGGCGCGTCTGCCCCCACAACCAGTCCTCCACCTGGGCACCGCGCTGATCGGTCAGATGGGTGCCAGCCTGCCAGACTCTCATTTTGCGGCGCTCCCACGGGGCCCAGCCCACCACCCGGCTTCACCGTAGCGCGGAAATCCGCGCGGGTGGGGTGCGGCTTCGCGCCGAAAGCGTGCCGGATAGAGCGTCATGCGCCGACCACCTGCTGCAGCAGCCCGTGCTCGTGGATCTCCCTGAAGAGCGAGCTCTCCTCGAGAAGCTCGGTCTGGGTTCCGCGAGCTGCGATCCGCCCGTGCTCGAGCACCACGATCTCGTCCGCGAGCGCGATCGTCGACAAACGGTGGGCGATGATGATCGTCGTCCGCCCGCGCATCACCTCACGCAGTCCAGCCCGAATCCTCGCTTCGGTCGTCGCGTCCACAGAGGCGGTCGCGTCGTCGAGGATCAGGACTCGGGGGTCGATCAGCAGCGCACGCGCGATCGCGATCCGCTGGCGCTGACCACCGGAGAGCGTGATTCCGCGCTCGCCGACGACGGTCTCGTAGCCCTGGGGCAGCTCGAGAATGAACTCGTGCGCCTGCGCCGCGCGTGCCGCGGCCTCGACCGCCTCGTGCGGTGCGTCGGGAATGCCGAACGCGATGTTGTCGCGAATGGAGGCGGAGAAGAGAAACGGGTCCTGGGAGATGACGCCGATTTCGCGTCGCAGCGATCTCCGCTGTAGCTCGCGCACGTCCACGCCGTCGACGAGGACGCGGCCGACCGTCGCGTCGTAGAAACGCGGTACGAGTGCCGCGAGCGTCGTCTTTCCGGATCCTGTGCGTCCGATGAGCGCGACTGTTCGACCGGCGGGAACCGTGAGGTCGATGTCCTCGAGGATCCGGCGCCCCGCCTCGTAGGCGAAATCCACGCTCTCGAAGCGAACCTCACCGGGGCCCGCGGGAAGGGTGCCGGCGCGCGCCGGGTCCTTGATCTCCTCGGGCTCGTCCAGCACCTCGAAGATGCGCTCTCCCGCCGCTGTCGCGCGTTGTGCCTGCCCGACCCACATGCCGAGCATGCGCAGCGGCATGACGAGCATCGCGAGCAGGAGGTTGAAGGCGAAGAAGCTCCCGAGCGAGAGCGACCCGGACACGACCATCCGACCGGCGACGAGCAGCACCGCAGCCTGCGCGGCGAGCGGCATGAAAGTGAGCAACGGCACGTAGAAGGCGCGCTGGCGATTTGCCTGCAGTGTCTGTGTGAAGACGGCGTCGGCCGCCGAGACGAAGCGGTCGCGCCGATGCTCTTCTTGCGAGAAGGACTTCACGACGTGCACTCCGACGATGCTCTCCTCGGCGACGATCGCCACCTCCGCGAGCTTCTGTTGCACGTCCCGCAGCACGGGGTGTGAGACGCGGCTGTAGCGGTACGCGGCGATCACGATCACCGGCGTGATTGCGAGCGCGACGAGCGCGAGCTTCCAGCTGTAGACGAAGAGGACGAGCGCCACGATCGCGACGGTGACGACGTGTTGGGCGAAGAAGATCAACCCGTAGCCGAGGAAGAACCGCACGGACTGGAGGTCGATCGTCGCCCGGGACATCAGCTGTCCCGTCTGGCTGCGGTCGTAGAAGCCAAAGGAGAGGCGGAGGAAATGGGCGTAGAGCTCGTCGCGGAGGTCGTACTCGACTCCCAGCGCCTGCTTGCCCGAGATCAGGCGACGTCCGACCATCATCGCCGCGCGAACGAGCCCGAGACCGACGATCGCGGCGATCTCGAAGATGAGCAGACGCGCGTCTTTCCCGCCTTTGAGCTCGTTGATGACGATTCCGGTCAGGACCGGGACGAGGATCGCGGCGCCTTGCGACGCGATGGCGAGCACCGACGAGGTCGCGAGCGACGCGCGATACGGGCCGAGGAACGCGAGCAGGCGAACGAACGTGCGCCAGCTGCTCCGTTGGGCTGTGCCCTCCTCCTTCGCGCTCACCTGTTCGTAGGGTACGGATCGTGCTGGAAGCGGTGCCCAACGTCTCGGAAGGACGCGAGGTGTCGGTCATCGCGGCGATCGGACAGGCCTTCCGCTCGAGCGCGTCCCTCCTGGACGTGCACTCCGACCCGGACCACCACCGCTCGGTGTTCACGCTCGCCGGGGAGCAGGGCCCGCTCGCCGATGCGCTCGTCGCCGGCGTCTCGAGAGCCTCCGAGCTCATCGACCTCCGGCGACACGAGGGTGTCCACCCGCGAATCGGCGTCGTCGACCTCGTGCCGCTCGTTCCGTTGAGGTCCGAGGAGATGGAACGTGCGGCCGCTGCGGCATTGCTCGTCGCACGTCGTCTCGGGGAGGAGCTCGGCCTGAGCGTTTTCCTGTACGGCGAGATCGGGGAGGGCAGGCGCCCTGCTTTCTACCGCCGCGGAGGGCTCGCCGAGCTCGAGCGCCGGGTGTCGAGTGGCGAGCTCGCGCCCGCCTTTGGAGCCCCCAAGCTCGACCTGCGGACGGGCGCGACGCTCGTCGGTGCCCGCAAGCCGCTCGTCGCCTACAACCTGATCCTCGCGACGGACTCCGTCGAGGCGGCCCGCGAGATCGCGGCGGTAGTCCGCGAGTCTGGCGGTGGGCTTCCCGGCGTGCAGGCGATCGGGCTGCGCCTTCCTCGCTCGGGACTCGTGCAGGTGAGCATGAACGTCCTCGACCTCGACCGGACGCCGCTGCACGACGCTGTCGAGCGGGTGCGCGTCGAAGCACGTCGGCGCGGGATCGAGATAGCCGACGGGGAGCTCGTGGGTCTCGTGCCCGAGAGCGTCTACACGGCTGCACGCGCCGCCGGCGTCGACGTTCCGGGAGTCGACGAGGGTCGAGTGCTCGAACGCGCTCTTCCGCTCTAGACTCGGGCCGATGTCGCGCACGATCGAGCTGACCGGGGAGAGCCTCTCGCTCGACGACGTCTGGGATGTCGCAGTGCACGGTGCGAAGGCGACGCTCAGCCCGCTCGCCCACGACCGGATGCGCCTCGCACGCGAATTGCTCGAGTCGATCCAGGGCGAGCACACGTACGGTGTGAACACGGGGTTCGGGCGCTTCGTCTCGGCTCGGATTCCGGACGAGCTGGCAGAAGAGCTGCAGGTTCGACTGCTGCGCAGCCACGCGTGCGGCGTGGGGGAGCCGTACCCCGACGACGTCGTGCGCGCGGCACTGCTCTTGCGAGCGAACGCCCTCGCCAAGGGGTATTCGGGCGCACGCGTGGAGACCGTCGAGCTCGCGCTCGAGTGCCTGAACCGGGGGGTCCTGCCCGTCGTCCCGTCGCAGGGCTCGGTCGGAGCGAGCGGCGACCTGGCGCCGCTCGCGCACCTCGCCCTCCCACTGATCGGCGAGGGAGAGGCCTGGGTCGACGGCGTCCGGCTCGACGGGGACGCGGCGCTCGGGCGCGTGGGACTGGAGCCGATCACGCTCGCGCCGAAGGAGGGGCTCTCGCTCGTCAACGGCACCCAGTTCATGAGCGCGATGGCCGCCCTCGGGGTCGTACGTGCGCGCCGCCTCGCGAAGACCGCCGACCTCGCGTGTGCGCTCTCCCTCGAGGCATTGCGGGGGTCGCGAACGAGCTTCCAGGCCGCGGTGCACCGGACGAGGCCGCTCAAGGGCCAGCGCGATGCGGCGGCGAATGTCTGGCGGCTGCTCGAGGGCTCGGCGATCATCGAGTCCCATCGCTGGTGCGACAAGGTCCAGGACGCGTACTCGCTGCGCTGCGCGCCCCAGGTACACGGCGCCTGCCGCGACCTGCTCGCCTACGTCGAGGAGACAGTCGCGATCGAGCTCAACGCCGCAACCGACAACCCGCTCGTTCTGCTCGAGGAGGGCGAGATCGTCTCGAACGGGAACTTCCACGGCCAGCCGCTCGCATTCGCGCTCGACGCCCTCTCCATGGCCGTCGCCGAGCTCGCGAGCATCTCCGAGCGCCGCACCGAGCGGCTCGTCAATCCCAGCCTCTCGGACGGGTTGCCGCCGTTCCTCGTGAACGAGGGTGGGCTGAACTCCGGGTTCATGATCCCCCAGTACGTGGCCGCTTCGCTCGTGTCCGAGAACAAGGTGCTCGCGCACCCCGCGAGCATCGACTCGATCCCGACGAGCGCGGGGCAGGAGGATCACGTGTCCATGGGCAACGCCGCTGGCCTCAAAGCCCTGCGTGTCCTGGACAACGCCGAGCATACGCTCGCAATCGAGCTGCTCGCAGGGACGCAGGCGGTCGAGTTCCTCGCTCCGCTCACGCCGGGTCGCGGCGTGCAGGCGACGCACGACGCCGTGCGCTCGCTGTCGGCACGTGTCGTCGAGGATCGCTCCCTCGGCCGGGACATCGAGCGGGTCGCCTCGGAGATTCGGTCGGGAGCGGTCGTCGAGGCGGTCGAGGCCGAGGTGGGCGCGTTCGTATGACGGACGTCGTCACGCTCGACGCGGCGGTCGAGGCGCTCTGCGGCGACCTCGCGCGCATCCGCGCGCCCCGCGGCCAGACCCTGAACGCTCGCTCGTGGCAGACGGAGGCGCCGTTGCGGATGCTCCTGAACAACCTCGACCCGGAGGTCGCCGAACACCCGGAGCGGCTCGTCGTCTACGGGGGGACGGGCAAGGCGGCGCGCAACCACGACGCGCTGAAGGCGATCGTCCGCACGCTCCTGCGGCTGCGGGACGACGAAACGCTGCTCGTCCAGAGCGGGAAGCCCGTCGGAGTCTTTCGCACGACGGAGGCGGCACCTCGCGTCCTGATCGCGAACTCCCTGCTCGTCCCGAGGTGGGCGACGTGGGACGAGTTCCGGCGCCTCGAGGCGGAGGGGCTCACGATGTTCGGCCAGATGACGGCCGGAAGCTGGATCTACATCGGAACGCAGGGGATTCTCCAAGGCACCTACCAGACCTTCGCCGCCGCCGGGGAGCGGCACTTCGGCTCGCCGGAGCTCGCGGGCAGGACGATCCTCACCGCCGGTCTCGGCGGGATGGGTGGGGCGCAGCCGCTCGCTGCATCGATGGCCGGAGCCGCTGCCCACTGCGTCGAAGTCGATCCCTCCCGGATCGAGCGGCGTATCGAGACGAGGTACCTGGACGAAGCGACCGAGTCGCTCGACGACGCGCTCGCCCGCGTGCGGGCGGCCGCTCGAGACGGACGCCCGTTGTCGGTCGGCCTCCTCGGAAACGCGGCCGACGTCGTTCCGGAGCTGGCCCGCCGCGGAGAGCGCTTCGACCTCGTCACCGACCAGACGGCCGCCCACGATCCGCTGAACGGATATGTGCCCCAAGGCCTCGACGTCGACGCCGCGGCGTCACTTCGTGCGAGCGACCCCGACGAGTACCTCCGGCGGGCGCGCGTCTCGATCGCGGCACACGTCGAGGGCCTGCTCGCGCTCGTCCGGGCGGGGTGCTACGTTTTCGATTATGGCAACAATCTGCGAGGGGAGGCCTATGAGGCAGGCGTAGCGGAGGCGTTCACATACCCGGGCTTCGTCCCGGCCTATATCCGGCCGCTCTTCTGTCGAGGAATCGGGCCCTTCCGCTGGGCCGTACTGTCGGGCGAGCCGCGAGACATCGCCGAGATCGACGGCGAGCTTCGGCGGCTCTTTCCGGACGACGTGCTCCTCGGCCGCTGGCTGGAGCTCGCGCAGGGTCGCGTCGCGTTCCAGGGGCTCCCGGCGCGGATCTGCTGGCTCGGCTACGGCGAACGGGCTCGCGCAGGGCTGGCAATCAACGAGCTCGTGCGTTCGGGGCGAGTGTCGGCGCCCGTGGTCATCGGCCGCGACCACCTCGACTCGGGCTCGGTCGCCTCGCCGTACCGCGAGACGGAGTCGATGCGGGACGGGTCGGACGCGATTGCAGACTGGCCCATTCTGAACGCGTTGCTCAACGTCGCCGCGGGTGCGACCTGGGTCAGCGTCCATCACGGCGGCGGCGTGGGTATCGGCAACTCGATCCATGCCGGCATGGTTGTCGTCGCCGACGGAACCGATGCGGCAGCCGAGAAGCTCGAGCGGGTACTGACGACCGACCCTGGAACCGGAGTCATGCGTCATGCCGACGCCGGCTACGAGGAGGCCCTCGCGACCGCGCGGACGCACGGGCTCGACCTCCCGTCCAGCCCGAGCCGCGACGCGTGACCTCAGCGGGTGCGGCGTCCGAACGGCTGCTGATTCGCGACCTCGCCCAGGTCGCGACGCCAGCCGTGGGCGGCGCGCCGGCGCGTGGGGCGGCGTTGAGGGACGTCGAGGTGATCTCGGACGGCTTCGTCCTGTGCGAGAACGGCCGCATCGCCGCGGTCGGAGCGATGCGCGAGCTGCCGCTCCTCGAAGAAGACCGGCCTGGCGACGACGTCGAGGAGCTCGACGGGCGCGGGCTCTCGGCCATCCCAGGGCTCGTCGATTGCCACACGCACGCCTGCTTCGCGGGCGATCGGGTCGGCGAGTTCGCGCTCCGATCGGCCGGCGCGACCTACGAGGAGCTCCACGCGGCGGGCGGAGGGATCCTCGCGACGGTCGGGGCGACGCGTGCGGCCGCCGAGCCGGCGCTGGCCGCCGCCGTCGCCCGCCACCGAGAATGGATGCTGCAGGCGGGGACGACCACGTTCGAGGCGAAGTCCGGCTACGGGCTCGATCGCGAGACGGAGCTCGCCCAGTTGCGCGTCATCAGGGACGCCGGCGGAGTCCCGACGTGGCTCGGCGCTCACGCCGTGCCACCCGAATTCGCCGAGGAGGGATCCGACACCTATCTCGACTTTCTCCTGCAGGACGTGCTACCCGAGGCGAGCCGCGTAGCCGAGGCGGCGGACGTGTTCGTCGAACGCGGCGCCTTCGACGTCGAGCAGGCGCGTCGCTATCTGGCTGCGTGCGCCGAGGCCGGGCTCGCGCTTCGGCTGCACGGCGACCAGTTCACGGAGATGGGTGCGATCCAGCTCGCGATCGAGCTTCGTGCGCACTCGGTCGACCATCTCGAAGCGACGGGCAAGCACGGAATCGAGATGCTCGCCGCGAGCGACGTGGTCGGCGTGCTGCTGCCCGCGAGCGCGCTCTTCCTCGGCCGCGCGATGCCGCCCGCTCGTGAGCTGGTCGACGCGGGAGCGGCGATCGCGCTCGCCACCGACTTCAACCCTGGAAGCGCGTTCTGCGAGAGCCTGCCGCTCGTCTGCTCGCTCGCCTGCACCCAGCTCGGGCTGTCGCCGGAGGAGGCCCTCGTCGCCGTCACCGTCAATCCCGCGCACGTGCTCGGACGCGGTGCCCACAAGGGCAGGATCTCGCCGGGCTTCGACGCCGATCTCGTCCTGCTCGCGGCGGAGGACTGGCGCTACCTCGCCTACCATCTCGCAGGCCCGGTCGTCGACACCGTCGTGGTGGGCGGCCGGATTGCGTGGCGCAGCCGGGCATAATCGCTTCATGCCGACCCGTAAGCAACGACGCCGGCGGGCCAAGGAGCTTCGCCACGAGTACGTCTGGGAGGACGCGGAAGGAAACGAGGTCGATCCCGACGGAGCTCCCGCGCGCAACTCCCAGTTGCCCTCGCGTGCGCCGGGGGCTCGCCGTGGACGCGAGCCTCAGCCGCCCTCGTGGCGCCGCACGTTCCGGCGCGGGTTGATCTTCCTCCCGATCATGTTCGTCGTCATCAGCGTCCTGTCCAAGAACCTGAGCCTCACAGACCGCATGGTTCAGACCGCCCTCATCGCACTCGTCTTCGTTCCGTTCAGCTACTTCCTGGACGGGCTCTTCTGGCGCTCGTACCAGAGACGAGCGGCACGCGGCGCGCAGTCCGACGGACGCCGCCGGAGCTGACTCGGCCACCTGATGTCGCTACGGGTCGAACAGCTTTCGCTCGGACCGATCGGGACCAACTGCTACGTCGTCCGGAGTGAGCTCGGCGCCTCCGAGGCAACGGTCGTCGATCCGAGCGGCGACGCGACCGAGCTCCGGCTGACCCTCGCGCACATGGGAGCGCGCTGCGACGGCATCCTCGTGACCCACGGGCACTGGGACCACCTTCTCGGCGTCGCCGACCTCGCAGACGGCACGGGTGCGAGCGTGTACATGCCCGAGGGCGAGCGGGCCGCGCTGGAGAGTCCGGCAGGCTCGACGCCGGCAGGCGTGTCGCTCCGTCCGCATGCTCCGGACGTCCTCCTGCTCGGTGGGGAGAGGATCGAGGTCGCCGGCATCACCTTCGACGTCCGCTCCGTTCCGGGACACTCGCCGGCGCATCTCGCCTACGAAGCCGACGGGTGCCTCTTCTCCGGGGACGTGCTCTTCGCTGGATCGGTAGGCCGCACCGATCTGCCCGGCGCCGGCTGGGACGAACTCGTCGCGTCCATCCGGTCGCTGGCGGAGGCGTATCCGCCCGAGACCGTCGTCTATCCAGGCCATGGGCCCGCGACGACACTGGGCCATGAGCTCGACCACAACCCGTTCCTGGCCGAGCTTCGCGCGGAGCGTGCCGGGTGACCTCGAGCGCACGGATCGAGCGTCCGCGAGGGACGCACGACGTCGTCCCTTCCGAGCAGCCCACCTGGCGACGAGTCGCCGGTGAGGCCGAGCGGCTGTGCGCGCTCTACGGCTACCGGCCGATCATCACCCCGGTCTTCGAGGACACCGCGCTCTTCGAGCGCACGTCCGGCACCGGATCGGACGTCGTCCAGAAGGAGATGTACACGTTCGAGGACCGGGCGGGACGCTCGCTCACGCTGCGCCCAGAGGCGACCGCCCCGATCTGCAGGGCATACGTCGAGCACGGGATGCATCGCGAGCCGCAGCCCGCCAAGCTGTACACGATTGGACCGATGTACCGCTACGCTGCGCCGCAGCGCGGCCGTTTCCGCGAGCACTGGCAGCTCTCGGTCGAGGCGATCGGGTCGGAGGATCCGGCGCTGGACGCGGAGCTGATCGAGCTCTACCACACGCTGCTCGGCAACGTGGGTGTCGGCGACTTCCGGCTCGAGCTCAACTCGATCGGCTGTCGCGAGTGCCGCCCCGCATATGTACGGGAGCTGCGAGCGTGGCTCGAGGCGAACCTCGACCGGCTCGACGAGGCGACGCGCGAGAAGGCGGAGACGAGCCCGCTCCGTGTCTTCGACAACCTGCAGGCGAAGCCACGTGCCACCCAGGAGGCGCTCGCCGAGGCGCCGAAGATCGGCGAGTCGCTGTGCGACGCATGCAGGGACCACTTCTCCGCAGTGCGGGCACAGCTCGACGCGTATGGCGTCTCCTACGAGCTCGTCGCCACCCTCGTCCGCGGCCTCGACTACTACACACGCACGACCTGGGAGTTCGTCGGGCCCGACGAGGGCGCCCAGAGCGCGCTCTCCGGCGGTGGTCGCTACGACGGTCTGATCGCCGAGATCGGCGGTCCGGACAATCCCGGAGTGGGGTTCGGCGCGGGCCTCGAGCGCCTCGTTCTCGCGGTCGAGCTCGCCGGTGTGGCGGTGCCGCCGCCTCAGGTCGACGTCTTCTTCGCCGTCGCGGACGGAGCCTCCCGGGAGCTGGTCGCGACGTGGCTCCAGGACTTGCGTGGGCGCGGTGTTCCTTGCGATACCGACTACGCGGGACGGTCGCTGAAGGGCCAGCTCACGCAGGCGGCACGGCTCGGAGCTGCCAGGACGGTCGTCGTGCGCGCGGACGGCGCGTCCGTCCGGCGTGCGGGTCGCGAGGAGGAGCCGGTCGCGCTCGACGAGGTTCTCGCGAGACTCGAAGCATGAAGTGGCGCGACATCATGTGCGGCGAGCCACGTGTCGAGCACGTCGGGTCGACGGTGACGGTCGCCGGCTGGGCGGCTCGTCGCCGCGATCACGGCGGCCTCGTCTTCGTCGACCTGCGCGACGACTCGGGCCTTCTGCAGCTGGTAGTCAACCCGGAGCGCTCCCCGAAAGCGGCTGAGGTCGCGAAGGAGATTCGCAACGAGTACGTCCTCCGGGCGACGGGTGCGGTGGTCGCGCGTTCGGCCGAGACGGTCAATCCGAAGATGGCCACCGGCGAGGTCGAGATCCAGGTCGACGAGCTCGAGATCGTGTCACGCTCGACGCCGCTCCCGTTCCAGCTCGACGAGGAGGGCGTCGACGAGACGCTCCGCCTCCGTTACCGCTGGCTCGATCTCCGGCGAGACCGGTTGCACCGGAACCTGACGCTCCGCGCACGGCTCGTGTCGACGATTCGGCAAGTGATGGAGTCGGCCGGGTTCCTCGACCTGCAGACGCCGATTCTGTTCAAGCCGACGCCCGAAGGAGCGCGCGACTTCGTGGTGCCGAGCCGACTGCAGAAGGGAAGGTTCTTCGCCCTGCCGCAGAGCCCGCAGATTCTCAAGCAGCTGCTCGTGATCGGCGGGTTCGAGCGCTACTACCAGATCGCCATCTGCTTCCGGGACGAGGATCTTCGTGCGGACCGTGTCCAGGAGATCACGCAGCTCGACGTCGAGCTGGCATTTCCGGACACCGAGTTCATCCTCGCGCTGATGGAGGAGATGTGCCGCGAGGTGTGGCGCGAGTGCATCGGGGTCGAGCTCGAGCCTCCGTTTCGGCGCATGACCTACGACGAGGCGATGCTCCGCTACGGAACGGACAAGCCCGACCTCCGCTACCAGCTCGAGATCGCCGACGCCACCGAGGTCACGCGCGTGTCCGAATTCGGAGTGTTCGCGAACGCCCGAGCGGTCCGGTTCCTGAGCGCGCCTCAAGCGTTCTCACGCCTCGAGCTCGAGCGCCTCGAGGAGGTGGCGAGACGGTGGGGCGCGAAGGGACTCGCCTACCTCGTGTTCGACGAGGAGGGCGAGGTGCGCTCGCCGATTGCGAAGTTCCTCTCGGAACCCGAGCTCGACGCGTTTCGTGGCGAGCCGGGATCGACGGCCCTCTTTTGCGCCGACGAGCCGAAGATCGTCGCGCGCGTCCTCGGTGCGCTACGCGAGCACCTCGCCCGGGAGCTCGACCTCGTCGCCGAAGAGGCTTTCGAGTTCGCCTGGATCACGGACTTTCCGATGTTCGAGTGGTCCGAGGAAGAGCGCCGCTGGGGTGCCATGCACCATCCGTTCACGCGTCCCACGCTCGAGTGGGAGGACCGGTTCGACGAGGACCCGGCCGGCGCTCGTGCGCTCGCATACGACCTGGTTGCGAACGGAAACGAGATCGGCGGGGGGTCGTTGCGGATGCACGAGCCCGACCTCCAGGCGCGCGTGTTCGGAGTGCTGCAGATGTCACCCGAGGAGCAGCGCGCGAAGTTCGGCTTCCTCCTGGACGCTCTCGCGATGGGGGCGCCGCCGCATGGCGGGATCGCGTTCGGGATCGATCGCATGATGATGGTGGTCGCCCGGGAGCCGAATCTTCGTGACGTCATCGCTTTCCCGAAGAATCAGGCGGGCGTGGATCCGATGAGCGGAGCGCCTTCGGAAGTGTCGGCTGAGCAGCTGCAGGAGCTCGGGATCAGGCTCGTCGAGGAGCCGACATGATGGGTCGGCGCGTTTTTCGGCGCCGTTTCTGACTTTGTCGTAGGCCCTCTCGAACTCGGTGCGAAGTCGTCTCCCATGCGTGACGGCTCTCGCGATACGGTGACCGCAGGGATTCGGGGATCCCCCGGGGGTCGTTGGTCCCGCGTTCGTCTCGCTCAGACCAATCGGCAAGCCGGGCAGTCGGCAAGCCGGGAAGTCGAGAAGCTGGGCGGTCGGTGGGCCGGCGTTTTCCGCAACACTTGGCGCTCGTGCTTGCATCCTTCGGAGAGCGGGTCGTCGTTCTTGCCGCCGTCGCCTTCCTCGGAGGCGTTGCTGCGATCGCGGTCGTCGAGCAGCGCGGCGACAGTGCGACTCCCGCCACCTTCGCCAGCGCCGTCGCTCCTTCGGGCTGGAACCACGCGTTCGCCGGCTCGCGCGGCGCGGTGGGCGACGCACAACGGACGAGCTGCGGTGAGATCTTGACCTCGAGGTCGCTCGGTGTGACGCATCCCGTCCTTCCGTGCGGCGCCAAGCTCGTTCTCCGTAACGGAGACGCGGAGATCCTCACCGAGGTCATCGACAACACGCTCGTCCAGCCCGGCAGGCAGATCGAGGTGACGGAGCGCCTCGCGCACATGCTCCATCTCGAAGGAACGGAAGAGATCGAGTGGCGCTTCGCGGCGGACGAGAACGGTTAGCATGGACCCGCTCGACCCTGTGCGTGGCCCGGCTTCAACGTGAACCAACACACACGCGAAGGGAGCCGGCGTCGGGGATAGGCGTTGCCGACGCCCCGCACGGCACCCACCTGGCAAGGCCAGGTTCGCAGCGGCCGGGACTTCATCGGCAGGGTGGAGCACCTCTCTCCCCGCTAGCCTGATCCGATGTCCGTGAGGGAGATCAGCGGCGACGCTACCCGCGCGGGAGACTGGGCACTCGTTCGGCTGCGGCTCCACGGCGACCGCATCCTCGCCGCCGACGCGGACGGGCTCGAGCGCTCGCTCGTCGGCCTTACGCTGCTCGAGGCAGCGGCTGTGCGAGGGGCGCCGCTTGCAGTCGAGGCGCTCGCGTCGGCGCTCGGCCAGGAGTTCGTGGCCGAGCCGAGGGCCGGGCGCGTGGCCGTGGCGATGAGCGGCGGCGTCGACAGCGCCGTCGCGCTCCTGCGGGCAGCGCCGAACGCAATCGGGGTCACGCTGCGGCTCTGGCAGGATCCGGCCGGGCCCTCCGCGGAGCGCGCCTGCTGCTCGGCAGAGGCGGTCGCCGCTGCCCGGGCGACCTGCCACGAGCTCGGCCTGCCTCACGTGACGCTCGACCTGCGCCAGGACTTTCGCTCGACGGTCGTCGCGCCCTTCGTCGCCGGCTACGAGGCCGGGGAGACTCCGAATCCGTGCACGACCTGCAATGGGTCGTTCCGCTTTGACCGGCTCGTCGCGTTCGCGACCGCGGCCGGGGCCGATGTCCTGTGGACGGGCCACTACGCGCGCATCGTCGAGCGGGACGGCCGCCGTCTGATCGCGCGCGCGGCCGACGCGGGAAAGGACCAGTCCTACATGCTCGCGACGCTTTCGCCGCACATGCTCGACCGGATCGCCTTTCCGCTCGG
>VAWZ01000093.1:0-18058 GCA_005888365.1 Actinomycetota bacterium
AACGAGGGCGGTGACCGCGACAAGCTCGGGCGTGGTTGGGTGTGGTCGGGCGAGATCGAGAACTGCATTCATCAGAATCACGTCTTTAGGGCCCGACTCAAAGGCGACTTCGAGCCCAAGTTCGTCTCTTGGCACGGCAACACGTTCGGCCGGCTCTGGTTCGAAGAGCATGGGCGTCAGACCACAAACCTGGCTTCTCTGAACCTGACGACGTTGAAAGCGTTTCCGGTTCCCGCCGCGCCCCTCGAGGAGCAGAGGCGGATCGTGGCGGAGGTCGAGGAGCGGCTGTCGGTGATCGACGCGATGCGCGCGTCGATCACGCGGGCGCAGCGGCGCTCGGCCGCGCTCCGCCGCTCGATCCTCGAGCGTGCCTTCCGCGGCGAGCTCGTCCCGCAGGACCCGTCGGACGAGCCGGCGTCGGTGCTCCTCGACCGCATCCGTGCCGAGCACGAGACGGCACCGACGTACGAATCCGAGCCAAGTGACACTTTGTCACTTGGCGGAAGGCGCTACGATCGTTGTCTATTCGTCATCAATCGCTGATTTTTAGACAACGATCATGAGAACACAGCCGTCTCTCCTGCTCCCGATCTTCCGCTCCGACGGTCAGCGTCGGCTGCTCGCTCGTCTCTACCTCGCTCCCGAGAGAGCCGTGCCGCTCGCCGATCTTGCACGTGAGCTGGGTATCGATCGCGGAGGCGTGAAGCGGGAAGCAGATCGTCTCGAGCGGGCGGGGCTCGTCCGCTCCGAGCGCGTCGGACGTCAAAGGATTCTCCGGGCGAACGCGGACTCGCCGTACTTTCAGGAGCTCTACGGGCTGTTGGTGAAGGCATTCGGCCCGGAGACAGCTGTCGCAACGGAGCTCGAACAGGTCGAGGGGATCGAGGAGGCGTATCTGTACGGGTCTTGGGCAGCGCGCTACCACGGTGAGGCTGGCCTCGATCCGGCCGACATCGACGTGATCGCGGTCGGGCGCCCATCGCGACTTGCCATCGCCGGCGCCGAGCGGCGGTTGACCGACCAGCTCAAGCGCGAGGTCAACGTGACGATCGTCACGCCAGAGGAGTGGAGGGCTGCGAAGAGTGGTTTCCTGAAGCAGGTGCAAAAGAGCCCACTGGTCCGTGTCCAGCTGCGTCCGAGCAACGCGACATGACCGGAGACGAGGTTGCCGCGCTGCTCGCCGAAGGTGTCCTCGTTCGCGTGGAGGCGGACCGGGCGGAGGCGCAGAAGGAGCTCGCCACCGCCCGGAACCACTTGCTCGGCGCCGAAGCAGCCTCGCAGCACGATCCAACTGGTGCTTTCACTCTCGCGTATGACGCAGCGCGAAAAGCAGTGGTTGCCCATATGCGTGCCAACGGTCTTCGCGTCAGGCCTCGTTTCGGGGCGCACTACCAGACTGGCCGATACGCCCGAGTGGCATTGACGGGCCGAGCCTCCGCTGAGCACGTCTCGGCTTTCGAGGACATGCGCGTCGTGCGCCACGACACGGAGTACGGAGCCGAAGTCGTCGACGCCTCGGACGCGGCCGAGGCATTGGCGCATGCGCGAGCAATCGTCGAAGCGGTGGAGGCGGATCTCGCATGAGCGCGCAGACCGGTCTCGTCCAGCGGCTCTGGAGCTACTGCAACGTCCTTCGCGACGACGGGCTCTCGTACGGCGACTACCTCGAGCAGCTCACGTATCTGCTCTTTCTCAAGATGGCGGACGAGCAGACGAAGCCGCCGTTCTCGAGGCCGTCGATCATCCCAGAGGAGCTCGACTGGCAGAGCCTGCTCGCCCGCGACGGCGACGAGCTCGAGGTGCACTACCGGCACGTGCTGACCGAGCTCGGGCGCCGAACAGGGATGCTCGGTGTCGTCTTCCGCAAGGCGCAGAACCGGATCCAGGATCCGGCGAAGCTGCGCCGCCTCGTCGTCGACCTGATCGACCGCGAGAGCTGGCTCACGCTCGACGCCGACGTCAAGGGCGACGCGTACGAGGGGTTGCTCGAGAAGAACGCGGAGGACGTGAAGACGGGCGCGGGCCAGTACTTCACGCCGCGGCCGCTCATCAGGGCCATCGTCGAGGTCATGCAACCCGAGCCGGGCATGACGATCTGCGACCCAGCCTGCGGCACCGGCGGCTTCTTGCTGGCCGCGTACGAGTCCATCTCGCACAGGCATCTGCTCGACCCGGATCAGAAGCGGCACCTCCGGTACGACGCCTTTCGCGGCTGGGAGATCGTGGACAACACCGCACGTCTCTGCGTGATGAACCTCCTCCTGCACGGGATCGGCGACGAGGAGCACGAGAGCCCGATCATCGTGGACGACGCGCTCAAGGCCGACCCCGGCGACCGGTTCGAGATGGTGCTGACGAACCCGCCCTTCGGGAAGAAGTCCTCGATGACGTTCGTGAACGAGGAGGGAGACGTCTCGCGGGAGGATCTCGTCGTCGTCCGCGACGACTTCTGGACGTCGACCTCGAACAAACAGCTCAACTTCGTGCAGCACGTCAAGACGCTGCTCGCGATCGGCGGGCGCGCAGCCGTGGTCGTCCCCGACAACGTCCTCTTCGAGGGCGGCGCGGGCGAGACGGTGCGCCGCAAGCTCCTGCACGAGTGCGACGTGCACACCTTGCTTCGGTTGCCGACGGGCGTCTTCTACGCGCAGGGAGTAAAGGCGAACGTCCTCTTCTTCGACCGCAAGCCGGCCTCCGAAACGCCGTGGACGCGTGAGCTCTGGGTCTACGACCTGCGCACGAACCAGCACTTCACGCTCAAGCAGAACCCGCTGCGGTACGAGCACCTGCAGGACTTCGTCGAGGCGTACTCGGCGGAGGATCGTCGCGCTCGGTCGGAGTCCGATCGCTTCAAGCGGTTCACCTACGACGAGCTCCTGCAGCGGGACAAGGTGAGCCTCGACCTCGTCTGGCTCAGGGACGAGTCCCTGGAGGACATGGAGAACCTCCCGCCGCCCGACGTGATGGCGCAGGAGATCGTCGAGGACCTGGAGGCGGCGCTCGCCGAGTTCGCCGAGGTCGCGCGCTCGCTCGCGCCACCGCCGGCGTAGCGGCGCGCCTGTTCAGATCCTGTAAGAGCGTGCAAACCGGCGTTCGCGGTGGGCTACCCTCGACGCGCCGTGCTTCGTCTCGCGCTCGTCCTCGGCGGGGGTCTCGCCCTCGCGCTCGCCTTCGCCTCGGCAGCACTCGGGCAGACGACGCAGCTCCTTCCGAACGTCACGTATCGCGACGACGTGCAGTTCACGCCGCACGGGCCGGTCGCGATTCGCGTCGTCACGGGCCCTCGTCCAACCGGCCTCTACCGTCTCGAGCCCGCGCTCTCGAACGAGACGCTGACCGGGCGCGAGACGGTGACCTCGATGGAGCGCCGGCTCGATACGCAGGGGACGGCGGTCGGGATCAACGCCGACTACTTCTCGTTCAAGGACGGGCACCCGAGCGGGATCCTCGTTCGGGACGGCGCGCTCGTCAGCCCTCCGAACGCCGGGAGATCGAGCCTCGGGATCAGTGCCGACGGAACGCTCGACGTCCAGCGCGTGAAGCTGCGCGGATCGTGGCAAGGGCTGGTCGCGCGGCGGACGCTCAACGGCTTCAACGCGCCGCCCGGCGCGAACGGAATCTCGCTCTTCACCTCCGACTGGGGCGCGTCGACTCCGAGGCTTCCCGGATCCTTCGCGGTCGTCCTCTCGCCGTTCCCGACCGCGATCCCGGACACGGACCTCGTCGGCGCGGTCGCCGACTCGGAGGAGGGCGCGCCGGTCGACCTTGCTCGGGGTACGGCCGTCCTCGTCGCTCGCGGCTCGGCCGCAAAGGCGCTCGCGGCTGAGGCTCCGCTCGGCGCGAACGTGACGATCCGCCTCACGCTGGAGCCCGACTGGACGGGAATCGCCGACGCCGTGGGAGGAGGCCCCGTGCTCGTGAGCAACGGGAGGCCGGTGTTCAGTGCGAACGAGGGCTTCACGACCTCGCAGCTCGTTCCCCGTGCGCCGCGGAGCGCCGTCGGCCAGCTTCCCGACGGCCGGCTGCTGCTCGTGGCGATCGACGGCAGGCAACAGGGCTACTCCGTGGGGATGACGAACTTCGAGCTCGCCCAGACGATGATGCGGCTCGGCGCCGTCCGCGCGATGGCGCTCGACACAGGCGGATCGACCACGCTCGCCTTCGAGGGGACGCTCTTGAACCGTCCCTCGGACGGGCGCGAGCGCCCGATCGCCACCGCGCTCATGCTCGTGTACAGCGGGGTTTACGCGCCCCCGCTCAAGGTCCCGGTCGTGTCGCCGAACGGAGACGGGATCGACGACTCGCAGCAGCTGTCCTTCAAGATCGTCCGTCCCTCGACGACGACCGTGACGCTCGAAGCTCCGGACGGCAGCACGGCCTTGCAGGAGACGGGGCTTCGCGGCCCGGGTATCTACCACGTCGCGTTCCCGCCGCCGCCCACGCCGCAACCGGCCGGGTCGAAGCGCACCGCTCGACCGGCACCCGCGGAAGGGCGGTGGAAGTTGAGCGTATCCGCGACCGACGACCAGAGCCAGGTCTCGACGGCGACCCGGCGCTTCTGGGTCAACTCGACCATCGGCTTCCTACGGGTCGCGCCGCGAACGCTCCTCCTTCCTCCGCGAGGGCGCGACCTCGGGATTCGCTGGACGCAGACACGCGCCGCCCGGGTCCGGGTCCAGGTCGAGACGCCGCAGGGGATCCTCCTGCGAACCGTCGCCCAGACGACGTATCCCGCGGGCACCGTCTCGGTCGTGTGGAACGGAATCCGGAAAGACGGGCGGCCCGCGTACGGAGGCCTCTACAAGGTGGTCGTCACCGCGCAGAACGGGATGGGCTCGGTCTCGCTGGAGCAGCCGCTGCGGATTCGCCGAGTCGCGGGCCCGAAGAAGTAGCTGGGCTCGTATCCAGTGCCCCTGCAGGCAATGCAGTCGATCACTTCCGGCGGCTGCAAAGCTTCGCCAGGCTGCGTCCTCAGTCGCGGCAATAGGCTCGCTATTGCCGCTCCCTGCGTCCTTGCCCGGCTCGCTTTTCGCGCACCGGAAGCGGGGCAGCATTACCTGAAGGGACACTAGACTCGCGCGATGCCCGTCGCCTCGATCGTGAGCGGCGTCACCGACGCCGTCACCTCCGCGATCGGCGACTACGGCCTGTACGCGGTCTTCCTGCTCATGTTCGTGGACGCGCTCTTCCCCGTCGCGAGCGAGGTGGTCATGGTCTACGCCGGGGCCGTCGCCTCGGGCGCGTTCGCTAGTCAACAGGTCGTGCTCTTCGGCCACGACTTCGCGTACGGCTTCTCCGCCTACGTCGCTGTGGCGCTCGCCGGCACGCTCGGCTACACGCTCGGAGCGATCGCGGGTTGGGCCATCGGCCGCTACGGCGGCCGACCGTACGTCGAAAGCCACGGCCGCTGGCTCCACCTGGATCGTGAACGCCTCGACCGGGCGGAGAGGTGGTTCGAACGCTGGGGGAACTGGGCGGTCTTCCTTGGTCGCCTCACCCCGCTCGTCCGCTCGTTCGTCTCCATTCCTGCCGGGGTGCTCGAGGCGCGGTTCGTGCGCTACGTCCTGCTCACGCTCGCGGGCTCCGCGATCTGGTGCTTCGCCTTCGCGGGCGCCGGATGGGGGGCCGGCGCGAGCTGGGAGCAGATCCACAACGCCTCGAGCTACGTCGACTACGTCGTGGTCGCGGCCGTGGCTGCCCTCGTCGCATGGCTACTCGTCCGACGGCTGCGACGTCGGCGCGTCACCGAGGAGTCCGCGCAGTAACGGGGAAGCAGGAGTTAAGCGCCGTGGAACCTCCGCGTCACGCCGGAACCCGCCCATACACTCGCGACCTGTGACCCCGAGCTCCGCTCCGATCCCGCTCATCGACGTGAAGGCGCAGTACGCGCCTCTGATCCCGAAGATCAAGGCTGTCGTCGACGAGGTGCTCGAGGGCGGGCAGTTCGTCTTCGGGCCGAATGTCGCCGCCTTCGAGGAGGAAGCTGCGGCCTACCTGCGGGTCGGACAGACCGTGAGTGTCGGCAACGGCACGGATGCGATCGTGCTCGTCCTGAACGCGCTCGAGATCGGCGCGGGGGACGAGGTCGTCTGTCCCGCGTTCACCTTCTATGCGACCGCCGAGGCGATTGCGCGGGTCGGCGCTACGCCCGTGTTCGCAGACATCGATCCCCGCACGCTCAACCTCGACGCCGAGAGCGTCGCCACGAGGATCACGCCGCGCACGAAGGCGATCATGCCCGTGCACCTGTTCGGCCGCCCCGCTCCGCTCGAGGACCTCTCGCAACTCGGGCTCCCGCTCGTCGAGGACGCAGCACAGGCGTTCGGGTCGCCGGACATCGCCCGCGTCGGAGTGGCCTCGACGTTCAGCTTCTATCCCACGAAGAATCTCTTCGCGCTCGGAGACGGCGGTCTCGTAGCGCTGAACGACGAGGAGCTCGCGGAACGGATCCGCATGCTTCGCTTCCACGGCTCGAAGGAGAAGCGGACGTTCGAGTACATCGGGACGAACTCGAGGCTCGACGAGATTCAGGCCGCGATCCTGCGCGTCTTCCTCCGCGAGCTCGACGAGTGGACCTCGCGGCGGCGCGAGGCTGCCCGGCGCTACGAGGAGCTCGGCCTGGGCGAGGCGTGCGAGATCCCGGAGGACCAGCCAGGTCACGTCTACCACTTGTTCGTCTGTCGCTCGCCGCACCGCGACGAGATTCGCGCGGCGCTGACCGCCGCGCACATCGGCAACGCGCAGTACTACCTGCCTCCTCTGCACCTGCAGCCGGCCCTTCGCTACCTCGGCTACAGGGAGGGGGACCTACCCGAGACGGAGCGAGCCGCCCGCGAGAACTTCTCCGTCCCGCTCTGGGCCGGGATCACGCTCGAGCAGCAGGAACGCGTGGTCGAGACCGTGCAGGCCACACTCGGGGTGCGCGCGTGAGAAGCCCCGTCAATCGCCACCGTCTCTGGCAGCTGGTCATCGACGTGGCCCTCGTCGCTGCGGCCTGGATGCTCTCCTGGTACGTGCGCTTCGACCATCAGCCGCCGGTCTACTACAGGCGGTACCTCGACTGGGACGTCGTCTTCCTCGTCGTCGCCATCACGATTCCGGTCTTCGTCGCATTCGGGTTCTACAACCGGTGGTGGCGGTACGTCTCGACGAGGGACATGTGGGGCGCCCTCAGAGGAGTCGGCGTCTCCGTCGTCGTCGTGTTCCTCGTCTTCACGCTCACGGCCTTTCATCCGGCTCGGGTTCCGCGGGGGATCTGGATCATCTATCTCCTGCTGCTGCTCGCCTTCGTGACGGGCTGCCGGCTCCTCGCGCGCACGCTGATCGAGCGCCCGGCCGCCGGGACGATCGTCGCCCGGGGCAAAGAGGTCATCATCGTGGGAGCCGGAGACGCGGCCGAGCAGATCCTGCGCGAGATGCTGCGCACCCCGGCGCTCGGGTACACGCCCATCGGGCTCGTCGACGACGACCCGCGGAAGAAGAACCTGCGGCTGCACGGCGTCCGCGTCCTGGGCACGACGGCGGAGCTCAAGTACCTGCTTCACGATCGTCGCCCGGACGAGCTCCTGATCGCGATTCCCTCTGCATCGGGCGAGGCGCGCGAGCGTGTCGTCGAGGTCGCGCGGACCGCGCGCGTTCCCGTGAAGACGCTGCCGGGTCTCGCGGAGATGATCTCGACCGACTTCAACTTGACCGGGCAGATCCGCCCCGTCGAGGTGGAGGACCTGCTCGGGCGCGAGCCGGTGGAGGTCGACATCGCGTCGATCGCCGACTACCTCACCGGCGAGGTCGTCCTCGTCACCGGAGCGGGCGGCTCGATCGGATCGGAGCTCTGCCGCCAGATCGCGCGGGTCGGGCCGACGAGGCTCGTGCTCGTCGACAACGGCGAGCCTGGACTGTTCGATATCGAACGCGAGCTCGTGGACGAGCGCGGATTCCACGCGACGGCGGCGGTGCTCGCGGACGCCGGGAACAAGCGAAAGATGAGGCAGGTCTTCGACAAGTACCGGCCGGCGGTCGTCTTCCACGCCGCGGCGTACAAGCACGTCCCGCTGATGGAGGCGAATCCGCTCGAGGCCGTGCGCAACAACTCGCTCGTCACTCGAACGGTTGCGGACGTCGCCGTGGAGTTCGAGGCCAAGCGCTTCGTCCTCGTGTCAACGGACAAGGCGGTGAACCCGAAGACGGTCATGGGGCAGTCGAAGGCGCTCTGCGAGTGGCTGGTGGAGGCGTGGGGACACCGCGACGACACGAAGACGCGCTTCTGCGGCGTGCGTTTCGGCAACGTCCTCGCCTCGTCGGGCAGCGTCATCCCCATCTTTCGCAAGCAGATCGCCCGCGGCGGGCCCGTCACCGTGACGCACGTGGAGATGACCCGCTACTTCATGACCATCCCGGAGGCCGTCCAGCTCGTCATCCAGGCCGGCGCGATCGGAGGCCGGGGCCAGGTGTACGTCCTCGACATGGGCGAGCCCGTGCGGATCGTCGATCTCGCCGACACGATGATTCGGCTGTCGGGCCGGGAGCCGGGCCGAGAAGTCCCGATCGAGTTCATCGGAGCCCGTCCCGGCGAGAAGCTGCACGAGGAGCTGTGGTCCGACGACGAGACCGTGACGCCGTCCAAGCACGCGGCGATTCTCCTCGTGACCCGTCCGCCGATCGACGCCGTCTGGCTCGAAACCGGGCTCGAGGAGCTCGAGCAGCTGGTCGACGCCGGTGACACGCTCGAGCTCGTGGGGCGGCTGAACGCGATGGTCGGCGACCCGCGGCGAATCGCGCTGGTGGACGTCCCGCTCGCGGCGACCGAAGAAGCCTCGACCGCCAGCTGAAAGACGATTCCTTGTGACGCGCGCACAAGGAGACGGACGCTCGCCGCGATCGGTCGGCGAGCGTCCGCCCGAGTCTTCGTCTAGTTCTAAGGCAGGAAGTAGTTCGGGTTCGGCATCTTGAACGTCTTGTCCGCCGAGCCTCCGACGAGGTCGCTGAACTGATCACCGAAGTTGGCGACGACCTCGTATCCGAGCGACTCGATGTGCGCGCGCGTGGCCGACTTGTAGTGGACGGTCGTGCACGCCTTGCCCTGACTCAGCTCGTCCGCACACGCCGACTGGAGGTACGCGGGGTAGTTGGCGATCGCGGGCTTGGTGAACAGGCCGTCCTCGCCGTCGTTCAGCGTGGTCGGCGTCGAATAGCCGGCGTCGACGCCGACACCGTCTGACGTCAGATTTCCGAGCGTCGCCGCCTCCTGGGTCGCGGGCCTGCCCGTGAGGAAGAAGATCGCGTATCCCTCGTCGGCGGCCTTCTGCACCATGCCGACCATTCCCGGCGTCCCTGGAAAGAGCTGGTTCAAGACGAAGGTCGCGGGCTGCGCTGCGCGCCGTGGAGGCTCAAAGCGCAGTCAGCAGCAGGTCGAGGAGAAGCGCCGGGTCGCGGGGTCTTGCGGCACGCTCGACGGGCTTCTTCACGAGCTCGAGGTCGTCGACCGTTACGAGCGGGCGCAGCCGTCCGTCCGCGATGAGCGCTTCGTCGAGGGCGCCGACGCGGCCTGCGAAGGTGGTGTAGACGGGGACACCCAACGCCACCGCCTCGCGGTTCATCGTTCCGCCCGCCGAGACGACGAGGTCGGAGAGCGCGACGAGGCTCTGGGCGTCGACAGCGTGGCCGGGAACGACGAGCGCGGGCAGCGCAAGCGCCTGCACCGCCTCCCGCTGCTCCGCGGTCCGCGGAAGCACGACCGCTTGCGTGCCGGGATCGGTCCCCAGCCGACGCAGCACTTCCGTGAAGAGGAGGTTCCCGTGTCGGTGGTAGAGCGACACGTCGGGCGGCGTGCGGACGACGGCGAGAACCTTCTGCGCATCGAGCTCGAGCTCGTCCAGGACGCCCCCGTCGGGCTCGAACCCGGACAGGTAGTACTCCTCCTTCAGACCCGGGAACCGGCGCACCTTGCGGGGGCTCGCACCGAGGCGATCGAGCCGGTCCTGGGGAATCGCGTCCGGGACGACGACGCGACGTGCGGCCCGGCAGCCGAGGCCGTGCTGGACGCGGGCAAACTCGTAGTCGAAGGCATACGCGGAGGGGATGCCGAGCCAGCGGGCGACGAGCGGAAGCTCGTGCGAAGCATGCGCTAAGGCGATGTCGAAGTTCCGCGCGTGCGCGTAGGAACGCAGCGCACGGACACGACCTGCCATTGCCCGTCCCTTGCCCCAGGCGCTCGCGCCTCCGTGTCGCGGCCCTACGACCTCGTGCTGGATGCCGTGCAGCTCGAGGAGCTCGAGCGTCTGCGCGTAGTCCCGCGTCGTCACCTCGACCGTATGCCCGCGCTGGGCCAGGAGGGCGACGAGCGGCCGGAAGAAGAGCACCTGGGGCGAGTTCGAGACGTCGATCCAGACGCGCATCCGGTGACCCTAGCTTGCGCGCACGGATAAGGTTCGCTTATGGATACGCGGCAGCTCGCAGCGTTCTGCGCTGTGGTCGAGCGGCGCAGCTTCTCGCAGGCGGCCGAGCGACTCCGGGTGACTCAGCCCGCGGTCTCGTTGCAGGTGCGCGCGCTCGAGAAGCGGCTCGGGACCCAGCTCTTCGACCGCTCCGGCCGGCGCGTCGAGCCGACCGAAGCGGGCTGGCGGCTCTATCGGGGCGCGCAGCGACTGCTCGCTCTCGAGGAGCAGATCGTCTCCGACGTGGCCTCGAGCGCAGAGGGTGAGCTCGAAGGGCAACTGGTCATCGGAGCCTCCACCGGCCCTGCGGCCATCGTCCTGCCCGTGCTCCTCTGCGAGTTCCAGGGTGAGCACCCCGGGACGCACGTCGTGCTGACGGTGTCGGACACGCAGACCGTCGTCGAGCACGTGGCAACCCGTGAGCTCGAGCTCGGGATCGTCGGCGCATCGCGGCGGCATCGAGGAGTGCGCTTCGAGCCGTTCTTCTCCGACCAGGTGATTCTCGCGTGCCCGACCGGCCACAACTTTGCAGGGCGGACTGTGACGCTCGACGACCTCCGCACCGAGACGCTGATCCTCATGCAGGACGGCGCAGGAGTGAGGCAGATCGTCGAGGACGCCCTGCGCAAGCGCGGGATTCGGCTGCGCGACCTCGATGTCCGGCTCGAGCTCGGTCTGCAGGAGTCGGTCCGCCGCGCAGTCGAGGCCGGATACGGGGTGACGTTCATCTCGCGTACCGCGGTCGAATCGAACCTCGAAGCGGGCACGCTCAGCGAAGCTCGTGTCCAGGGCCTCGACGTGATGAGGGAGATCTCGCTCGCGAGCGCGGTCGGGCGCACACGCAGCCGGGTCGCAGATGCGTTCGTCCAGTTCGCCCACACGCGGCTTGCGGCGTGATCGTCCGCTGGGGCATCGACGCGCTCGCCCCGCTGCTGGCCGAGCTCGGCTGCGAGCGGCCGCTCCTCGTCACGAGCCCGCGATTCGGGCAGATCGAGCTGCCGGTCGAGCGACGGTTCAGCGGCGTCCGAAGACATGCGCCGGTCGAGACGGTTACCGCCGCGACGGAAGCGGCTGCAACCGCCGACGCTCTCGTGGCACTCGGAGGCGGGAGTGCCATCGACACGGGCAAGGCGGTCTCGGCGGCGACGGGGTTGCCGCTCGTCGCCGTGCCGACCACCTACGCGGGCGCCGAGTGGACGCCGTACTTCGGCATGCCCGACGAGGCACGACGCGCCAAGACCGGGGGGTCCGGCGCGCACACCGTCGCGGTGGTGTACGAGCCGAGGCTCACGCTCGAGCTTCCGCGGTCGGAGACGGTTGGGACGGCGATGAACGCACTCGCACATTGCGCAGAGGCGCTCTACGCGGGCGAGAACCCGGACGCCGTCATGGGCGCCCGCCTGATCGGCCGCTGGCTTCCGGTCGTCGTCGAACAGGAACGCGACCTCGACGCCCGCTCGCGGCTTCTCGAGGGCGCGATGTACGCAGGGACGGCGCTCGCGGAGCGCGGCCTCTTCCTCGCGCATGCGCTGGCGCAGGCGCTCGGAGGCCGGTACGGGCTTCCGCACGGGGCGATGAATGCGATCTGCCTGGCCCCGGCACTCGGGTTCAACGAAAACGCGGTGCCCGACGCGGTTGCGCTCCTCGGCGACGCGCTGGAGACGGATGACCCCCTGGAACGCGTTCGCGAGCTCGCGCGGCTCGGCGGTTTCGAGCGCCTTCATGAGTTCGGGGTACCGGAGGACGATCTCCCCGCGCTCGCCGAGGACGTTGTGGCCCGCCCGGGCGCGAAAGCCAATCCGCGGCCCGTGACGGCGGGCGACGCCGAGAGGCTCCTGCGCTCGGTGTGGTAACCGTGTCTTGACGCTGACGCCTGCACGCAGGACGATGAGGCCGTGATCGTCGAGTACGCGAGTGTGATCGCAGCGATGTCGATTCTCGTGTCGACCATCACCGGCGCGTTCGGGCAGCAGCTGGCTTCCCTTCCGACCACACAGGCGAACGCCGTCTCCGCGGTGAGCGCCGGCGCCCGCGCCCAGAAGGTCTCTGTCCGGCAGGCACGCGTGGTCTACAAGAAGGCGCCGTACTCGAAGCCGGTGCTCAAGTACCTGTACACCGTGGGCTGGATCGGCGGCAAGAAGAGCTCGCTTTCCTGCCTCTTTGCCCGGACAGACGCGGGCGGGACCGAGCACGAGGCGCTCTCGGAGATCCGCAAGAACGCCAAGCTCGTCCACCAGCTTCGACGGGCGCACGTCGGCCTGAAGCTGGCCGCGACGACGCTCGTGAGCGGGATCGCGTCGGCTTGTAGCTAGGACTTACGCAGCTTCGGGCGTCGGGGCCGGCTCCGAGGCGGCCTTCCTGCGCCCGCCGAGAACGCGCCGCAGGCTCGCCACGCCCATGACGTTCTCTCCGTCCACCACCGGCAAGTGTCGGAAACCGTTGTCGAGCATGATCTGTGCCGCATCGTCGAGATCCATGTCCGGTGGCACGGTGATGGGGTCGGCGGTCATCCAGAGTCGAACACGCGCATCGCTCGTATGCACCCGCGCCGCCATCGCGCGCAGCATGTCGCGCTCGGTGAGGATGCCGATCAGCCGTCCGTAGTCCTTCACGATGACGGCTCCGACGTTCTGCGCGTTCATCTTCTCGGCGACCTCGCCGAGCGTGTCCTCGGGCGCGACGGTGATGAAGTTCGGCTTGACGACGTCGGCGAGAGTGGCCACTCGCCGAGTCTAGCCGCTGATGCGAGCGGACGCTAAGCGGCCCAGAAAATAACGGTTGATAATGACAGAGATAAGCGAACGCGCTACCATCGGCTCGTGCCCACCGGCAAGTCCTACGACGTGCTCGTCGTCGGCAGCGGCGCCGCGGGCCTCGCCGCGGCCGTCGCGGCCGAACGAGCGGGCGCACGTGTAGCCCTCGCGACGAAGACGACGCTCCAAGCGTGCAACTCCGCGAAGGCCCAGGGCGGCATCCAGGCAGCGCTCGGAGAGGACGACTCGCCCGAGATCCACGCTCGCGACGTGATGCAGAGCTCGCACGAGACCGCGAACCCGCGTCTCGTCGAGGTCCTCACCTCGGAGGCACCTTCCGCGATCCACTGGCTCGAGGAATGCGGTGTCGAGTTCACGCGCTCGAACGGCGGCTATCGTCTCGCACGCTGTGGAGGCGCGAGCCGGAAGCGGCTCCTGCAGGTCGGCGATCGCACCGGTCACGCCATCACGAAAGCGCTGCGCGAGCGGTTCGAGACGGGGTCGGGCACGGCGCTGACGCATCACGCCCTCGTCGAGCTCGCGCCACGCGAGAACGGATGGGCCGCGACGTTCGCGACCCGAGAAGGAGACTCCCACATCCTCGCGAGCTCTGTCGTCCTGGCCGCCGGCGGCCGCTGCTACCGGGAGGCTCAGACACGACACGAGCTCTCCACCAATCACGCGAACGCGACCGGCGAGGTGACGAGAATCGCCCTTGACGCCGGCGCGGCCGAGCGCGACCTCGATGCGCTGCAGTACCACCCGAACGGAGGCGCCTGGCCGGCCTCGATGCAGGGCTATTCGATTCCGGAGACCACGAGGGCGTACGGCGCGGTTCTCGCGAACGCCGACGGCGACGAGTTCACCGACTCGCTCGGCCCGCGCGACATCGTCTCGCAGGCGATCTTCGACGAGGTCGAGAAGGGGAAGGGCGTTCTGACGCCGGACGGCAGGCCGGCCGTCTGGCTCGACACAACCCGGATTTCGGTCGACGACGCGGAGATCTCGTTGCCCTATATGCTGCGCCGCTATCGGGCGGGAGGGATCGATCCGCTCCGGGAGAAGATCCTCACCTACCCCGTGCTCCATTATCAGAACGGCGGCCTCGTCATCGACGAGCGCGCCGAGACGACGCTCGAAGGGGTCTTCGCCTGCGGCGAGATCGCAGGTGGGACGCACGGGCGAAATCGGATGATGGGAAACTCGCTCCTCGAGTGCACGGTCTTCGGGCGGCGGGCCGGGAACGCTGCGGCGGAATGGGCGCAGACGTGAACGAGAAACCAGCACCGCTCGATCCGCACACGGTCGAGGCGTTCGTCGCGAGCGCGCACGGCGACCTCGAGTACGTTCGCGAGGCTCTCGAGGAGGAGCCTGCGCTCGTCAACGCCTCCTGGGACTGGGGCGGCGGGGACTGGGAGACCGCGCTCGGCGCCGCCTCGCACATGGGCCGGCGCCAGATCGCGCTCCTGCTGCTCGAGCACGGCGCCCGCCTCGATCTCTTCGCGGCCGCGATGCTCGGGTACTTCGACATCGTCAGCGGCGTGCTCGCGGACTTTCCCGAGATGCACGACGCGAAGGGCCCGCACGGGATTCCGCTCGTCGAGCATGCGCGAGCAGGAGGCGAGGATGCGCGGGCGGTACTCGAGCTCCTCGAGTCGACCGAGGTGGCGCGATGAGCGACGCTCGCCTACAGCTCGCGTTCGCCAGGGAAAGGGCGAACCGAAACCATGTTTCCCCCTCTGGCCCCCTTCTTCCTGAGATCGTCGGGAACCTGCCGGTTCCCCACACCCCTCAACACGCTCAGAGCCGGGCGAGCCAGCTATGAGCGTCATTGCCACCGACCTCTCGCAAGCCGTCGAGGATGCAGCGGCTCACCTTTACGTCTGGGCGCTCAGGGACATCCCGCAGGACCTCCGCGACGCGCTTGCGACCGCGCGCGACCGCGAGACCTCGACGACGGGGAAGCGCGTCCTCGAGACGATCCACCGCAACGTCGAGATCGCAGACGACCAGGGCAACCTCGTCTGCCAGGACACCGGCATCGCCGTCTACTACTGCCGCGTCGGCGAGGGCTTCCCGCTCCATCCCGCGCGGATCTACGAGGCGCTCAGGGACGGTACGGAGCGGGCGACGGTCGAGCACCCGCTCCGCTCGAACACGGTGCACACGCTGACGCGTGAGAACACGGGACAGAATGTCGGGTTCCGCGTGCCGATCGTGCACTGGGACTTCGTCCCCGACTGGGACGGCCTCGACGTGAAGTGCGTGCCGAAGGGCTCGGGCTCGGAAAACATGAGCTTCCTCAAGATGTGCGTGCCCGCCGACGGCGTGCGCGGGATCAAGGAGTTCGTCCTCGACTCGATCGTCGGCGCGGGCGGGAAGCCCTGCCCGCCGGGGATCGTCGGCGTCGGCGTCGGCGGCTCCGCCGACTACGCCATGCACCTCGCGAAGGAAGCGATCGCGAGGCCCGTGGGGACGACGAATCCCGATCCCGAGGTCGCGAAGCTCGAGAGGGAGCTCTACGAGCTTCTGAACGAGACCGGCATCGGGCCGATGGGCCTCGGCGGCGACGTCACGGTCCTCGCCTGCCACGTCGAGCATGCGGACACGCATATGACGCTCAACCCCGTTGCCGTCAACTACCAGTGCTGGGCGGCGCGGCGCGCCTCGGCACACGTTGCCGCGGACGGCGCGATCTCGTACGAGAGGGACGTGTAACGATGGCCACGCACGAGGTCACCTTCCCGGTCACCGATCCCGCAGAGATCCTGAAGCTGCGCGCGGGCGACGAGGTCGTCGTGCAGGGCCACATCATCGGCATCCGCGACCGGACGCAGATCCGCATCTTCGACCAGGGGATCGAACCGCCGATGGACCTGACCGGCGCCTTCCTGCTCCACACGGCCCCCGGCGTCCGCAAGCTCGGACCGGGCCGCTACGAGAAGGTCTGCATCGGGACGACGACGAGCGCCCGCATGGTGCGCTTCACCGAGGGCCTCGGCGAGCGCTACGGCGTCCGTGGGATCTGCGGCAAAGGCGGCTTCCCGGACGAGGCGATCGACCCGATGCGGCGGCTCGGGATGGTCTACTTCGCGATCGTCGGGGGCGCCGCCGCGCTCGAGACGACGCAGATCGAGGAGATCGAGGAGGTCGCCTGGGAGGAGCTCATGCCCGAGTGCCTCTGGAAGTTCCGGGTCAAGGACTTCGGCCCGCTCACCGTCGGTATCGACGCCCACGGCAACTCCCTCTATCGCGACGTGCAGGAGCGCGCGCGCAAGAAGCTGGAGGACATCTATGCACGCCTTTGACGGACACTCCTTCCTGGACGTCCCAACGCGGGAGGGCAAGCCCCGCTCGCGCGGCCTCACGCACGTCATCGACAAGGGCCTCAACCTGCGCGAGATCGAGGGACTCTTCGACACCGCCGGCGAGTACGTCGACATCGTGAAGCTCGGCTGGGGCACGAGCTACGTCACGAACAACCTGGAGAAGAAGATCGCGCTCTACCGCTCGTTCGAGACGCCGGTCGTCTGCGGCGGAACGCTCTTCGAGGCCGTCTTCGCGCAGGACAAGGTCGACGAGTTCAAGCGCTGGCTCGAGCACTTCCGCTTCTCGCACGTCGAGATCTCCGACGGGACGATTGAGGTCCCGCGCGATCGGAAGCTCGAGCTGATCGCCGACTTCGCGGAGGACTTCGTCGTGCTCTCGGAGGTCGGCTCGAAGGACGCGGACGTCAACATCGCCCCGTACCTCTGGGTGCAGTGGATGCGCGACGAGCTCGCCGCGGGCGCCTGGAAGGTCATCGCCGAGGGCCGTGAGGGCGGCACAGCCGGGATCTACCGGCCGACCGGAGAGCTCCGCACCGGGCTCGTCGATGAGATCGAGCACTCGATCAGCTTCCACGACCTGATCTGGGAGGCGCCGACGAAGGGCTCGCAGGCCTGGTTCATCAAGCACTTCGGCCCCGAGGTGAACCTCGGGAACATCCCGCCAGAGGAGGTCATCGCTCTCGAGACGCTCCGTCTCGGACTGCGCGGCGACACCCTGAAGGAGGTGCTCCTTGGCCATTCCAGCGTCCAAGAGCCCGCCCCAGCTTCCTGACGTCGACTTCGAGACGATGAGCGCTGAGGAGCTCATCGGCTGGGTGCACAGCTACTTCTGGCCTCGCGTCTGCCTGACGTGCTCCTGGCAGAAGCAGTCGTCCGTGCTCGTCCACATGGTCGCCGAGCTCGGGCTGCGCATGGACACGGTCGAGCTCGATACACACCTCTTCTTCCGCGAGTCGTACGAGACGCGGGACCAGCTCGTCGAGCGTTACCAGCTCAAGCTGATCCAACCGGAGATCCCGACGGTGGCCGAGCAGCACCGGGCGGAAGGGCCCAACCTGTGGGAGCGGGATCCGGACCGCTGCTGTCATATCCGCAAGGTCGAGCCGCTCCTGAGCGCGCTCGAGCCCTATGACGCCTGGATCTCCGGGATCCGGCGCGACCAGTCGCCGAGCCGCGCGGAGACGCCGAAGATCGAGTGGTCCGAGCGCTACGGCGTGTTCAAGATCCACCCGCACGCCGATTGGGACGAAAAGCGCGTATGGGCTTACGTCAGCGTCAACGAGATTCCCTACAACCCGCTACACGACGCGGGCTACCGCTCGATCGGCTGCATCCCGTGCACGCGCCCGACCCGTCCGGACCAGGAGGAGCGCGCGGGGCGCTGGGCGGGCTCGGACAAGCTCGAGTGCGGCATCCACGAAGACACGCAACTGGAAAGGACTGCCTGAGTTCATGAGCAACGCTCGCCTTCGGCTCGCGTTCATGGGGGAAACCGTGTTTTCCCTATGCAACCCCCTTCTTCTGAAATCGTGGGGAACCTCCC
>VAWZ01000093.1:18074-43780 GCA_005888365.1 Actinomycetota bacterium
TCAGCACATCTACGCGCACGAGCACCCGGAGTCCGAGAGCGATCGTGGCGGCGGCTTCACCCTCTGGTTCACCGGCCTCTCGGGCTCGGGCAAGACGACGATCGCACACCACGTCGGTCCGGAGATGGATCGCCGGGGGCTCGTCGTCGAATACCTGGACGGAGACACCGTGCGAACCCATCTCTCGAAAGGGCTCGGCTTCTCGAAGGAGGACCGTGACGCGCACGTCGAGCGTCTCGGGTGGGTCGCCTCTCGCATCACGCGCCACGGCGGCGCCGTCATCGTCGCGGCGATCTCTCCGTACGAGCAGGCACGGAAGAACGCCCGCGCGCTCGTCGAGGAGCACGGGCCGTTCGTCGAGGTCTACGTCAAGACGTCGCTCGAGGAATGTGCACGCAGGGACGTGAACGGGCTCTACGCAAAGGCTTTCGCCGGGGAGATCAAGGGCTTCACCGGCATCGACGACCCCTATGAATCGCCGGCCTCGCCCGAGATCGTGGTCGACACGGAGGGCGTCGCTCCCGAGGAGTCCGCCGCCGCGGTGATCGGCAGGCTGGAGGAGCTAGGTCTCGTGCCGGCGAAGGTCGCCGTATGACGGTCGCGGCGACGGAGAAGTTGATCGCGCCGCACGGGGGAACGCTGGTCGACAGGACGGGCGAGCGTCCTGACGATCTCGACTCGCTCGAGCATGTCGCGCTCACCTCCCGCGAGCTCTCGGATCTCGACATGATCGCTTCGGGAGCGCTTTCGCCTCTCCAAGGGTTCATGGGCGCGGCGGACTACGAGCGCGTCGTCGAGGAGATGCATCTCGTGAGCGGCCTTCCATGGGCATTGCCGGTGTGCCTTGCGGTCGAGGACGCGCCCTCTGGAGACCGCGTCGCTCTCGCAGACGTAGCGGGCACGGACGTCGCCGTGCTCGAGGTCGAGGGGGTGTTCCCCTATGACAAGGAACGCGAGGCCGAGCTCTGCTTCCGGACGACCGACGACGCCCATCCAGGCGTCGCCCGCCTCTACGCGCAGAAGCCGCTCTATCTCGCCGGCCGCGTGACCGTCTTCGAGCGGCCCGCTCAGACGTTCCCCGAGCTCGCCCGCGATCCGGCGGAGACGAGGCGGATCTTCGCCGAGCGCGCCTGGAAGCGGGTGGTCGGCTTCCAGACGCGAAACCCGATCCATCGTGCGCACGAGTACCTGACGAAGGTCGCGCTCGAGACCGTCGACGGCCTGCTCGTGCATCCGCTCGTCGGGGAGACGAAGGCGGACGACGTGCCGGTCGACGTGCGCGTCGAGTGCTACCGGACGCTGCTCGACGGCTACTACCCGGAGGAGCGGGTGCTCCTCTCGGCGTTCCCCGCGGCCATGCGCTATGCGGGGCCGCGAGAGGCGATCTGGCACGCGATCTGCCGCAAGAACTACGGCTGCTCGCACTTCATCGTCGGCCGCGACCATGCGGGCGTCGGCGACTACTACGGGAGCTACGACGCGCAGCTCATCTTCGACGAATTCGCCCCGCACGAGCTCGACGTCGAGCCGATGTTCTTCGAGCACACCTTCTGGTGCAACGTCTGCGGCTCGATGGCCAGCACGAAGTCCTGCCCACACGGTGCCGAGGATCGCGTTCATCTCTCGGGCACGATGGTGCGTGAGATGCTTGGCACGGGCGACGTGCCTCCGGTCGAGTTCACGCGACCCGAGGTGGCACGTGTGCTCATCGACGCCTATCGATGAATGTTGTAAGAACGGAACGACAAAGCCGCGAAGCGGCCGTCTTTAGGGGTTCTCGCGCGACCGGAAACCGTCTCGGCGGTTTCCGGTCTTGCGCATGGCCATGACCTGGGAGCTCGCACTCGCCGGTCTCTTGACGGGGTTGCTCGTGGGGATGACCGGAATGGGCGGAGGCTCGCTCATGACCCCGATCCTCGTCTTCCTCTTCGGCATCTCTCCGGCGACGGCCATCGGGACCGACATCGCCCACGGCGCGGTGTTCAAGACCGTCGGGGCGGTGCAGCACCGGCGGATGGGCAACGTTCGGGCCGGCTCGCGGGCTGGATGCTCGTGGGCTCGGTGCCGATGTCACTCGTCGGCGTGTGGCTCGCAGCCAGGCTGACGCAGCGTTACGGAGACAACGTGAAGGACCTGATGGGGCAGGTGCTCGGCGCAGCCCTGCTGTTCGGAGCGGTCGGTCTCGTTGCCAAAAGTCTCGTTCGCGCGAAGGAGCGGCGACCAGGACTGGGAGCTCACCAACCGTGATCGCGCTGCGGCGATCCTGATCGGGATTCGGCGGCTTCGTCGTCGGGCTGACCTCGGTCGGCAGCGGCGTCTTCTTCGGGCTCACGCAGCTGGTGGTCTTCCCGCTGCGCGCGTACAAAGTCGTGGGAACGGACATCTTCCATGCGGCAGTGCTGCTCTACGTCGCGGGGTCCGCCCACTGGCTGACTTCCACATCCTCGGCTGGCTGCTGCTCGGCTCGATCCCGGGCGTGCTCATCGGTGGCCGGCTGACGGTCTCGATTTCGGAGGACGCGCTCCGGCTCGTTCTTGCGGCAGTGCTCGGGCTCGCCGGCCTCAAGCGCGTGAACGTGCCTTTTGCAGGCACGATCATCGTCGTCGCGCTCGCCGCGGGTCTTGCCGGGCTTCTCGTCTACCTCGGGCGTCACAGCTGGATCCGCCTGCAGCGCGCCCGCGCAGGCACCCTTCCGACCCCGGCCGATTAGCCGGCTGCGACCTCTGCCTGCTCGCGGACCCACTGGCCGAGGAGTCCGCGGTGACGGGTGACCATCTCCTCGTGCTCGTGCGGCGGGAACGTCGACGTCACGACCTCGACGAGCAGCCCGTCGAAGTCGTCCGACGCGAACCACTCGGTCGCGAGCTCGTCGACGTGCGGGAGCGCCTCGGCGCAGAACTCCCGGTACAGCTGCGTCTGGAAGTGCTTCTCCGCGAGCTTCGCGTACTCGCCGAGCTTCTGCTCGTAGCTCAGGTCGTCCCGGTCGCCGACGGCGAAATACGGCCCGAGATCCTGGCTCACACGCATCGGCCGACCGGTTCGCCCATGGGAAGTAGTAGTGGAGCGACGTGAGCGCGACGTCGGGTGAGGCGTTCGCGTAGTCGATCGGGTAGACGCCGCCGTCCTTGACGAGCGTCTCGCACGAGTTGAACTCCCAGAGGAAGAAGGCGTTCACGAGCCGGGAGATCGTCACGACCTCCCGGCCGAGCTCGGGCGAGAGGAAGCCGTGGTCGACCACGTAGCGGAGGTGCAGCGGCGCGTCGGGGTCGAAGTGCATCGTCATCGTCTCGGCGCCGATCGAGAGCGAGCGGACGAAGACGTCGAAGTCGGCGACCGCGGCCTGCAGGTGCATCAGCCGCTCACCCGAGGCGTCGTAGCGCTCCTGGAGCTCGGCCGCGTCGCCGATTCGCGTCACCCCGACCCACTGTCCGCCGTCGAACGGCTTCATGTACAGCGGGTAGCCGATGCGGCCGGCGATCTCGGCCAGGTCGAAGGCCACGTTGTACTTGGACGCGACGTCGGCGAACTTCGACGCCATGTACTCGAAGCGCCGGATCGGCGTCGGCGCCTTGTGCGGGACCATCCACGTCTCCGGAACCTCGAGCCCGAGCCGCATCATCGCCACGTACGCGCTGTGCTTCTCCATGGCCTGGAACGTGAACGGGTTGTTGAGGAGGTAGACGTCGTTGCCGAGGCTGATCTTCTTCAGCCACTCGCGCGGGAGGTCGTACCACCAGGCCAGACGGTCGATCACAAGTGAGTAGCGCGGCTTCGCGCGGAGGTCGAAGGGCTCGTTGACGATGCGCTCGGTCGTGAGCCGGTGCTCCTCGCCGCGCCAGCGCACGGGCCCAAGTCGGCCGACGAGCGCCTCGAAGGCGCGTGGCCAGTCCTCCTCCGTCCCCAGTAGGAGGCCGATCAGGTGCTCACTCACACAAACCTCGGGAGATGATGCGCGATCTGAGCGCGCCAGGACGGCCAGTCGTGTGGGACGTCGTGCCCCCAGAGGTCGAGCTCGTGCCGAATCCCCTTCTCGCCGAGCATCCTCGCGAACGTCTTCGTCGACTCGAGCGCTCCGGTCGTGTCCTCCCATTGGCCCTGGCCGCAGACGAGCAGCAGCGAGGCCCGGGAGCGCAACCAGTCGAGGTGGTCGCCGTGCACGTGCGCGACGTAGTCGACGGGGTTCGAGAAGTACGTCGCGTCTCCCCGCTCCCCCCAGCCGACCACGCTGACGTCGTACACGCCGCTCAGGCAGATGGCGAGCGGGAACAGGTCGGCGCGCTTGAGCGCGAAGTTGGCGGCGTGGTAGGCGCCGAAGCTCGCGCCCGTGACGACGATCTCGCCGCCGTCCGTGTCGTCGTGGATCCAGGGCGCGACTGCCTCGAGAATCCAGCGCTCGAACTCGCCGTGGCGGCGAGCGCGCTCCTCGAGCGGCACGTCGTCGGCGCGCCACGTGTACTCATCGGCGCCGTCGACGCAGTAGAGCTTCGCCCGACCTGCGTCGAGCAACGGCGAGAGAGCGCCGACCATGCCCCGATCCTCCCAGTCCCAGCGGCGGCCGAGCTCGGAGGGAAACGCGAGGACAGGCCGGCCCCAGTGCCCATAGGCGATGAGCCTGAGCGGACCGAGCTCGACGTCTCGCCGGTCCACCGGCCACTACGTCCAGACGCGGAGGAGCAGTTCGGCGAACTGCGGTTGGAGTGCATCGCGCCAGGCGGTCCAGTTGTGAGCATCTCGATTCCAGAACGTCGTCACCGGCCAGCCCCGCTCCCCGAGGGCTTCTGCGAGCGCGCGGTTGTTCGCGAGGTTCTCCTCGGCGGTGCCGCAGGTGATCACGGTCGGGACGGGCGGGGCGAGCGGCCGTCGGCCGTACATACGCCCGACGAAGCGCGTGATCCGAGCGAAACGCGGGAAGCCTGCTTCGTGCGCGTCGAAGCGCCTCCGAAAGAAACTTCCAGACTGGAGGAACAGGCCGCCTGCGAGCCCGGGGCTGCGAACGTGTGCGTGCACCGCGGCCAGCGCGCCGAGACTCGCGCCGAGGAGCACGAGCGGGTATTCGGAGGGAGCGTGGCGCCGCGCTTCCGGCAGTAGCTCGTTCGCGAGGGCGTTTGCGTAGCGCGTCGATGCCGAGTAGAGCTCGTTGCGAGCGGGCCCGGGCGGAAGGAGCAGCGCGCGGAACTCCGGAGTCTCGCCGAAGGAGACGAGGTGATCGAGCAGCTCGAGGAGCGCCGAGTAGCGCGCGTACTCGGGGCCGTCGTGGACGACCAGCAGTGGCAGCGGCTCCCTCGGGTCGGTCTCCGCCGCCGACCACAGAAGTGCCGGGACGACAGACGCGAGCCTCGCGCTTCGAAGGGGCACCTCGCGCACCTCGCCGCGCGGCGCGTCGTCGTCGAGCAGCCACTCGGGCGGCTCGTAGGCCGGAAACTCGATGACGGACTTCTCGCCGAACGGGCCGGGTGCCCGGAGCGGATTGGTCGGGTCCGGCGTCACCTGCGTTGCTCCGCTCGGCCGCGTCAGCTCCAGCAGGTACTCGAGGCGATCTGCGTCAGGGCGCGGATAGCTCAGCGTGAACGTCGCGCCGGTCCGCGTGAACTCGATCCGGCGCGGGCGACGAAGCTCGTGCAGAAGCGCAACCCGGGTCTGCCTCGCGTCGGTGAGCTCGAAGTCGACGACGTCCTCCGCGACGTTTGGCCCGCGCTCCCGAGTCACCCCCATCGCCCGCGCAGGATACGTCCGCTCCCTGCGGTCGACGCGTCCGTCCGCGTTCGCGCGGCCTCGCTCCCGATACCATCGCGCGCGCCTGTGCGCACGGTCTGGGTCAGCTTCGACACGATCGGCCGCGACTGCCTCGAAGCGGCGGCCTCGAGTGGCGCGGAGATCGTCGGCATCGTGACGCTTCCTGGTCCCGTCGACCCGGACCGCTCAGGCCAGTGCTCTTTCGACGAGGTTGCGGACCGCCTCGGGGCGAGCCTCGTCGAGACGAGTGACGTCAACTCGGACGAGACGCTCGCGGCGGTCGAGGCGCTCACGCCCGAGCTCGTCTTCGTCGTCGGCTGGTCGCAGCTCGTGCAAGATTCGTTCATCGGTCTCGCGCGTGAAGGCGTCTTCGGAATGCACCCGACCCTGCTTCCCCGGCACCGCGGACGTGCTCCGATCCCGTGGGCGATCCTCTCCGGGCTCGCGAGGACCGGCGTGACGCTCTTCGAGATCGTGGACTCGACCGCCGACTCAGGAGCGATCGTCGGCCAGGCCGTCGTCGAGATCCCGCGGGACGACACGGCGACGACGCTCTTCTCACGACTCGCGGACGCTCACGTCGAGCTCGTCCGCGAGTACGTCCCGCAGCTCATCACCCGAACCGCCCCTCGCGTCCCTCAGGACGCGCGACGCGTGAGCTCCTGGCCGCGTCGAACACCCGCGGACGGGATCATCGACTGGGAGACGCGTGCGCCGTATCTCTACGACTGGGTGCGGGCCCAGACCCGTCCCTACCCCGGAGCCTTCACCTTCCTCGGGGACGAGAAGGTCGTCGTCTGGCGCGCGCGACCGGTCGAGCTCCCGGAGACCGCACCGGCGGGCACGATCGTCGCCGAGCGTCCTGAGGGACACGTTGTCGCCTGCGGGGAGGGCGCGCTCCTCCTCGAGGAGGTAGAGACCGATGCCCGGAGCCTGGTCGTGGGAGCGCGTCTCGGGTGAGCAACGCTCGCCTCCGGCTCGCGTTCGCCAGAGAAGGGGCGAACGGAAACCATGTTTCCCCCTGTGGCCCACTTCTTTCGAGAGCGTGGGGAACCTCCCGATTCCCCACGCCCCTTCACGCTCATGGGCAGGAGGCTGGCTCATGAGCGACCTGCGCGTCCTCGTCTTCGCGGCACATCCCGACGACGAGGTCCTCGGGATGGGCGGGACGATTGCGCTCCACACGTCGCGTGGTGACGAGGTGCGCATCGTCTGCGTCACGGACGGCAGCTCGACGCAGTACCCGGGCGACGCCGACACGAGAGCGCGGAAGAAGGAGGAGGCGCGCCGTGCCGCGACCGAGCTCGGCGTCTTGGACTATGTCCATCTCGACCTTCCGGACATGCGCCTCGACACTGTCCCGCACGTGGAGGTCAACAAGGTCGTCGAGGAGCACGTCCGCGACTTCCTGCCCCGTCAGGTGTACACGCCGCAGCCGGACGTCAATCTCGACCACCGCGCGCTGTTCGACTCGGTCGTCGTCGCGACGCGGCCGACCCCGGAGCAGCACGTTCGACGGCTGCTTACGTACGCGCCCACGTCGAGTACGGAGTGGACGCCGGCGTCGCTCAACTGGTTCGTCCCTAACTGGTTCGTCGACGTCACTGCGACGCTCGAGCGCAAGCTCGCCGCGTTCGCGCACTACGAGACGGAGCGCCGCCCGTACCCGCATCCACGCAGCGAGCGGGCGATCCGCGCGGCTGCCGAGCTCTACGGCGCAAGCTCCGGATGCGAGTACGCGGAGCCGTTCGTCCTCGTCCGCTCGCTCGAGCCGGGCTGACCTACCAGTGACGCGACTGCCACAGACGGTGATCGTGCTCGCCTTGCTCGCATCGACGGCGACCGCCTTCGCCGTGACCGAGCGCCTCAAGCTCGAGAAGAGCCCGATCACCGGGACGCGGGTGGACAAGATCTTCTCGCCCGTGTGCGAGTGCGAGCGGAACGTCGCGGTCGTCTCGTTCCGACTGCGCAAGCCGGAGCGGGTCACGGTCGACATGCTCAATTCCCGCGGCAAGTCGGTCGCGACGCTCGTCCACGATGTTCGTGAGCAGAAGGGGCGGGTCTCCTATACGTGGGACGGCAAGTACGAGCGCGGGACGGTCGTGCCCGAGGGGCGCTACCGCCCACGAGTCCGACTCCGGGAGCACGGGCGGACGATCGTGCTCCCGAACCCGATCCGCGTCGACACGACGGCGCCGACGATCAAGGCGACGCGTGTCTTCCCCCGTGTCTTCTCGCCGGGAATCGACGGCGGCCACGAGCGCGTGGCCGCCATGTTTCAGACGGACGAGTCCGCGCGGGCGATGATGCTCGTCAACGGGCAGCGCCGAGTCCTGAGCAAGTTTCGGGCGACGAAGGGCCGGCTCCTCTGGTTCGGGATCGTCGACGGAGCGCCTGTCCGGCCCGGGACGTACCGCATCCAGCTGCGAGCGTTCGACCAGGCCGGGAACCGCTCGGTGAGCACTCGAAGCATCCCTGTGCGGGTTCTCTACATCGAGTTTCGGCGGAACCGCGTCCGTGCGCTCGCCGGTAAGCGCTTCTCGGTCCGGGTCGTCACGCACGCCCGGAAGTACCGCTGGCTCTTCAACGGAAAGCACGGGTCGAGGCGGAAGAAGGTGCTCGTGCTGCGCGCGCCCGTCACGCCGGGGCGGTACCGACCGCGCCGAGATCGTCGTGGCGGCGGCCAAGTGACCCGTTCGCGCCGGCGGCGCAGGCTCTTTCCGCTTGCAGTCGTCGCCGGCCTCTCGTTTACCGCGCTCACGGCCGGCCTGGTCGCCGGCCGCGGGAACACGGGCTCGCACGCGGCGAGAGTGCCGGAGACCGTGTCGGCGGCCCTCAGGGCGCGCCCACGGTCGGCGGCAGCCGGGCGCGACACGCCGGTCCCCATCCTCATGTACCACGTCCTCGGCGACCCCCCGCCGGGCGCTCCCTACCCGGAGCTCTTCGTCAGGTCGTCCGACTTCGCCGGCGAGATGCAGTGGCTGGCCGGCCACGGCTACCACGCGGTCACGCTCCGCTCCGTCTGGGATCGGTGGCACGGCAATCGCGTCCTGCCGGGTCACGCGATCGTCATCTCTTTCGACGACGGCTATCGGAGCGACGTCGGAGTGGCCCTGCCCGTCCTGAGACAGCACGGCTGGCCCGCAGTCCTCAACCTCAAGGTCGGGAACCTGAAGCCGGGCGATCTCCGCCCGCGCGGCGTCCGCCGACTCATCGCAGCGGGATGGGAGATCGACGCGCACACGATCACGCATCCGGACTTGACCACGGTCGGGGACGCGCAGCTCGAGCACGAGGTCGCCGGCTCGCGCGCCGCGATCCGGCGCCTCTTCCACGTGCCGGTCGACTTCTTCTGCTACCCGGCCGGGAGATACGACGCCAGGGTCATCGCGGCCGTACGGCGAGCCGGGTTTCTCGGGGCGACCACGACGAACTGGGGCCTCGCGCGCCCGTCGCAGCCGTACACTCTCGACCGTGTGCGCGTGAGCGGCAGCGACGGAGTCGACGGCTTCGCGGCCAAGCTCACCTCGCTTGCGCGGTGATCAGTTGTGGCCCGCGGTCGCTTCGCGGCCGCGCTTTGCGCTTGTTCGCGCGATCGGAATCTGTGCGCACAGATTCCGATCTTGCGCACTAGTGAGCATGTCGCCCGCGCACAGCGATGAGGCGTCCGAAGAGCGAGAAGTAGTACGTGCGCTCGGTCGCGATCACGGGCGTGTACTTACCGAGGCGCAGGTGCCAGACGATCTTCCCGTCCTCGGTCCGCAGGGCGTAGGTCCGCTGGCTCGTCGTGGTGACGAAGACGAGGTTGCCGACCACGACCGGCGAGCCGAGGATCTTTCCGCCGACATCCGTGCGCCAGACCTGCATGCCGGTCGCGGGCTTGAAGGCGCGCAGGCTTCCGTCGAAACCTCCGATGAAGACGCGTCGGGTCGTCACGGCGGGTGTCGCATAGCCCCAGCCGCCGACGTCGTGTGTCCAGACGACATGGCCGTTGTGCGCGTTAACCGCGACGATCTTTCCCGAGCGGGAGATCGTGTACAGCCTCTGACCGTCGGTCGACGGGCTCGAGTAGAAGCTGTCGTACCGGAACGGGTCGCGCTTGATGTAGGTGCTCCAGAGCTTGCGTCCGTTTACCCGGTCGAGGCAGAAGATCCCACCCGCGTACGTCGTGACGCAGACGCGGCGGCCGAAGACGGAGGGACTGGCGTTGATCCTTCCGCCTGTGTCGTACGCCCAACGGACGCGACCGGAACGTGAGCTCACGGCGAACAGCCTTCCGTCGTGAGCTCCGAAATAGACGAGGCCGTCCACCACCACCGGCGAGGATTCGACACCCGAGTTCGTCGTCAGCTGCCACAGCAGCTTGCCGGTCTCCCGATCGAGGCTCGTGACGGTTCCGTCCTTGGAGGTGACGATGAGCCGTGGGCCGTCGATCGCGGGCGTCGACGGCTTCGACCCCGGGATCCTGCGCTTCCAGCGCACCTTCCCTGTCGCGGCGACGATCGCGTAGGTGTGTCCGCGAAGCGTGTTGACGTAGAGCATGCCGTCGCAGTAGCTCGGCGGGAACTCCGCGTAGTCGTCGAGGACGCGCGACCAGAGCGGCTTGCGGACGGGTAGTCCGAGCAGTTGGTCCGGGCGCGCGAGCGTTCGCTCCGGGTTGCCGCCGAACTCGAGCCAGCACGTGCGGTCTCCGATCATCTTCGGCTTCGTGCTCGCCTTCGAGTGTGTCTTCTTCGCCACCGTGACGGTGACGCCGCTCAGATCCGTGTCGATCGACCCTTCCGGGGCGTCGCGAGCGCGGAGCCACAATGCTGCCGCGAGCCCGGCCAGGAGCAGGACGAGCACGAGAGCTCCGAGCAGGGTCCATTTCATGGCCTTCGACATAGAGAGGCGGCCGGCAAGCCGACCGTTTCGCAAGTGTGCCAGCGGGCTCAGAGCTCGCCAGCCGAAACCGAGCTCAGACGCAAGCGTGGCGGGCACCGCGGCGAGCACGGCCGAAGCGATCGCGAGCACGCCCCAGGTCAGCGGGTCCTCGAAGAAGCCGGCATAGAGGAGGGAGTGCACGAAGAGCACGAGCAGCACCGCTGCGAGCCCGATCCCCAGCGTTCGATCGCGGCGGGCGGTGAAGAGGAGCGCGAGGACGGCGGCGGCGGCGAACCAGGGGTAGAGGGCGAAGCCGAGAATCCCGAGCTCAGCGAGCACTGTCAGCGGCGTCGTGTGGGAGGCGTTCTTCGTCGCCTTCCTCGTTCCGATCGCGTCACCGCTCGCCTGCCGCTGTCCGCCGATCCCGACCCCGGCCACCGGCTTCAGCTCGAACGCGTCGAGCGTGATGGTCACGAGCCGTGAACGGCTGCTCGTCACCTCCTTGAGCGACCGTCCCTGGATCGCCTGGGCCGCGAATGTCGCCGCCCCGACAGCCGCGATCGCCGCGCAGACGAGCAGGAAGGTCTTGAGGCGCCGGCCGACGGCGAGAAACGCGATGGCGAAGGTCACGCAGAAGAGCGCGACGAAGCTCGACTGCGAGTACGAGTAGTAGAGCCCGGCGAAGAGGAAGGCGATGAGGGCCGCGAGCGGGATCCACTCGAGCGAGCGTCCTCGTCGCACCAAAAGTGCTACGAGCAGAAGCGCAATCGGTAGCACCAGGTATCTGCCGTACAGGCTCGGGTCCTTGAAGAGGGAGGTGACCCGGAAGAAGCTCGTGTAGGCGTTCGCGACCTGGACGTCGCGCGCGAAGATGAGCCGGTGTGAGTGTGCCTCCCAGAGGCCGATCGCGGCGAACAACGAGCCGAGGGCGACTAGGGTGACCGCGAGCGCGCGGCCGAGCCAGGGAGCGACCGGAGTACGCGCGACGACCCCGAAGCCCGCCATGAAGGGGAAGACGAAGAACGCAAGCTCGATGCCGCCCTCGTGCAGGTCGTACGTCCAGAGGAACGAGAGGCTCGTGTAGGCCACGAAAACTGCGGTTGGCAGCGCGAGGAAGAGCGGGGGCGGCGGAGGCGTCCAGCCCCGCACCATGCGGTAGGCGACCGCGAGGACCGAGGCTGCGAGCACGAGATACAGCGGGAGCAGGAGGAATGCGTCCTGCTTTCCGAGCTGGATGGGAATCCGAAACGGCGCGACGGCAAGAAGCGCGACGGGAACGACCGCCGGGCGTCGAGCGAGCGGCACAGCGAGGGCGATCGCGGCTGCAGTCCCGACCGTGACGAGCGCGAGCCCGGCTCGGTCCGTGAACAGCAGCTTGACATCGGCGTCTCCGACGAGCGACCGACCGATCCCGGCGGTCGCGATGCCGAGCAGGCCGAAGCCCAGGAGCGGCGCGACTCGGCCGCGCGGAAGCAGCACGAGCACCGCGCCGAGGGCTCCGACCAGCGCAGCAAACTGGGCGGCGTCGGCGTGCTCCACCGGACGGAACGTTACGCGTTTGCCCGCGCGAACACGTCGCTTCCAGCTCTCCTGCTAGAGGCGCGCGTTCGGGAGCGAGGCGAGGACGGACCGCTCGGGAACGGCGTGGACGCAGCCCGTCCGGGCGGACAGAAGTACGAGCATCCTCCCTCCTCGCCAGACCGGATCGGCGAACGGTGGCGGGCGCTCGATGCGCGCGACGAGGATCTTCCCGGCCATGTCGCTCGCCGAGGCCAGACGTCCCTCGAGAAATCGCTCCGACGGCTTGCGGCGATCCGACACGACGAACAGCCGGGCGCAGCGTTGTCGCGTCCGCTCGGCGAGTGTGAGCCTCGGCTCGTGGAGATACCAGCGCAGCGGCCCGCGGAACTCGAAGAATTCTCCGTAGAGCACGATCGGGTCGTTGGGCCGCCAACCCTGCGCGACGAGCTCCTGCGCTGCCCGGTCGAATGCGGGCGGGCCGTGCTCGGCCGCGTCGACGACGCCGACGGCGGCGAGCGCGAGAACCGCGAATCCGCCGCCGAGCGCGGGAATGCGTGGGAGCCGCGACACGAGCGCCGCAAGCGCGAGCGCGGCGAAGGCTCCTACGCCGAGGAGGTTGCGCACGGCGAAGAGCGGAGCTCCTGCTAGCCAGATCGACGCTCCGGCTGCGAACGGGACGATCGCGCAGAGACCGCAGAGACGAGCTCGGCCGCCGTGCCGCGCGAGTACGACAGCCCCTGCGACCACCGCGCCGAGAAAGACCAGGGCAAGGAGGTTCTTCAGCGCCTCGGTGTGGGGCCAGCTGCCCGCGAACAACTGCCAGTTGGCCGCAAGCACCGTCCGGAGGTCGAACGAGCCGATCCAGCTGAATCTCTCGCGCTCGTATTGATGCTTGAGAACGGGCATCCAGACGAGGAACGGAAGCAGCCCGACCGCGATCGCGACGCTCGCTCGCGCTCGAACCGGTCGCAGGTGGGGAGAGAGCGCGAGCCAGGCGAGACCTGCCACGGCGAAGAGCAGAAAGAAGTAGTGCGTGAGGGTGCCGACGACAACGGACCCGGTGAGGATCGCGGCAGTCGCGAGCGTCGGGGACGCGGCGAAGCGGTCGAGGGCCATCGCGAAGAGGAGCGAGACGAGCGCGTACAGCTCGTACGCTCGGAGCTCGCTGCCGTGCGTGACGAGCTGGCTCCCTAGCGCGACGAGGACCCCGGCGAGCACGCTCCCCCACAGGGGCATGAGCCTCCGTCCCCAGAGGACGACGAGGCCGGCGAGCAGCGCGCCGGCCAGCACCGAGAGAAGCCGGAGCGCCTCGACCGAGATCCCGAGCTCGTGTCCGCTCCACGCGATCCCGTACCAGGCGGGCGGCGACGACTCGGTGCGGGCGACGTGCCGGAGCATGGCGATCGGCGTCGGCTCGAGGACGATGTTCGCCGAGACGACCTCGTCCTGCCAGAGCGAGTTCGTGAAGGCTCCCGGTAGGCGGACGGCTGCCGCCAACACACCTACGGCGATCGCCGCGAGCAGGGCCGTGCGCTTTCCAACAGCTTGCTGCGGGCAGCCGGGTTGCACTTCCCTCACCTCGCAGCCCTGAGACCAGTCGCGCGATGTGCGACGCCGCGCTCAGAGGACGGAGCTGATGATCGTACAGGCCGCTGCGGCGCGCCAGGCGGGCGTTGCCGGGCGGTCTCGGCGTCCCGACTATGCTCGCGCGATGGTCGAAGCCTGGAAGCGAGCGCTGATTCTCGCCCCTCATACCGACGACGGCGAGCTCGGCTGCGGAGGGACGACCGCGCGACTGGTCGAGGCGGGGTGCGACGTCAGGTACGTCGCCTTCTCGATCGCGACGCGCTCGCTTCCGCCGGGCTTCGAGCCGGACATCCTCGCCCGCGAGGTGCGCGAGGCGACCGCCGAGCTCGGGATCCCCGAGGCGAACCTCACGGTCCACGACTTCGACGTTCGGACCTTTCCGGGCCGCCGCCAGGACATCCTCGAGCTGCTCGTCTCGCTCTGGGAGGAATGGGAGCCCGACGTCGTCTTCCAGCCTTCGCACCACGACGTACACCAGGACCACCAGACCATCGCGCAGGAAGGGCTCCGGGCGTTCAAGCGAACGACGATCCTCGGCTACGAGATCCCGTGGAACAATTTCGACTTCGCGTACGGCGCATACCTAGCGCTCGAGCGGCGGCACCTCGAGCGCAAGGTCGCCGCGCTGTCTCGCTATGCCTCGCAGAAGCACCGGCGCTACGCCGATCCGGAGTACCTGTGGAACCTGGCGCGGGTCCACGGCGTCAACGTGAACCGCGAGTACGCCGAGTGCTTCCAGGTCTATCGCATCGTCGCCTGACGGGGCAGTCCCGGCGCTTGCGGTGCTGCGTGCGACAACGGTGTCAGACACCGGCGCTTCGTCAAGAGAGTGTGTCGATCGCTCCCCACGCCCTTCTGAGTCGGAAGCCGGCTGTCAGCGGAAGATCGGATCGCTCGCCGGTCCGGCGGAGACAGGTCCGATGAGTACGCCCCTACGACGGTGTCTGACACCGGGCCCTTGCCTCGCGCCGCTGGCGCCCCAGACCGTCAGGAACCTGATGCACCTGGGGTGCGAGCCCACGAGTCCTCAGCCCGCCTGAGCCTCGATCCCGAGCGCGAGCTCGCGCGAGATCGCATGCTCGCCGAGCTCGGTCCGAACCGTCACCGGCCCGCCGAAAGGAGCGATCGCGACGAGCTCGACGCTCGACCCGGGGATAAGGCCGAGCTCCGTCAGGTAGCGCAGCAGCTCGGGATCGCCGTCCGGGACCCTGGACACGAGGGCCGGGTCGCCGGGCTCGAGGTCGGCGAGTGTCGTGTCGTCGCCCGGTCGGACCTGGAGCTCGCGGTCCGGGATCGGGTCGCCGTGCGGGTCGTGCGTCGGAAAGCCGAGCTCCGCGTCGATCTTCGCTTCGAGCTCCTCCGAGAGGGCGTGCTCGAGCCGGTCGGCCTCTGCGTGCACCTCGTCGATGGAGAAGCCCAGGCGATCGGCGAGGTAGCGCTCGAGCAACCGATGGTGGCGTAGCACCTCGAGCGCGCCACGCCTGCCGGTCGGCGTGAGTGCGACGCCCTTGTACGGTCTGCGCTCGACGAGGCCGAGCTCGGCCAGGCGCTTCGTCATCGCCGTCGCGGACGGAGCTCGCACCCGCATCCGCATGGCGAGCGCCGACGTCGTCACGCGCGCTCCCGAGGACTCGAGTGCGTAGATCGCCTTCAGATAGTCCTGGACGGCGACGGTCAAGTCTGCGGTCTCGGTCTCCATCTCCTCTCTTTGAGATTACACTCCGAATCGGAATTAGCGATGCCTAAACCTTCGCTGACCGAACGCCCGCGCCGCGATGGCCAGACGTCCGCGGGCACCGACCGAGCTGCCCTCGTCCATCCTCTGGACGACGTCCTGCCGGGCGAGGCGAGGGTTCTCGAGGCGGCCGAGGAGTCGCTTGCCGGCCGGCGGAGGGGGGTGCGCGGCCTGTCGCCCTTCCTCGGCCCCGCCTTCATCGCCGCGGTCGCGTACGTCGATCCCGGGAACTTCGCGACCAACATGGCGGCCGGGGCGGGGTACGGCTACCTGCTGCTCTGGGTCGTCCTGATGGCCAACCTGATGGCGATGCTCGTGCAGGCGATGAGCGCGAAGCTCGGCATCGCCACCCGCAAGAACCTGCCCGAGGTCTGCCGCGAGCGTTTCCCGCGCAAGGTCAGCTTTCTGCTCTGGATCCAGGCCGAGGTCATCGCGATGGCGACCGATCTCGCGGAGTTCATGGGGGCGGCGATCGGGCTCGACCTCATCTTCGGCATCCCCCTCTTCCCCGCCGCGCTCCTCACGGGCGTCGCCGCGTTCGGAATTCTCGCGCTGCAGGCCAAAGGGTTCCGGCGCCTCGAGGCTGTCATCGCCGGCCTGATCGGCGTCATCGTGGCCGCCTTCGCTCTGCAGGTTTTCATGGCCGAGCCGAGCGCCTCGGGGATCGCGCATGGCGTCTTCGTTCCCGGGTTTGCGGGCACGAAGAGCGTCCTGCTCGCGGTCGGGATTCTCGGCGCAACCGTCATGCCGCACGTGATCTACCTCCACTCGGCGCTCACCCAGCACCGGCTCGTCGGCGCGACCGAGGAGGCGAAGCGGCGGATCTACCGCTTCGAGCTCGTCGACGTCCTCATCGCGATGAGCCTCGCGGGCGTGATCAACATGTGCATGCTGATCACGGCGGCGTCCGTCTTCCACTCGCGCGGGCTGACGGAGGTGGGCGACAACCTGACGCAGGTCTACGACTCTCTCGGCACGTACCTCGGCCACTCGTCGTCGTTGCTCTTCGGGATCGCTCTGCTCGCGTCCGGTCTGTCGTCGTCGAGCGTGGGCACTCTCGCCGGTCAGGTCGTGATGCAAGGGTTCATCGACCGCCGCATCCCGCTCTTCCTCCGGCGCCTGATCACGATGGTCCCGGCGCTCCTGATCATCGCCGCAGGGATCGATCCCTCCAAGGCGCTCGTCCTGAGCCAGGTCGTCCTCTCGTTCGGCATCCCCTTCGCGCTCGTGCCTCTCATCCTCTTCTGCCGCAATCGTGCCCTGATGGGGAGCCTCGTCAACAGGAGAGCGACGACGGTTGCGGCGGTGATCGTCGCGAGCGTGATCATCACGCTCAACGTCTTCTTGCTGGAGCAGACGCTGATCGGCTGAGGGCGGCCTGCAAACCTGCGTCATCATGGCCGGAGATGACGCTCGCCCGACGAATGCTCGTGGCTTCCGCCACAGCGATCGTTCTCGTTGGATCGGTCGCGACTTCGGTTTCTTCGGCTCCGAAGCTGCGAGCTCACTTCGATCCCGTCTCGTTCACCGCCGTGAGCGACACCGACTACTGGGTGCTCGGGAGCGCCTCGTGTCGCGTGGGCAGGTGCTTCGCGATCCTGCGGACGACGGACGGCGGCCGCTCCTTCGTGAGCATGTCGGCGCCCGCGCTGCGGAGGGAAGGAACCGTCCCGACCCTTCGGTTTGCCGATCGGCTCGACGGGTTCGCCTTCCTCCCGGAGGTCGGCGGGGTGTTCTACGCGACGCATGACGGCGGCGCCACCTGGCACAAGCTTGCACTTGGGACCGTGCTCGCCTTCGCGACCGGGGGCGGGAAAGCGTACACGGTGACCGCCCGGTGCTCGCTGCAGCGGTGTACTCGATACCGGTTCGAGCGCTCACCGGTGTCCGCGAACGCGTGGCGCGGCGCGGCGATGCCGTTCGTACCGAGCGGCTCGGTTCTCGACCTCGCCGCGCACGGCTCGAGCGTCTGGCTGCTCGGCACCCCGGTTGGGGGCCAGCGGGGATCGGAGAAGGACGTGTTGGCCCGCTCGACGGACGATGGACGGACGTTCGTGACGCGCCACGGCCCGTGCGTTCCCGGCCTGGGCGGCGAGTTGGCCCCGACCTCCGCACGCGCCGTGTGGGCCGTGTGCCCGACCGGGTTGTCGGCCGGCGCGTGGCGCTCGACGGACGGCGGGATCACCTTCTCCGCCCTGAGGACACCGCCTCTCGTGAACTCGGCTCAGCTCGCGCCGGCCTCCCGCGACACCGCCGTGCTGTCAGGGAACGGCGCGGGCGATCGTCTGCGCCGGACGACAGACGCCGGAGCCACGTGGACGGTTCCGCACGTGCCGGGGCGTGCGACCTTCGTGCCCTGGATCGGCTTCACCGACGCGGCCGTCGGGACTGCCCTCGTACAGACCGGCTGGGACGCGTCCGCGAAGATCGAACGGGAGGCCTTGTGGCGGACGACCGACGGCGGCGCCGACTGGTCGAAGGTCCGCTTGCCTTGATCCGTCGCGGCTAGGCGGAGTAGCCGAGCCTGCGCTCGGTGTCTGCGACCAGGGGGAGGATCCGCCCGATCGCCTCGGCGTTCTGCTCGCGCCACTTCCCGGCGCGCGGCGCGCTGAGTGCCGTGCGCGAGACGTTCCCGGCGAGGCCCGCCGCGTACCGTGCAGCGGCCGGGACGAGCTCGAGCCCGAGTCGCGCGTGCAGCGTCCGGAGCTCCTCGACCGGATTGCGCACCAGGTCCTCGTAGCGGAGATCGATCCAACGCGCGTCGTCGATCTCGGTGCGGCCGTCGAGCACCGCCTCGTTGCACGCGACGTACTGACGAGCGCAGACTTCTTCGAGCGAGGCGTCCCGGAGCTCGCGCCAGCGCGGGACGAGTGCGAAGCTCCACTGGTTCCCGGAGAGCGGACCGAGACCGTTCAACGTCTCGGGAAGGCGGTACTTCACGAACCGTGGCCGTGCCTTCCAGGCCTCCACGAGCGAGCTCACCGTGGGTGCCGCGCTCCGGCGCAGGAAGACGAAGGTCGCGTCCGGGAAGAGAGTGTCCAGGTACCTGACGCGCAGGCAGCTTTCCGGCGTCTTGTCGAGGAACCGAGCTCGCCGCACGAACAGCCTGACCGCGCAGTACACGTACTCGCGCTCGCGCTCGCCGACGTCTCCTGCGTCGAGCGCATCCGAGTCCCAGCCGCGGTCGCGCGGATGGTGGAACTCGTCCCAGAGGATGTGCCCCTCGCTCTGGACCGACCGCAGCTCCGGGCTTCGCACGAGCGCCTCGTACAGGATGCTCGTGCCGGAGCGAGGACAGCCGAGGACGAGAATCGGGCTCTTCGGCGGCTCGAAGCTCGGAAGGACTCGCGAGAGCGGACGGGCGATACGTGGGGTGCTGCGCCGGACTTGCCAGACGATCCGGCGGAGCGCGAACGCGCGGTTCGTCCTCACGGACGCGCAAGGCGGAGGCGAGCGCCGATCGCCTTCCGCTCGACGGGGAGGTAGAAGCCGAGCGGGACGAGCACGAGCGGGTAGGCGAGCGACAGCGCGACCGCGAGGCCTAGCCCGACGCCCGCGAGCTTCCCGGCGACGACGAGGGCCACCCCGGCCAGCCCGGCTGTCACGACACGGCGCCACTGGTAGGGCACCGGGTAGATCCGTTGCGCCCTCCACGCCATCCCGAGGAACATCGTCAGGTAGGCGGCCACCGTCGCGATCGCGGCGCCCATCATCTCGTAGCGCGGGATGAGGATCACGTTGAGTGCAAAGTTGACGGCTGCTGCGGCGCCGGTGACGACCCAGTTGAACTGGGTGCGCCGCGCGCGACCGATCCCGATGGCGACGACGATGTAGCCGCCGAAGGCGACCGCGGCTAACGTGAGCGGGCCGACGACCCGTGACGCGCTCGAGAAGGCCGGCGCCGCGAGCCACTCCACGAACCACGGGGAGAGGAGCGTCAGCCCCGTTGCTACCCACGTCGTCGCGACCACGAGATACGTGAGGACGAACCCGTACGTGTGCTTCGCCTCCCGCTCGTCGTCGATCGAGTAGGCGAACGCGGGCCAGGCTGTGCGGAATGCCGTCAGCAAGAGCACCATCGCGGACGCGATCCGGACGCCGACGGAGTAGAGGCCGACCTCGCGCGTGTCCGTGAGCTTCACGAGGAAGAAGCGATCGCTGAAGTTGGTCACCCAGAGGAACACCGCGGTCGGGACGAGCGGGAGGCCGAAGCGGTTCATCTCTCGTAGCAGGGTGCGGTCGAACTGGAGCCCGAGCTGCTCCCGCCGGTAGGCGAGGAGTGCGAAGTACACGGTCAGCGTCCCGATGAAGTTCCCGACGATGACCCCGAGCGGGCCCTGGTGCAGGGAGACGACGAGCACGAGAGTCGCTCCCACAGTCACCAGGATGTTCACGACGCTCGCGACGACGAAGGCAACCGACCGCTCCTCGACGCGGAAGAGCGACGTGATCTGGGCCCAGTTCATTCCGGCCCAGAGCCCCACGAAGGAGGCGGCGACGAGGTCGGCCGCGCTCGAGGACCCGAAGAGCACGTCGGAGATCTGGCTCGAGAGGGCGAGGCCGAGCACGAGCCCGATCGTCGCCATCCCCATCGTGAACCAGAACGACGTGCGCACCACGAGCCTGCGCTGGTCGGCGTCCGGCGAGTCGAAGTAGAAGCGGAAGAAGGCGCTCGTGATCCCCATCGCGAGCAGGATCCCGAGGACCGTCGTCAGGGCGATGAGCGTCTCGACCTTCCCGTAGTCGGAGGGTGTGAGATAGCGCGTGTAGAGCGGCAGGAGGAGCACCGCGAGGATCCGCGAGACGAGCCCGCCGAGGCCGTAGATGACCGAGTGCTTGCCGAGTCGCTTGAGCTGGGTCCCGAGGCCGGGCACTACAAACGAGAGTAGAGCGCGAGGAGGCGGTCGGTGACCTGCTCCAGGTCGTGCACGCGCTCTGCGTACGCCCGTGAAGCCGCTCCCAGCCGGCGTCGCTCGTCGGCCGAGGCGACGAGGGCCTCGAGCCGGGCGCGGAGGTCGTCCTTCGACGCGCGCACGATCGGCACGCGTGTCCCGAACGCCTCCTCGGTTTGTCGCGCAGCCTCCTCGTGCAGATGTCCGACGACCGGCTTCCCGAGCGCCATGCACTCGATCGCGAGCATGCCGTACCAGCCGGAGTTGAGCTGGTCGACGACGATGTCGGCTTGTCGGTAGCGCTCGAAGGCCTCTGCGTGATGCAGGCCCTCGACGAGCACGAGCTCAGCGTCGAGCCCGTTGCAGGCCGCGACGACGTGCTCGGTGCCCTTGCGCCTGCGCGACGTCGGCGCGTGCAGGATCACGGGTCTCGTGCGGTCGCTCGGCGGCGACGGCTCGATTGCCCGCACGTCGATTCCGAGCGGGATGACCTCTGCCTCCTGCACCCAGCGGGTCGCGTCGTAGGAGCCCACGACCTGCGCACCTGCCTTCTTCCCGAAGGCGAGCTCTGCCTGCGACTTGCCGCGGATGTCGGAGCCGAGGAAGTGCATGACCGACTTCTTGCGCAGGGCGCGGAGGATGGGGAACTGGAGCGAGCGCGGGACAAGCGTGAGCCCGAAGTAGAAGTGGAAGACGTCCGCTTGCGGCAGGAGCTCGGCGAGAGCCCGCCACTGCGTCAGCTGCCGCCTTGCCAGGCCTCCGTGCCGGTCGAGCGAGCGGTCCGCCTCGGGATGGAGCTGGTAGCGGTTGAAGACGACGAGCTTCGCGTCCACCCCCCGGCGTCGAAGCGCTTGCACGTTTGTCCAGGGGATGCCCGCGATGTTGACGGGGCAGTGAAGGACGCGGAGCGAGCCGGTGCGGAACGAGCCGGTGTCAGACACCGCATCCTGTCAAGGGGAATCGTGCCAATTCCGCGTCGAGGACCTCACAACCCATGTTGACGTTGCTCCTCTGGCCTCACGTGGCATTGCGAACTCGCCGCCAGCATGCGGGCTGGCAGCATCGGAGGGGTCCGATGTGCCCATGTTGTCCGCGGTGTGTCCGCGGTGTCTGACACCGGTGTCGCCGCGTTCTCGAAAAGTCGTCACGCATCCCACTCGACCTGGTCGAAGAAGCGAAGCGCCGTGCGCCCGGGTCTGATCCGGCTTGCGAGCGCGGCGAGCTCGGTGTCCGAGATCTCCCCGAGCGCCCGCTTCACGCCCAGGTAGGGCAGGTTGAGGTCCTCCTGGTAGACGATCGTCGAGATACGCGGGTTGACCTCGATCACGAGGTCGCCGACGAGCTGGATATTGAAGAAGTGCTCGATGCGGAGCCCGGAGACGATGCGCCCGGCGAGCGCCATGAGCTCGGGGTCGTCGAGCGTGACGAAGTACATGGCGAGGCCCGCCCGCATCGACTCCCGGGTCTTCGGATGGCCGAGCACGACTCGTTCGCCGTCGCCGATCCCGTCTATGGTGCGCTCGCCGCCGACTGCGAGCTCCATCACGAGGAGGTCGGGGCCTCCGTCTTCGGGGAGCAGCTCGAGCGCCTCCTCCAGGCGCATCGAGACCGCCCCCGGCCGCTCGTGCAGGAGCTGGTGTGCTCGGTCGACTCCCGCGTCGAGGACGCGATAGCCGCGTGATCCCGAGGAGAAGACGGGCTTGAAGCACACCGACCGCTCCGGATAGCCGAGCTCGTGTGCGGCTCGCTCGACCTCTCGTGCGCCGCGGACTCGCTGGAACTGCGGCGCCCGCACCCCCAGCCGATGCAGCAGCTCGTAGCAGGCGCCCTTGTCGTTCGCGAGGCGGATCGTCTCCGGCGCCGACACGAGGACCTTCGTGCGCCCGAACGCGTCGCGCCCCTCGGCGAGGCGCTCGAGGTCGAACGAGGACTGGGGGAGGACGACGTCGACCGCCTCGCCGGCGGCGATCTCCCGGACGGCGCCCGCGAAGGCCGGATCGCTCCCGCGGGGGACGATGTGGAAGGAGTCGCAGAGCTGCCGACCGACCGCGCGCTCCGACATGTCTGTTCCCACGAGGCGGACCTCTCGCTCTCCGTTCCCGCGCAGCGCCCCTGCAAGCGCCGCGGTTCCCGGTGCGCCGCAGGCGGTCAGGAGAACCGTGATCGGTCGCAGAGGCACGTGCTCAGCCCAGGTCGATGTCGTCGTCGGCCAGCTGCTGGAGCCGGCGGCTCTTCTCCGCCTCCAGCATCGCGCGCATCGTCTGGCCCATGGTTGCGCCCGGATACACCCAGATCTCCGGGTGCACGAGCATCTGGAGCCACGCGAACGAGCCGGCCCGGAGCTCCTCGTGCGGGCAGCCGGAGCGCCAGCGCTGGTTCGAGTCGGACCGGTAGGTGGCGGGCGCGAAGAACGGCTCAGCGTACGTGTTCACCGCTCCGGGAATCGACTTGGACATGAGCGCGGGATCCGGGTTGTGCCAGGAGACGACCGGATCGAAGCGGTCGTCGAGCGCGACATTCGGGTACACGGCGTGGAGCCCGACGGGATGGCCCAGCTCGCGCAGGCGCGCGATCGCGGCGACGCCTTCGCTCGCGGCCAGGTTGTAGAAGCCCGACTCGGTCATCAGCAGGTAGGTGGCCCGGACGCCGAGCTCCGCCTCGAGCTCCGCCATCTCGACCGCGGCGGCGAGCGAGAGGTCGACGTCGTGGCGGAGGAAGACGTCTCCGCGCTCCGGGCTTCCATCGAAGGCGACGAAGCGGTAGCCGCCCTTCTGCGCTGCTTCCAGGATCTCCCGGTAGTGCGCGAAGTCGAAGCCGCAGCTCATCGCTGGGCGAGCACCCAGTGGAAGGTCGCCTCCCGCTCCGGCTCCTGAAACGTGACGACCTCGTCCAGGAGCCGCTCGAAGCCCGCCTCCTCGAGGAGCTCGCGGTTCCTCTCGGGCGGATACCCGGAGAAGAACATGGGGGCACCGAGGAAGTCCCCCGTCCACTCGGGGAGATCCTCGGCGCCGAGCGAGACGAGGAAGAAGCCTGCCGGCCGGAGCCAGCCGTGGATGCGCTCGAAGATCGTCGGCAGGAGCTCTCGCGGGACGTGGTTGAACGAGTAGAAGGAGGCGACCGCCTCGAACGACGCGGACGGGAGCTCGAGGCTCGTGAAGTCCGCGTGCACGAACCTCGCCTCCGGGAGGTTCACGCGGGCACGGCGAATCTGCGTGGCGGAGACGTCTACTCCCGTGACGCGGAAGCGCTTCGCGAGCAGCTGCGTCTCTGCGAGCCCTGAACCGCAGCCGAGCTCGAGAACTCTCGCGCCCTCGAACAACCGCGAGGTGAGCTCCTCGAGCCAGCGCTCGCGCGGGTCGCCGACGATCTGCCGGCGCCACTCGTCGAATCGCTCGCCGATCGCGTCGTAGCCCTCGCCGACCACTTGGGCCCGCGGGTCGGTCACGATTCGACCTCCACATCGAGCAGGGTGGCGGCGTGCTCGGCTCGCCGAAGCGCTTCGTCGGGGGAGTCGGCGACCGCGATCACGTAGCCGCGCCGGTCGCCGTCCCTGCGCACCGGTCGGATCGTCTCTCCCAGCTCGAGGTACGTCTCGGCCTGGACGACGCCGTCCGCGGAGAGCACGGCATCGAGCGGGCCGATCCTTGCCACGCGGCCGGTCGGAAGCGGGCCGGGCTGCGCCGTGAAAAAGCGGATCGCGAGCGGTTGCGAGAAGCTCGGCAGCGCGACCTCGTCACGAACGGCCTCTCCGAGCGCCTGCCGCACCGCGATCTCGACGAGGTCGACGCCCACGGCATGACGGACGAGGTCGGCCATCTGTCCGCCCGGGATCCTCGCAGCCACCTCCACCACGATGACACGCCCGTCGCGCGCGGCGATCAGCTGTGGGAAGGCGATTCCGTCCCGCATCCCGAGCGCGAGGACGGCCTCGGCGGCGATCGCCCGGGCGCGCCCGAGCTGATCGGAGTCGATCGACGGCGGGTAGACGTGGATCCAGCCCACGCCGAACCCGATCCCGGGAGGCCGCAGGCGGTCGGAAAGCGTGAGCAACGTCGCCGTCCCCGCCCGCACGACGACGATCCCGTTCATCTCGGTCCCCTCGACGAACTCCTCGAGGATCGCCTCGCTCGTGGGAGATTCCGCAATCGCGTCGCCCAGAGAGCGAAGGAGGTCGGACTCGCGCTCGATCCGGAAGACGGCGCGCTGCCCGCCCGAGTCGGCGGGCTTCAGCACGGCGGGAAAGCCGACCTTCCCGCTCGCCGCCTCGACGTCTGCACCCGACCGGAGCAGCGCGAACGGCGGTTGCGGGATCGCGGCGGCTGCGAGCGCCGCACGCATCTCGCCCTTGTGCGTCATCCGGAGCGCGGTCGCAGAGCCGACTCCGGGCAGGCCGAGCGCTTCGGAGACCGCCGCGACGACGGGAACGGCACGGTCGGCGGCCACCGTCATGACTCCGTCGACCGCCTGCCGGCGACCGACCTCGACCACCCGTTCGAGCTCGGAGAAGTCGACGATCTCCGCCACGTCCGCGGCCTCGAGCCCGGGCGCACCGGCGTTGCGGTCGACCACGACCACCCGGTGGCCGAGCTCGCGGGCCCGGAGGATGGCGCGGCGCTGGTGGCGCCCCGCGCCGACGACGAGCAGTGTGGCCATCGCTAACGAGTTCCCTCGGTCTTCGCCCAGGTTGCCGGCGAGCCGGCGCGCAGGTAGCGGACGAGCGCGTCGAGGGTCGCCGCCGTGGCCAGCAGGTAGTAGTAGGCAAGCGCGGCGCCCGGCACGGCGAGCCGCCTGCGGCCGGCATACGCGAGGGCGAGGAATCCGAGTTGCCCGACGAACGCGACCGCGTACACGGGGTCTTCCTCGGCGAGCGCGGCGCTCGAGCCCAGGAGGACGAGGTGCAGGATCCCGCTGCCGTAGCGAAGCACCCGGTGCGAGAGGAGCTCCGCGAGGTAGAGCGCATCACCGGTGCGTACGAGAGATCCGTCCAGGAGCGGCCGCCAGCTGCGCGTCATCATCCGAACCTTCCGCCCGTACTCGTCCTCGGCGTCGCGGGCAGCCTTCTCCCACGCGATCGCCGCCGGTTCGTAGACCGCCCGGCGCTTTCGCTGGACGAGGCGGAACGGGAGGCCGAAGTCGTGTCCGATCCGCGCGTCGTCCTCGCCCAGGTAGTCCGACCTCCGGACGGCGTAGATCGCGCCGTTACCGGCCGTGATCGAGCCGAGCGCGGACTCGCTCTCGCGCTGCCAGAGCTCGTATCGCCAGTAGAGGCCTTCGCGGCTCGCACCGTCCGCCGACTCCAGCCGCAGCTGGCCGCACACGTACCCGACGGAGGGATCGGCGAAGCTGCGAACGAGCCTGCGCAGCGCATCCGGCTC
>VAWZ01000114.1 GCA_005888365.1 Actinomycetota bacterium
CGTCGCGGGCGGCCGCGGTCTCGGTTCGCCCGAGGCGTTCTCTCTCTGCGAACAGCTCGCGTCGGCCCTCGGCGGCGCTGTCGGCGCGACCCGCGCCGTCGTCGACGCAGGCTGGTACCCGTACTCGACCCAGGTCGGGCAGACAGGGAAGACCGTCTCTCCCAGGCTGTACGTCGCCTGCGGCATCTCGGGCGCCATCCAGCACAAGGTCGGGATGCAGGGCTCCGGGACGATTGTGGCGATCAACAAGGATCCGAACGCGCCCATCTTCGACTTCTGCGACCTCGGGGTCGTGGGCGATCTCCACCAGATCGTCCCGAAGCTGACCGAGCTCGTTCGCGCTCGCCGCGGAGACCACTAGAGATGACTCGCCCGCTCGACTTCCCGCCCGCCTTCGGCCCTACCGACGTCATGGCGGTCCCGACCGACCCGCCCGACCAACGGATCGAGGTCGGGATTCTCATCGTCGGCGCCGGGCCAGGCGGTCTCGCGTGTGCGATTCGGCTCGGGCAGCTGCTCGAGGAGCGGCCGGACATCAAGGAGCGGCTGGGGGAGGTTCCGGTCGCGGTTCTCGAGAAGGGCAAGCAGCCGGGGTCGCACCTGCTCTCGGGAGCAGTCGTCCAGCCGCGGGCTCTGCGCGAGCTCTTCCGCGGGCGGCTCACGATGGCCGACATCCCGACCTACGGGCAGGTCCCGGGCGAGGCGGTCTACGCGCTCACTCGGCGCACCAGCTACCGGATCCCTGCGCCTCCCACCATGCGGAACCACGGCAACTTCATCCTCTCGGTCTCGGAGCTCGGGCGCTTTCTCGCCCAGCAGGCGGAGTCGCTCGGGATCGCGGTGCTTCCGGAGACACCGGCGACGAGGCTGCTCGTCCAGGAAGGCCGTGTGGTTGGGGCACGCACGGGAGACCGGGGGAGAGGGCGGAACGGAGAGCGGCTGGCGAACTTCGAGGCCGGCTCGGATGTCGTGGCGGGCGTCACGGTGCTCGCGGACGGGACGCAGGGGCTGCTGTCGAGCGCCGCCATCGAGCGGTTCGGGCTCGCGGGAGAGAACCCGCAGATCTGGGCGCTCGGAGTGAAGGAGGTCTGGCGCGTTCGGCGCCCGCTCCGGCGGATCATTCACACGATGGGCTGGCCGCTCCGCGCCTTCGCCGGCTACGGCGAGTTCGGAGGGTCGTTCGTCTACCCGATGGGAGACGACCTCGTCTCCGTCGGCTTCGTCGCCGGGCTCGAGTCGCGTGACGTCGAGCTGTCGGTGCACGACCTGCTCCAGGAGTTCAAGACCCATCGCCTCGTGTGGTCGATCCTGCGCGGCGGGGAGCGGGTCGCCTGGGGCGCGAAGACGATCACCGAGGGCGGCTTCTACTCGCTCCCGAGGCGGTTCAACGCGCCCGGGCTCCTGCTAGTGGGCGAGGGGGCCGGCCTCGTGAACGTGCCAAGGCTGAAGGGCATCCACTACGCGATCGAGTCGGGCCGGCTCGCGGCCGAGGCGGCCTTCCGCGTGCTCGAGCGCGGCGAGGTCCCGAGCCGGATCGGCGCGCTCGACTCCTACGACGCATCGCTCCGGCGCAGCGGTCTCTGGCAGGAGCTGTACGAGGTCCGGAACATGCGCCAGGCGTTCGACAAGGGCTTCTTCGTGGGCGGCGCGTTGGCGAGCGCGATGACGGTGACGAAAGGACACGCGCCGAACGGCCGTCGTCCGACGCACCCGAATGCGGCGGCGCCGCTCGTCCGGACCGGGCGGGCAAGGCGTTATCCGAAGCCCGACGGGAAGTACATCTTCGACAAGCTCTCCTCGGTCTTCGCGTCCGGAAACAGGACGCGCGACGACCAGCCGAGCCACCTGCGCGTCGAGACTCGCGTGCGCCGACCGGTCGCCGAGGCATGGGAGTGGATGTGCCCGGCGCACGTCTACGAGGTCGGACGAGACCTCGGGGAGGGGATGGTCTCGGTGCACGTCACGCCCTCGAACTGCGTGCAATGCGGCGCGATCACGGCGAAGGGCGGACAACTGACTCCGCCCGAGGGCGGCTCCGGGCCCGAGTACACCGTCACCTGATGTCGATCGAGTCCTTGCCCGTCAGCCGCGACGACGTCGAGCGCGCGGCTAAGGTCATCGCCGGTCGACTCCATCGCACACCGACGCTCTCGTGCCGGACTCTCGCGCCGGAGGCGTTCCTCAAGGCCGAGCTCCTGCAACGGACGGGCTCGTTCAAGCCGCGCGGCGTGCTCACGAAGCTCGCGTCGCTGACCTCCGAGGAGAAGGAGCGGGGCGTGATCGCGATCTCGGCCGGCAACCACGCGCAAGCGGTCGCCTGGGGCGCCGCACAGCAGGGGCTGGATGCGCTCGTCGTCATGTACCGCTCTGCGAGCGAGACGAAGATCGCGGCGACGCGCGAGTACGGCGCAGTCGTCGACCTCGAGGCAGCCGATCCGGCCGAGGCCTTCGAGCGTCTCGACGAGCTGCTCGACGAGACCGGCCGCACGCTCGTCCATCCCTTCGACGACCCGCTCACGATCGCGGGCCAGGGCACCGTCGGGCTCGAGATCCTCGAAGACCTTCCGGGAGTTGAGACGATCGTCGTCCCGGTGGGAGGCGGCGGCCTCGTTGCCGGGATCGCGGTCGCTGCGGCCGGCCGGGCGAAGGTTGTGGGGGTCGAGCCCGAGGGTTCGGCCGCGTTGCACTCGGCGCTCGCCGCCGGCGAGCCGGTGGATGTGACGCCGACGTCGATTGCCGACGGTCTCAACGCTCCGCACGCCGGCAGAAACGCGCTCGCCATCGCGCGGCAGCACGTGCAGGAGGTCGTTCTCGTGAGCGAGCAGGAGATCGAGGAAGGGTTCCGTTTCCTCTACGAGCGGGCCAAGCTCGCCTGTGAGCCGGCGGGCGCTGCAGCGGTTGCTGCGGTGCTCGCAGGCAAGGTCGAAGGCGGCCGAACGATCTGTGTCGTCTCGGGAGGCAACGTCGCCGCAGAGACGGCCGCTGGTATCCTGGCCAGCCGATGAAGGCCGGAATCCACCCCGATTACGTTCTCGCGCACGTGACCTGCTCGTGCGGCAATGAGTTCTGGACGCGCTCGACCAAAGCGGAGCTGCACGTCGAGATCTGCGCCGAGTGCCACCCGTTCTACACGGGCAAGCAGAAGCTCATGGACACGGGCGGCCGGGTGGAACGGTTCCAGCGCCGGCTCGAGAAGGCCGGCTCCCGCCGCGGCTAGGCCGCTATGGCCGTCAGCTACGGCGGGCAAGCCGTTCTCGAAGGCGTGATGATGCGCAGCCCGTCGAGCTGGGCCGTCGCGGTCCGGACGCCCGAGGGCGACATCACCGAGGTCGTTCGCCCGATCGACTCCCCCATGAAGCGGCGGCTGATCTGGCGGCTGCCGATCGTGCGGGGGGTCATCGCACTCGGTGAGTCGCTCACGATCGGCTTCAAGGCACTCGCCATCTCGGCGAACGTGATGACGCAGGAGCGCGACGAGAACGGTGAGATCAAGACGCAGATCGGCCGCACGCAGCTCGCGTTCTCCTTCGCGATCGCGATCGGCTTCGCGCTCATGCTCTTCAAGGTCGGCCCGGCGCTCGTCACGAGCTGGCTGCCGATCCACTCCACTCCGCTCTTCGTGATCGTCGAGGGAGTCATCCGCGTGTCTGTCTTCATCGGCTACATCGCGCTCGTGTCGCTCCTCCCGGACCTGCGCCGCGTCTTCCAGTACCACGGCGCCGAGCACAAGACGATCAATGCGCTCGAGGCCGGTGCAGAGCTGACCCCGACCACCGTGCAGAAATACAGCTTGATTCATCCTCGTTGCGGAACAGCTTTTTTGCTCTGGGTGATGGTGATCGCGATCTTCGTGTTCGCGTTCGTGGGAAGGCCTGCGCTCCACTGGCTGATCCTGAGCCGGATCCTGCTCCTGCCGGTCATCGCGGGGCTCGCCTACGAGCTCATCCGCTTCGCTGGGAAGCACCAGTCGAGCCGAGTCCTGATGACGCTCCTCGCGCCGGGTCTCTGGCTCCAGCGGCTGACGACCCGCGAGCCGACGCTCGACCAGATCGAGGTCTCCATCCAGGCCTTGCGCCGGGTCGTCGAGCGTGAAGCGTCCGAGACCGCGGACGAGCAGAGACTCGAGACCCGGGTCGAGGTGATGGCGTAAGCCCGAGCTCGGGCGACGCCGCTACGGTGACGATCCACCTGCGATGGAAGGAGGATCGTGATGGCCACCGAGCGCACGGCGGAGGTGAGCTGGAGAGGATCGCTCTTCGAGGGGCGCGGAACGATCGAGCGCGTGCAGAGCGGCGCGTTCGGGCCGCTCGACGTCACATGGGCCTCTCGGTCCGAGGAGCCTGACGGTCTCACGAGCCCGGAAGAGCTCATCGCGGCAGCGCACGCAGCGTGTTTCTCGATGGCCCTTTCCAACGGTCTCGCACAGGCGGGAAGCCCGCCCGAGCGGCTGCAGACGTCCGCGACGGTGACGTTCGTCCCGGGCACCGGGATCACGAAGGTTGCTCTGCAGGTGCGGGGCGAGGTCTCCGGGATGGACGAGGGGTCGTTCCGCGAGCAGGCGGAGTCCGCGAAGCAGAATTGCCCCGTCTCGAAGGCGCTCGCGAGCGTTCCCGAGATCACGCTCGACGCCGCCCTCGGGTAGCCGTCGAGCAGC
>VAWZ01000094.1:0-5862 GCA_005888365.1 Actinomycetota bacterium
GAGCTCGAGCGCACGATCGGGCTCGTTCGCGCCCAGCCAGTTGAGCGCCGCCCGAAGGTCGTCGTGGTCGAGCTCGAGCCGCGTCGCCCACTCCGATTCGGCTGCGAACCGTTGCGCATACCCCTGCTCGGCGAGTGCCATGAAGAACTCCGCATGCCGCCGCCCAACCTCATGCGCCTGGTCCGAGTCCGCGAGACGCTCGAGCGCGTACTCGCGAATCGTCTCCAGCATGAGGATGCGGTCGGCGCCGAGCGGCTTCAGCAGACTCGAGTCGACGAGGCCCTCGATGAGCTCGAGGTCGGCTCCGCACACCTCCTCGGCGGCCGTGAGCGGGAAGCTCCCGGCGAAAACAGAGACCCGCGCGAAGAAGTCCTTGCCTGTGGCGTCGAGCAGCTCGTAGCTCCACTCGATCGTCGCCCGCAGCGCTCGCTGGTGCTCGGGGGCATCGCGCGCTCCGCCCGTGAGCAAGGGAAGCGCCGAGTCGAGGCGCTCGAGGAGGCGCTCTGGCGCGAGGAGCTTCGTGCGCGCCGCCGCGAGCTCGACGGCGAGTGGGAGACCGTCGACCCGGCGGCAGATCGCCTCGACCGTCCGATCCGGTGCCACCTCGCGACCGACAGCACGTGCGCGCTCCACGAAGAGCGCCGTCGCATCGCCGGGCGGAAGCGGCTCCAGCCTGAACTCGTGCTCCCCCGAAACGTGCAACGGGGATCTGCTTGTCACCAGCACGCGAAGACCGGCCGCGGAGGCGAGCAGCGTGTGCACGGCGGGAGCGGCGTCGAGGAGATGCTCGAGGTTGTCGAGGAGGATCAACAGCTCCCGTGCGCGGAGAAAGCCGACGAGGTCGTCGAGCGCCCCGATCGCCTGCGCGACCTCGGCGGGCACGAGCTCCGGGTCCGAGAGCCCGGCGAGCGGCACCCAGAAGACGCCGTCGTGCAGCGAGCCGGTGAGCTCGGCCGCGACCTGCAGTGCGAGTCGGGTCTTGCCCGTGCCGCCCGGCCCGGTCACGGTGATGAGCCGCGTGCCGCTCGTGAGCAGCGCGACGAGCTCCTCCAGCTCGTGCTCTCGCCCGACGAGCGCGCTCGCGGCGATGGGCAGATTGGTCGCGTCGAGCGTTCGAAGCGGCGGGAACTCGGCGTCACCGAGCTGATAGAGGCGCTCGGCCTCGGTCAGATCCTTCAGCCGGTGCGTGCCCAGTTCGCGGATCGTTGCCTCGCTGTCGAGGAGGCGCCGGGTCGTCTCGGAGAGCACGATCTGTCCCCCGTGCGCGGCAGCCGCGATCCGCGCCGCGCGGTGGACGTCGAGGCCCACATAGCCCTCGTCGGACAGGATCGGCTCGCCGGTGTGGATCCCCATCCGCACACGGATCGGGCCGCTCGCGAGCGCGTCGCGCGCCTGAACAGCTGCTGCGACGGCATCGGAAGCGCGAGAGAAGGCGAAGAAGAACGCGTCGCCCTGGGTGTCGACCTCGACGCCTGAGTGCCTAGTGAATGCGTCTCTCAGCGCTCGCCGGTGCTCGGCGAGGAGGTCGGCGTAACCGGCGCCATCCTGCTGCAGGAGCCGCGTCGACCCCTCGACGTCCGTGAAGAGGAAGGTGACGGTTCCGCTCGGGAGCTCGTGCGTGCACACGCCGCCGGATCCTATGAGCCTGCCGCGGAGGCGTCTACGATCGTGCCATGGACCCCGACGAGGAGCGCCGCGTCAGGCTTGAGAACTGGGCCGCGATGGCCACGGGCTGGGAGCGCATGCGGGAGGAACGGGAGAAGATCGCGGCCCCCGTAACCGAATGGCTCGTCCGGGAGCTCGCGCCGCAGCCCGGCGACACGGTGCTCGAGCTGGCGTCCGGCCAGGGCGACGTCGGGTTCGAGATAGCCCCGGTCATTGGCGAGAGTGGCCGCCTGATCTCGAGCGACTTCAGCCCGGCGATGATCGAGATCGCCGGCCGCCGCGGTGCCGAGCTCGGCCTCACGAACGTCGAGCACCGCATCCTGGACGCCGAGCGCATCGAGCTCGAGGACGACTCGGTCGACGGCGTTCTTTGCCGCTGGGGCTACATGCTGATGCCCGATCCGGCTGCAGCCCTCGCCGAGACTCGGCGGGTGCTGCGCTCCGGAGGGCGGCTCGCCTTCTCCGTCTGGTCGAGCGGCGACCGTAACCCCTGGATCTCCGTGGCCGGTCGCATCCTCGTCGCGCACGGATACATGCCGCCTCCGGAGCCCGGCGAGCCCGGGATGTTCGTGCTGGGCGACGAAGAGCTGCTGCGCGGGTTGGTCGAGAACGCCGGGTTCGAGACGGTGCGGATTGAGGACGTCCCGGTGCACAACGACTATCCGAGCGTTGACGAGTACGTCCGCCGGTCGAGCGAGATGGGTGGGATGTTCTCCCGGGCCTGGACGGAAGCATCCGACGACGAGCAGGAGGCGATGAAGGAAGAGATGCAGGGGGCGTTCGCACCGTACGCCGTCGACGGCGGCTACGAGCTCCCGGGTGTCGCGCTCTGCGCTGTCGCAAGCTGACGCGAGAGTTCCTCCAGCCTCGGACGGACTAGGGTCGTACGATTGCGCCGCCTGGAGCGCGAGACGTACATGCAGGCCAGCCACGCGACCTGGGAGGCCATGGCACCGGGCTGGGAGCGGTGGCGAGCCCAGCTCGAAGAGGACGCCGCGCCCGTGCGGGAATGGATGGTCCACGCGCTGGCCGCCGAGCCCGGCAACACGGTGCTCGAGCTTTCGGCCGGCGCAGGGGACACCGGGTTCGAAGTCGCTGCGATCCTCGGGAACGACGGTCGCGGGCCTGGCCCTCAACGCCGTCGCGAGCTGAGCCGAAGCGGCGCAGAGCGCACCTGTAGGGTCAGCGAGCAGAGTCCCGAGCGAGGAGGGTGTCGTGGTTCGGCTATTCATTCGTCAAAGGTCGCTGACTACCAGGCCCGGCGCAGCGTCTGCGACGAGTTCGACGCCGAACGCCGCCCGATGGGCGTCGTCGGCGATGCCGTCTTCCAATCCGTCGACGACCCGAACGAGCTGACGGTCTGGCACGACTTCGAAACGGTGGAGACGGCCCGCAGCTTCTCTGCTTCGGATGTGCTGCGGGACGCAATGGTGGTACGTCACGCCTAGCTGATCCGAGACATAGCGCCTGTTGCAGCGCGACCCCAGAGCCGATAGCTGCTACCGTGGCAAGAACGGTCGGCAATTCCGCCGGCCCGTGAGATGAAGCTTCTCGTTCCTCCTTCGGACGTTCGAGGCAAGCAAGTCTCGAGTCACAGAAGGAGTTGAACAACTTGTCCCAGCAGTCTTTCCGCGAGCTCGGCGTGTCGTCGCGCGTTATCGACGTGCTCGCCGCCGGCTCGATTCACCACCCGTTCCCGATCCAGGCGCGCGTTCTTCCGGACGCGCTCGCGGGGCTCGACGTCCTCGCGAAGTCGCCGACCGGGTCGGGCAAGACACTCGCCTTCGGCATCCCGATCGTCCAGCGCACGAGCGTGGGCGATCGCCGCCCGAGCGCCCTCGTCCTCGTCCCCACGCGCGAGCTCGCGCGCCAGGTCGCGGACGACGTCCGTGCAATCGCATCCGTGCGAGACCTGACCGTGGCCGTCGTCCACGGCGGGGCGCCGCTTCGTGCGCAGGCGGATCGCGCACGTTCGGCACACGTCGTCGTCGCCACGCCCGGCCGCCTGCACGATCTCCTCGAACGGCGCCTGCTCGACCTCCGCGCAGTCCGCATCCTCGTCCTGGACGAGGCGGACCGCATGCTCGACATGGGCTTCAAGCCCCAAGTCGACCGGATCGTCAAGCGCCTACCGAGCAACCGGCAGACGATGTTCTTCTCAGCGACGCTCGACGGCGAGGTCGGCTTGCTGGCCCGCGAGTACACGACCGCGGCCTCGCGGTACGAGGCTGATCTTCCCGGCGGTCGCGACACCGGCGAGATCACGCACCGGTTCATCGCCGTACAGCCCGACACGAAGGTCGAGACTCTGGTCGAGCACATTCGCGCGGCCGACGGGCTCACGCTCGTTTTCGTACGCACGAAGCGCGGTGCCGCCGCGCTCGTCCGGAAGCTCGCTCGCCACGATGTCCGGGCGGAGGCGATGCACGGCGATCTGACGCAGCCAGCCCGGCAGCGGGCGCTCGCGCGCTTCGAGAGCGGCAAGGTGCGCGTGCTGGTCGCGACAGACGTTGCCGCCCGTGGCCTCGACATCGACGACGTCGCCCACGTCATCAACTACGACCCACCGGACGAGGACAAGGGCTACGTTCACCGCACCGGGCGTACCGGGAGGGCCGGGCGCAGCGGAAGCGCGGTGACGTTCGTCCTCCCCGACCAACAGGCGGAGACGAGTCGAGTCGCAAACCGGCTCGGCCACCGTCAGCAGTTCGAGCAGGCCGGTCTGCAAACCGCCCGGCCGCGGCTCCTCTACACGAGCCGACGCGGCCGACGCTCGAAGTGGTAGAGGCCTTGAGCGCCTCAGGCGGGGCGGGCGAGCTGCTCTTCGATCCAGTCGTCCGCCGCAGTCGGCTCCAGCGACAGCGCGAGCGCGATCTCTCCCGCAAGCAACTCTTTCGCCTTGATGAAGACGTCCCGCTCGGCGCTCGGAAGGCGCGGTGGGCTCCCGTTCGCAACACGGATCCGCTCGCGCTGTGCTCCTTCGCTCACGATCTCGGCGAGCCCGGTCAGCGTTCCGGCCGTCAGCTTCTCCAGTGTCTCGCGCCGGCGCGAGAGCCACGGGTCGAAGCTGAGACTTCGATCCTCGCGGAGCGCCTCGCGAACACGGCTCACGTCGGCCTTGCTCGCCACCGGCCTGAGCTGTTCGCGCGCCCGCTGGAGCGGCAGCGTGATTGTGAGGCCGTCGGCCAGAGCGAGAACGATGATCTCTCCAGCCCCGCCGTTGGCGACCTGTTCCTTTCGCGCGACGACGCGGCCGATGCCGTACGTTCCGTAGACGACGGCGTCTCCAATTGCGAACTTCATTGACTCAGAGTAGCCGGGAGGCCTACAGGCATCCGTAAACTGCTCCTGTTGGGAACGGAATGTGAAGGCGCCGCGAGCGCGTCCTCCGTTCCACTCTCGGCTGTCGACCTGCAACGGAAGGACTCGACGTGTTGGAAAGCGCAAGGACCAGGGAGAACCGCCGCCGAGCTCGTGAAGAGAGCCAACCGACTTTGGAGGAAGGAGTCGCTTTTCGCGCGGCCCGCCGAAGTGCAAACCAGCGGACGGCGGCCGGGATCAAGGGCAAGGACGAAGAGCGTCTCGTGGAGTTCGAATGCGAATGCGTGAGGGGCGATTGTGAGCGCCGCGTGCGGGTCCCCGCGTACGTCTACCGCCGTGTGCTCGAGGCCGGCGACCAGTACCTCCTGCAGACGGGCCACCATGCCTCCCCGCGCTACCGCACGATCGTCGCATTCGGCCTGATGTCGATCGAGGAAGAGATCTAGCCGCTCAGGCGCTTCCGAGCTCGGAACCTTCGAGCTCAGAACCTTCGGGCGCGGAACTTCCCAGCTCAGAACTTTCGAGCCCAGAACCTGCGCCGTCGAGATCTGTGTCGTCGAGCGGCATCGGCGCATCTCCGGAGGCCTGAGCTTTGCGCTCCGCGGCGGCGGCACGCTTCTTCTCCTGCTTGCGCTCGCGGCGCTCCCTGACCAAGCGCTCCCGCGTCATCTTCGCGAACGTCTGCTGTTTCTTGGCCGCCATCGTCGACTCACCTTACCTTGAGACGGCCTCGAGCGGCGCGAGCTAGTGGGAGGGCTTGGCGGAACGAGCCTCGTCGCCGGAGTGCCGCTGGTCGTTGCGAGGCAAGGACGCAGGGAGCGCGCATATCGACGAGATATGGGCGCGACCGAGGACGCGGCATCGCGGGGATCCAGC
>VAWZ01000094.1:5870-40976 GCA_005888365.1 Actinomycetota bacterium
GCCAAGTCCTCCTATAGCTCGCCACGCTCCAGCCACTCGGCGAGGAAGGGCTCGGTGATCCGGTACTCGCCGCCGGAATCGCGCGAGACGAGCTCGTCCTGGAGGAGGGCGCCGAGCGCCCGCTGGACGCTCGACGGCCCCGGGAGCCCATGGCGGCGGCGATAGTCGCTCGCCAGCGGTCGACCCGGCTCGAGGGCGAGCGCCTGCAGCAGCAGCCGCTGCGCTCTCGCGGCTTTGTCCCAGACGAGCCCGAAGTGCGCGTGCTCCGAGCGCAGGAGCTTCGTCAGGGCAGTCTCGTACTGCTCGGCTCCGACGGTTCCGCCCTCGGGCGTCTCCTCCCAGAGGAAGTAGCAGAGCTCCTGCGTCGCGTAGGGATGCCCATGGGTTGTGTCCAGCACCCGCTCGACCGTGTATGGCTCGACCGTGCGGCCCGTCTTCGCGAACTGCGACTCGATGAAGCCGCGGAAGAGCGGCGGCGCGATGACGCCGAGCTCCATCTGCTTGGCACTGCGCCAGAACGGCTCGTTCTCGTCGGAGAAGATGCGCTCGAGCATGTGCCGCTTGCTGCCCAGGTAGACGTGCGCGACCTCGGGCTGCCTCTCGAAGACCGAGCGCATGAGCTTCGGGAGATGGCGGTCGATGTCCACGACCTCCTGGAACTCGTCGAGGACGAGTGCGACCTTCCGCCCACGCTCGGCTGCAAGCAGGCCGGGGAGCTCGAGGAGCCGCTCGAGCGTCGCGTCCACGTCCTGGACGTGCCGGCTGCCTGCGAAGCTGAAGCCGAGCGCGCCCGTCTCGGGGTCGACCGTGACAACCGGCGTGATCCGGAGTCCAGCGAACACACGCAATCGCTCCTTCGCGCGGAAGAGCCTCGAGGCGATGTCGTCGTGGATCGTCTCGGCGAGCTTCTCGGCGAGCTTCTCCTTCGTCGGCGTCGTCATCAGGTTGACCTGCGCGACGAGGACACCCGTCTTCCTGAGCCGCTGCGCCGCGCGCCAGACGAGCGACGACTTGCCGTAGCGTCGCGGAGCGAAGACGACGATGTCCTGCCCGTTGCGGATGTCGGCGAGGAGCTCGTCGAGCTCGGCCTTCCGGTCGGTGAACGCGTCGTCGAGGGCGAGCGCACCGTAGCGGAACGGATTCGTTGCCATGTCGCGGTCGAGTCTAGCTCGTTACGCTGACCCGGGTTACGCGATACAGCGTAACGCGATCAAGCGTCAATCTCCGGGCGCCGGAAGACCGCTTAGCCCGGCGAACTACTCGAGGCCGGCTTCGGCCAGCGGGCGGCGGCCCCAGGCGAAGCGCGTCTCGTACCAGCCCGCCATCGGCTGGAGAGCGACGCCGTGGTCAGAGGAGTGGACGAACCAGCCGTTCCCGACGTAGATGCCCATGTGGCCGATCTCGGAGGGCTTTGAGCTCGGCCCGCCCGATCCGAAGAACACGACGTCTCCGGGCTCGAGCTCGTCGAACGGGATGCGCTTGGAGCGTGGCACCTCGCCGCTCATCGCGTACGTCGTCCTCCCCTTGAGCACGCCCGCCAGCTCCGGGGCACCCGCGAACGGCTGCAGCTTGTAGACCCGCCAGACGAACCCGCTGCAGTCGAACCCGCCGGGCATCGTGCCGTCGTAGAGCTGCTGCTTTCGTTCAGACGTGCCGGCCCAGACGTACGGCGAGCCGACGAAATGGAGCGCCCGCTGAAGCACTGCCTGCTGCCAGACGGTCAGGATCGGCGGCAGCAATGCGTCGGCAGCCTCGCGGACGCTCTCCAGGTCGGCGTCTGAGGTCGTCAGCAGGCGCGCGACCGAGTACGCGGCCTCGGCTCGCGTCGCGGGCTGTGAGAGCTGTAGCTCGAGCGGCTCCTGCGCACGCGGATGATTCAGACGCAGACCGAGCATACGGGCAATCGTCTCGGTGCCCAGGTACTGGGTCGGCGTGAGACCGGCCTCGAGCGCCGTTTGCCGGATGTAGCGCGCCTCGGGACGGAGGCCGGAAGCGGTGACGAGTCGTGCGTCGAGCTCCCGCATGGTGACCGGGCGATACGGATCGTCGACGGTCAGCGACACGCCGAAGGACGCGAGGAGGTCCGAAAACTCGCCCTCCGTCAACGGGTCGTCGGGTCGGAAGTCCGCGAGGCTCGGGGCCATGAGCCCATCCGAGACGACGGTTGCGATCTCCGGTGCCGCCCACGAGGTGGACGCGGAACGTTGTGCGCCGGCCGTTCCGGCCGTGCAGACGAAGAGGAAGACCGTGCAGGAAACGAGAGCCAGGCGGCGCATACGGAGGGGTATCGGCACGCCTTCTGCCGGTCCTCAGCCCTCGGCTGGACGTTAGTCTGCGCGCCGGGAATGCCGACCAGCACGACGAAATTCGACGACTGCCTGAGCCAGTCGTGGCTCGCGGCGCGGCTGTCCGTCGCTCCTGTGGAGCTCGACGTGATGCGCCGTGCCGGAGAGCTCGTCGCCGTGCGCAAGCCGGGTTCGACGGAGTGGCTCTACCCCGCCTGGCAGTACTCGGGCCGCACGCGGCGACGGATCATCCCGCGCCTCGTGAACGCGGCACGCGAGGCGGGCCTCGACGAGGCGCGACTGTACGACGTGCTCACCGCACCGCTGGGGCTCGGCGGACGCAGGCGCCTGGCCGACCTCGTGGTCGAAGGACGCGACGAAGAGGTCGTCGAGGCGGTACGGAGCGCGAATCCGCGCTAACCGGCCGAGCTCAGAGCCGCACGGATGAACGAGACGTCGCCGCTCACCGTCTTCACGTGCAACGGGACGACGTCCTCGTCGGTACCGGACGGCACTTCGTCGGTCACGCCGAGCTCCGAGCGCAGGTCGCCGGAGACCGAGACTGCGTCCATCCACACCGCTGTGCCCTGAGCGACGCCGACGCGAGCGTCACCAGAGACGGTCTGGATGCGGACCTCCCCGTCCTCGACTGCTCGCACCGCCACGTCGCCGGACGTGGTCGCGAGGACGAGCGGCGCCCGCACGAGGCCGATCTCGATGTCGCCCGAGACCGTCCGGGCTGCTAGCGCCGCCTCGACGCGATCGATCTCCACGTCGCCCGAGACGGAGTTGAGCGCAGAATCGGTCTCGATCGTCTGGACCGAGACGTCTCCGCTTGCCGTCTTCACCTGCAGCCTTCCGGCGATCTCGCCGAGGTGAAGGTCACCCGAGGCTGTTTTCGCAGCGACCTTCCCGAAGCGCCCGGAGGCGCTCAGGTCGGCGGAGGCGCCGTCGAAGTCGAGATCGGCACCGGCCGGGCACGTGATCCTGACCTCGACGTCGCTGCCCCAGTTGATCGAGATCGGGCCCCAACGGAAACGGTCGCGCTGCTCGATCGAGACCACGTGACCGCCCGGCTGGTCCCGGGCGGAGACCTCGATCTGCTCGATGGCCTCCTCGCCGCGCCGGCCGCGGGCGACGAGCTCGACGTCGGTCTTCGGCTCGTCCCCGCTCTTCACGGTCACGTGTCCCGCCGGGAGCCGAATCTCCAGTACGACGCTTCCGGGGGTCTCGAAGATGGGCATCGCGCCTACTCCTCGCCCTTCTCGGGGCGGCGCAGGCGCGTTCCCGTCGTGCGCTTCCTCGTCCGGCGCAGCCGATCGCCCGGATCGATCTTCTTGACGTAGTCGAATGGGAGCGGAGTGAGAAACATGGTGGACTCCTTTCAGCCCTGGGCGAAGCCTTGAAGTCGGTTCCGCCTGCCTTTCGCCGAGGGCGACGAGTGAAGAGCGCGTGCGATGGTTTGCACGAGCCACGCGTTCGTCGAGATGCCTTCCTTGTCCGCGGCGGCCTCGACGGCCGCCTTGATCGTCTCCGGGAGCCTGAGCGTGATCCGCCCCTTGAGCTCCTCCCCAGCGCCGACCTGGACGGGCTCGGGCACCTCTTCCATGACGACGACGAGCTCGGGGTCCCGCCCGGCGAGCCGAACCTCGACCCGCCCGGAGCCGAGCTGCGGCCCGATCTCGGCCGCCGCCTCGCCGAGGACGTCGAGGAGCCGGAGGTGGAGCGTCGAGCCGAGCGCCTCGCTCAGTCGGCGCGCAGCCTCGGCGGTTGCCTCGTCGCCGAGCCCGGCCGCGCGAGCGAGGTCGGTCTGAATCGCCTGGACGTGTCCTTCGAGCTGCATCGTGATGTCACTATGACATCATTTCCATGTCTGTCAAGGCCAAACATGACGTCGGACGTGGTCAAATGTCGCATTTTCCTCGAATCCAAGCGCTTTCGAGCCAAGTGACGGATCGTCGCTCGGGCTATTCCAAAGGCGTTAGGACGGAGCCCAACCGGCGAACACCCGAGACTCGAACTTAGTCGCCCCAGTCGAAGTCGCGCGGGCGGCCGGTCCAGAGCGCTGGGTCGAGCGCAGGGCCTTCGACGTTCTCGACCGTCTCCTCGCCCGGCCACGGCAGCCGCTCCGAGCTCAGCTCCGCCGCGGGCTCGCCGTCGAGGGTCTCCTCGATCCGGGCTTGCTCCTCGCTCTTGAAGAGCGGGTGATTCTGCAGAGGATCGCCGGTCAGGTACGGGTCGAGCGGCATCTCATGGTCGAGGCCCGCGTTTCGCGCCTTTAGGTCCAGGTGCTCCCGAATGGCCTGCGCAAAGAGTGACTCGCTCTCGACGGAGGTTGGGTCTTCGAGGTCTGACATGGCTCCACTCGTCGGGCGAGTCTAGCGCAACCCCCTCGGTGCAAGGCACATCACGGTTGTGCGAGGATGGAGGCGTGGCGCGCCTGACTCCGCGGATCCGTCCGCTGGGCCTCGCCCTCGCGGTGTACGAGACCTGGCGACGCCTGCCGCCCAAGCAGCGTCAGCACCTGGTCGTCGTCGCACGCCGGCACGGGCCACGCGTCGCCGCCTCGCTCATCCGCCGCGGGCGGCGCTTCAAGACCTAGAACCTAGCTTCGGAAGCCGAGCGCCTCGCGCACGATCCGGTCCTGCTCTCGCTGGTGGAGCGTGGGGTAGCCCTCGCTCGGGCTCGCGCGCCAGGGGCGTCCGACGTACTGCACGCGCTCGACGAGCGGCGCGTGCCCGGCCGCGTCTTCGAGTCGATGCCTGATCGAGCGCCAGGCGCCCATGTTCTGCGGCTCCTCCTGCGCCCACACGATCTCGCGGAGCTCCGGATAGGAGGCGACGAGCGCCGACACCTGTTCGAGCGGGAACGGGTAGAGGAGCTCGATGCGTCCGACGGACACGGTCGACGCGAGGCCGCGGACATCGTGGCCCGCGATGTCGTAGTAAACCTTTCCGCTGCAGAGGACGAGCCGCCGGACTGCGTCTTTGTCGCCCGGCTCCTCGAGCACGGGCTCGAACGAGCCGGTCGTCAGCCGGTCGAGCGTCACGGTCGCCTGCTTCAGCCGGAGCAGCCCTTTCGGCGTCATGACGACGAGCGGACGCGCGGTCGCGTCGAGCGCCTCGCGCCGCAGGAGGTGGAAGAACTGACCGGAGGTTGTGCAGTTCGCAACGCGGATGTTGTCCTGCGCCGCGAGCTGGAGGAAGCGCTCGAGGCGGGCGCTCGAATGCTCGGGCCCGTTTCCCTCGTATCCGTGCGGGAGGAGAAGCGTGAGCCGCGAAGTCTGCCCCCACTTCGGGCGGCCGGATACGACGAACTGGTCGACGACGACCTGCGCTCCGTTGATGAAGTCGCCGAACTGGGCTTCCCAGAGAACGAGGGCGTCCGGAGCGGCGACCGAGTAGCCGTACTCGAACGCGAGCGCCGCGTATTCCGAGAGGGGTGAGTTGTAGACCTCGAAGGAGGCGGCCGCGGTCGGAAGGCTCTGCAGAGGCGTGTAGGTCTCGCCGGTCACCGGGTCGTGCAGAACGGCGTGGCGATGCGAGAACGTTCCGCGCTCCGTGTCCTGGCCCGAAAGGCGAATCGGGATGCCTTCCTCGAGGAGCGACGCGTACGCGAGTGCCTCGGCCTGCCCCCAGTCGATCCCTCCGTCCGTGAGCGCCTCGCGCCTGCGCTCGAGCTGACGAGCGAGCTTGGGGTTGACGGTGAAGCCGTCGGGAACACGCAAGAGCTGCTCGTTCAGCTCTCGGATCCGGCCTTCGGGGACCGCGGTGACGACCGCCTCGCCTGTGTCCCAGCCCGTCTTGGGCTCGGCGGGAGGCTCGTGTGGAGCGAACGACTCCCGCAGCCGGTCGTGCGCTTCGCGGAGGGCGTTCTGCGTCCGCTCGAGGAGCGCGGCGGCGTCGGATTCGGAGAGCACGCCCTCGGCAACGAGCCGCGCCGCGTACTTCTCGCGAACCGGAGCCTGCTGCTCGATGCGCTCGGCCATCAGCGGCTGCGTGTATGCGGCCTCGTCCTGCTCGTTGTGGCCGAAGCGCCTGTAGCCGACGAGGTCGATCACGACGTCGTGGCCGAACTCCTCGCGATACGCGAGCGCGAGCCGGATCGCAGCAAGCGCCGCCTCCGGGTCGTCGGCGTTGACGTGGACGATCGGGATGTCGAAGCCCTTCGCGAGGTCGCTCGAGTAGCGCGTCGACCGCCCTTCCGCCGGATCGGTCGTGAATCCGACCTGGTTGTTGGCGATGAGGTGCAGCGTGCCGCCGGTCGAGTAGCCGTCGAGCGAGTGCAGATTCAGCGTCTCCGCGACCACGCCCTGCGCGGCGAACGACGCGTCGCCGTGGATGAGGATCGGAAAAGCGACTGTCGGATCGTGCAGGGCCGCGCCGACCGAGCGATCGGTCTGCTCGGCCCGAGCACGACCCTCGACCACGGGATCGACCGCCTCCAAGTGGCTCGGGTTCGGCGCGAGCGTGACCTGGATCTCCCCGGCTCGTGTCAGCCGGGACTCCGAAGCGGCGAGGTGGTACTTGACGTCTCCCGTCCCGCCTTCGAGATCGGAGACCAGCGCGTCGAGCCTTCGAACTCGCGCAGGATCGACGAGTACTCACGTCCGACGACATGGGCGAGCACGTTGAGCCGCCCGCGGTGCGCGATTCCGATGACGACCTCGGCAGCGCCGTTCTCGGCGGCGAGCTCGACGGCCTCGTCGAGCATGGGCACGAGCGCGTCGAGGCCCTCGATCGAGAACTGCTTCTGGCCGATGAATGCGCGACGCAGGAACATCTCGAAGGCCTCGACCTGCGAGAGCCGCTCGAGAAGCCGTTTTCGCTCTTCGGGAGGCAGCGGCCTGCGGAACCTCCCCGTCTCGATCGCCTGGCGCAGCCAAACGCGCTCCGCGTGATCGGCGATGTGCTCGATCTCGTACGCGATCGTCCCCATGTAGACCTCTTGCAGCCGCGGCAGCGCCTCGAGCAGCGTCTTTCCCTCGACGGAGAGACGAAGGAGGCGAGCCGGAATCTGCGCCTGGACCTCAGCGGTGAGCGGCGGCGCGAGGCGCAGTGGCTCGAGTGCCGGGTCCCCGGGCGGGTCGGAGCCGAGCGGGTCGAGCCGGGCGGCCAGGTGGCCATGCATGCGGATCGCCTTCACGAGAGCCATCGCTGCAGCAACCGCGCCGAGGAGGCGTTCGTCGAGCTTGGCCGGCGCCGCCTGAGCCTGCGGTGGCGCCTCGACGGGGAGCTCAGGGGCGGGAGGCGTGGGAGCCGCGCCAGCAGCCGGAGGGGTTGCAGAGACGGTCGCGGGGGCGCGGTTGTCGTCCTCGGCCGGCCGTGCAGCAATCAGCCTGGCGAGCCCCGGAAGCGCCTCGAGAACACCGTCGTCGGCGCGCTCGAAGAGCTCACGCCAGGCAGGCTCCACGGCATCCGGGTTCTCGAGGTACTGCTCGAGGAGAAGTCCGATGTACCCGGCGTTCAGCCCGCCCGTCTGCCGAGGTGAGGAAGCCACGAGCTCGTTGTACCAAGCGTGACCGCGGTCAGACCAACGCGTGGTTGGTCACGATCGCGATCACCATCCCGACGAAGAACGCGAGCGTCGCGACGACTACCGAGAGGGCGGCGAAGGTGCGATGTGTATCCGTCATCCGCGCCGCGACGAGCGAGACGAGGATCGCGGCCGTCGCGAGGAGCGCGGGATTGCGGGCGAGCGCGATCCCGGAAAGCGCGAGGGAGAAGGCGCACAGGAAGCCGGCGACGGTATCCGCGCGTCGAGCTGGGACGGCGCTCACGTCTCGGCTCGTGCAGCCAGCCTGCGTGCGTGCGGGCCGACCGGCCGAAACGGCCGGGGAACACGCTGCGAGGGGCGCCGTAGCTTCCACTCGTCCCAGCCACACGGTGTCAGCGGGGCGAGCACGCCGACCTCGTCGCCACCCGAGCCGGGCGGCGCCGGCTCGGCCCGAATCGCCCACCACACCACGAAGCCCAGGTACACGAGCGGGATCTTCAGCACCACGAGAAGGAAGATCGCTTCCCAGGCGGAACGCACCCGTTCAGTGTACGCCATCACCTCCGTGGAACCTCTGGCGGCGAGGAGACGGGTCCTTTACACGGTCCACATACTCGAGTCGCTAGGGTGCCCGGAGCTTTTGACGCCGCAGGTCCCTGACCCAGCACCGTTCGTCACGTCAGAGTCTTCGTGAGACGCATCGCCCGCCTCGTCATACCCCTGTTCGCGCTCGCCGCGCTCTCTTCATTCGCGGCGCTCGCGGCTGTCGCCGCCCCCACCGCGAAGGGAGCCGATCGCATGTGGGTCGGCTTCCACGACGATCCCAGCTTCCGCTGGGTGGACGACCGCGAGAGCAGAATCCAGCTCTCGGCGCAGCAGGGCGCGACGATCATGCGACTGCTCGTGCAGTGGAACGTCGTGGCCGCGCGACGCCCGACGAACGCGAGCGATCCGTTCGATCCCGAGTACAACCTCTCGGACGTGGACGAGGCCGTGCAGACCGCACAGAAGAACGACGAGGAGGTCATGCTCACGATCTCGGGGACGCCGTCGTGGGCAAACGGCGGCAAGAAGCCGAACGTCATGCCGAGGCGCCTTTCCGACTTCACGACCTTCGCCAAGGCGATCGCAGCGCGCTACTCGGGCCGGTTCGAGGGCTACCCCTACGTCCGCTTCTGGTCGATCTGGAACGAGCCGAACCTCAACCTGTTCCTGACTCCGCAGTTCAACACCGCCGGCAAGTCCGTCGCCCCCGCCAACTACGCGAAGCTCTACGCGGCCGCCTACGCCGGCATCAGGGCCGGGAATCCGCTCGCGAAGATCGCGATCGGTGAGACCTCGCCGCGTGGCCACGATCACCCGGGAGGCCCCGTCATCTCCCATTCGCCGGGCAAGTTCGCGGAGCTCGTCGCGAAGGCGAACCCGAGGCTCAAGTTCGACGCCTGGGCGCACCACCCGTACCCCTCGAACCCGAACAGCAAGCCGACGCAGCTCGTCAAGTGGCCGAACGTGTCGCTCAAGTCCCTGCCGCGGTTCGAGCAGAGCCTCAACACTTGGTTCCACCGGAGGTCGACCCCGATCTGGATCACCGAGTACGCTCACCAGACTCGGCCGCCCGAGGCGCTCGGGGTCCCGTGGACGACCCAGTCGAAGTACATCTCGCAGGCGATGGCGCTCGCGAAGGGCTACCCGTTCGTGCAGATGTTCATCTGGTTCGTGTACCAGGACGACCCGGGACAGCCGTGGGAGTCGGGCCTGTACACGCAAGGCGGCGTCCCGAAGGCGACCTCGCCGTCTCACTTCGCGGCCGCTGCCAAGCCCCTCGACGCCCGGAACGGGGCCTACAGCTTCAAGGCCGGGACGCTCACGCCGCTCGTCAATCTGTACGCACGTCGCTACTGCGCGAACGACCCGACGGCGACCCCCATCGGCATGACCTGGCGAATCTACAGCGGCACGAAGCTGATCGCGGTCGGGCAGCAGAGCTCGTCGCTCAAGCGGGACTGCACGCTCGACGCACGCCTCCGCTTCAAGAACCCGATCGCCAAGGGCAAGAGTTATACCGCGGCGTTCGCGCTGAACGACAAGAACGGGATCGACCTCGCACGCAAGCTGACGATCCGCGGCACGTAGCGCTTTAGCCCTCCCAGAGAAAGATCTGCATCCCCTCCCACCACTGGGGAGCGCCGCGATCCTTCCCGTCGAGCTTCACGATTCTCCGCACACGAGGCTGCGCGGCGAGGTAGTCGTCCATGGCCCGATCGACGTCCTCCCAGTCGGTGTCGTCGACGATCACGAGCGCGCGCGGCACGAGGAGAGGCTCGGCGATCCGCAGACCCTCGACCTGTGCCTCGTAGGCATGCGAGGCGTCGTAGTACCAGACGCCGATGGGTGTCCCGTCGAGCGCGCCCGCGGGAACGAGCTCGAAGACGTCACCGACGAGGAACTCCGGCTTGCGCAACCCGAAGCTCGCGAGATTGCCTTCGACCTGCTCGAGGCTACCGCCCCGCAAGCGGAAGTCGTCGATCCCGATGAAGCGGTGCTCCTCGTTCCCGAGCATCGCCCCGATCAGGCTCGCACCGTGTAGGACACCGATCTCGACGTAGGCCTCCTCGGGACCGAGGCACGAGGCGGCGAGGTTGAGCAACGCAAGCACGTTCTCGGCCGCCAGGTTCTCGACCTGGGCCAGGACCGGCTCGAAGCGGCGGTCGAGCGGATGCTCCGAGCGCGGGTAGTCCTCGAACAGCCCCGGCAGCTCGCGGAGGAAGCGGTCGGCGTCCACCTGGCTAAAGATGACTCGTCACGCCGGCGAGGTCCGGATCTTCGGACGGCGGCTCGTACCACGAGAGGGCGTAGTGGCCGTCGTCCGTGTCTCGCGCGAGCGCCGACAGCTTGAGCGGACGGAAGGTGTCGCACATGACGGCAAGCTCCGTCGTCTCCCGTACTCCGAGGGCCTTCTCCGCTAGCCCGGGCGCCGGGCCGTGCGGCAGCCCAGAAGGATGGAGCGTGATCGAGCCGACCGAGATCCCCTTGCGCGACCCGAAGTTTCCGGACACGTAGTAGATCATCTCCTCCGACTGCAGGTTCGAGTGGTGGTACGGGATCGGCACCGCCTCCGGGTCGAAGTCGAGGTGGCGCGGGCAGAACGAGCAGATGACGAAGTTCGGGCCCTGGAAGGTCTGGTGCGAGGGCGGGGGCTGGTGAATGCGGCCCGTGATGGGCTCGAAGTCGTGTATCGAGAACGTCCACGGGTAGAGGAAGCCGTCCCAGCCGACGACGTCGAACGGGTGGTAGTCGAGGACGTAGTCCTGAACTCCGCCGCGGACGCGCACCTTCACGACGAACTCGCCGGACTCCCGGCGCGTCGCGAGCTCGGTCGGCGGGTGGATGTCGCGGTGGTAGTAGGGAGCGCCCTCGAGGATCTGGCCGTACTGGTTCCGGTACCTGCGCGGGATCTCGATGAGCCCGGGCGTCTCGAAGACCAGGTGGCGCTGCGGGCCCTGCGGGACGAACCGATACGTCGTCCCGCGCGGGACGACGACGTAGTCCCCGTCCTTGTACGGGACGTCGCCGAAAATCGTCTCGAGAGTTCCCGAGCCCTCGTGGACGAAGATCACCTCGTCGCCCTCGCCGTTCCGGAAGAAGTAGTCCATGCTCGACTCCGGGCGGCAGAGCGAGATCTCGACGTCCGAGTTCCACATCAGCGTGCGGCGCCCGCTGATCTCGTCGCCCTCAGGCTCGACGTCGTACGTGTTCATGCGTCGATGAGCGTGCGTCTCGGGCACCCATTCCTCGCGCTCGATCGGCGTGAACGCGCCGAGCTCTTTCACACGGCACGGTGACTGCAGGTGGTAGAGGATCGACTCGTTTCCGGTGAAGCCCTCGAGCCCCATCACCTCCTCGGTGAGGAGCCGGCCGTTCTCGCGGAAGACGATGTGACGCTTGCGCGGAACCTCTCCGCGACGCTGATAGAAGGGCATTGGCGTCCCTTTCGCTTCGGTTGCACCAGTTCTAGCGCAGACCGAGCGTACGGAACTCGGGCAGCCCCGTGCTTGGGGGGCGACGCCGAGCGCCGCCCCCCCGATTCGATTCGCTTACTGCCCTGGAGCGGGCGCCGAGGTGTCGTTCTGCCAGAGACCGAAGTGGTTCCCCTCGGTGTCCTTGGCCATGGCGAACCAGCCCATGCCCGGAACCGGCTGGGCCTCTCCCGCCTCGCCCCCGAGCTCGTTCACGCGCGCCGCGCCCGCGTTGATGTCGTCGACGTCGAAATAGACCCGCAGGCCGCGGTTGTCCCCGTCGGCCGGGAACACGGCCCCCCCGGTCTCGTTCGGGACGATCTGGGCCATGTGGTACTCGATCGGCCCTTCGATGTCCTGGAACTGCCAGCCGTAGAGCGAGCCCCAGAACTGACGCGCGCGCGCCGTGTCGCCGGCCGGGAACTCGATGTGCACGGGCTTTCCTGCCATCGCTCCTCCTTTGCAGCGGACTGGGCGAAGCCACGTGGCTTCGCCCTCTTCATTCAACACGACGAACACCGCCAGCCGATCTCGACACTTCCAGATCGCGACCTTCTGGAAACGACGCTGCGTCTCCGCGAGCATGGCGCTCGATGGTCGACTGGTCGCACGAGTTGGCGGTCGTCTGGCTCGCCGTCCTCGTGTTTGCTGCGACGGCACTCGTCACCGCCGCGATCTATGCAGCCGTCACGGCCCTCGCAGTCGACGAAGGTCGGCAAGATGCCTTCAAGAGGGTCTCACCCGGGATGCTGCCGCCCTTGGGGCTCGTCTTCGGCCTCGTGGTGGGCTTCCTCGCCGCGCAGGTCTGGAGCGATGCCGACCGGGCTCAACAGGCCGTGCACCGGGAGGCGAGCTCGCTCCGCGCGGTCGACCTTCTGGCCGACCGGTTCCCCGGCGCGCCCGAGAGACGGATGCACGCGCTCGTGCGACGGCATATCGAGGACGCTGTCCACATTGAATGGCCCGAGATGGCCAGGCAGCGCGCGACCCTGACCGTGATCCCACGCCCGCTTGGCTCGGGGCTCCAGCTCGCCTTGTCCTTGCAGCCGACGAACGACGGTCAGACGCTCGCGCAGCGGGAGATGGTCGCGCCGCTCGAGAACGCCTCGACGCGCGCCGGCAGCGGATCATCGTCAGCGAGTCCCGCGTGAACGGGTCAAGTGGAGCGCGGTGGTCCTGCTCGCGGCGCTGACTCTGCTCGCCATCGTCTTCGTCCACAGCGGCAACCGCGTGACCGCCGCGCTCGCCATGGGGGTCTTCGCAGCCGCCGTCGCCGTGGCGATCGTGATGATCGCGGCGCAGGATCGCCCGTTCGCAGGGCAGCTCGGAGTAAAACCCACTCTGCTCGAGCAGGTCGCTCCGCGCTGACGCTAGGGGGCGAGCTCGTCGAGACGCGGCGCTCGTCGCGGGACGGGTGCCGAGTGGATGATCGACGTGGTCGTCAGGCCGTGCGGCGTGAAGTAGTCGAGGACCTCCTCCAGCTCGTCGATCGAGCGGAGGTGCAGCTTCATCAGATAGCAGTCCTCGCCGGTGATCCGGTAGCACTCGGTAACCGCCGGAGTTTCCTTGGCGATCTCGGGGATCCTCTGGAGCTGGCCCGGCGCCGGTCGGACACGAACGACTGCGGAGATCGCGTAGCCAAGCGCTCGCGGGTCGATCTCCGCGTGGTAGCCGGTGATCACGCCGGCACGCTCGAGCCGACTCACACGCTCCGCGACCGCGGGAGCCGACATCCCGATCCGCCTTCCGAGCTCGGCGATGCCGAGACGACCATCCGCCTGCAGTTCCTTTAGTAGACGAAGGTTGGTCGGGTCGAGTGTGTTGCCTTCGTAGGTCGTAGCATCTCTTGTCCTGGCTTTGTTAGGCATCTCGCTCCAAAGTCCGTCGATTGGCCATTCCATACTCGCACAGACGCGAGGATCCTGTGTGGGGTGGCCGGATCCTCCCTCGCACAGGCCGAAGAGAGACGCGTCGAGCTTGGAGCGTCTGCTCGTCGTACGGCCCAATCTGCGCCGCCCCAGGTGTTCTTCGTCGGGAGCGCGATCTTCCACTACCTCGGTCCCGCGTTCGCCGTCCTGCTCTTCGCGCGAGTTGGACCGCTCGGCGTCGCGTGGCTTCGAATCGCAAGCGCCGCGGCGATCCTCGGCGCCTGGCGACGCCCCTGGCGCCGTGCCGGGTCGTCAGGACGGAGCTCGCGGCGGCTCGTAGTCGTGTTCGGTTCGGTCCTCGCGCTCATGAACGCGTTCTTCTACCTCGCGATCGACCGGCTTCCGCTCGCGACCGTGGCGGCAGTCGAGTTCCTCCCGGTGATCGCGCTCGCTGCGATCGGCGTCCGGAATGCGCGGAACCTGGTCGCGCTCGCACTTGCGGTGGCCGGCGTCTACCTGCTGATCGACGTGCGCTTCGAGAGCGAGCCCCTCGGAGTCGCCTTCGCGTTCGCGAACGCGGGGCTCTTCGCCGCGTACATCGTCCTTGCTCATCGAGTCTCGCGGAGTCCCGGGCTCGGAGGCATTGACGGGCTGGCCGCGGCGATGCTGGTCGCGGCGGTCGTGGTCACCCCGATCGGCGGCTGGAGCGCGGCTACGGCGCTCCTCGACCCGGTCGCGATCGCCGCGGGAATCGGCGTCGGTGTCTCCTCCTCGGTGATCCCTTACGTCCTCGACCAGCTCGCGATGGCCCGGCTCGCCCGCGCGACGTACGCGCTCATGGTCTCGCTCCTCCCGGCCACGGCGACGGTCGTCGGAGTCCTCGTGCTGGCTCAGGTGCCGTCGTGGCTCGAGGTCGCCGGTGTGGGCCTCGTCGTGGCGGGAGTCGCGGTGCACGCAGAACCGGCCGTCGCGTGAACCGTCTCGGCCCTCTCCCCGTACAGGTCGGGGAGAGGAGGTCGACTATGAAGCAAGCACGACAGACGACGAACTCGAGCAGGCGGGGTCCGCTCGGCCTGATGGTCATCTCGGCGTTGTCGGTAGCTCTGGCAGGCCTCGGGCTCTGGAGTGCCGGGGCGCTGGCGGGTGCGTCGCAGGAGAGCAGTGCGACCGTCTCCCTTCGCAGCACGAATCTCGGTCGAATACTGGTCAGCGCGAAGGGCCACACCCTCTACCTGTTCCTGAAGGACCGAAACGCGAAGAGCGCCTGCACAGGGATGTGCGCGCAGTACTGGCCGCCGCTGGTCGCCCGTGCCAAGCCCAGTGCCGGCCCAGGCGTGAAGGCGGCCTGGCTGGCCACGACGAGACGGGCAGACGGAAAGCTCCAGGTGACGTACAACAGGCACCCGCTGTACACGTACTTGCCCGACAGGCGAGCGGGGCAGACCAGCGGCGAGGGAAGCTCTGCCTTCGGCGGCAAGTGGTACGTGGTGTCGGCGAGCGGAAGAGCGATCCGAAAGGCAGCGCCTGCCGACACGACGCCGACCACGACCACCACCACCCCGTACCCGACCAACCCCTACCCGTAGCCAATGTGATCCGAGAGCTCCGGGGCGCTTACCCGCGGCCCGGAGCTCTTTCACGTCAGGCTTCGGCGAGGTGGAGCCAGCCGGGCTCGAACCGGCGACCTCTGCGATGCCATCGCAGCGCTCTCCCAACTGAGCTATGGCCCCAGAAGAGCCGTCAGTCTAGCGCCGTCAGTCTGGCGTCGAAGTCGAAATTCTTGGCCCAGTTGATATCGAGCCGCTGGTTGTTCCGGCACGGTTCGAGCCGAAGCTGCAAGCAAGTTCGGGTGGTTTACGATGCAGACAACGTTAGCCCGCGACTGCGGCAGGCTCGAGCTTCGGCACATCGCTCCAGAGATCCTCGAGGCGGTAGAAACCGCGTGTCTCCGGCGTAAAGAGGTGGAGGACCACGTCGAGGTAGTCGGCGACGATCCACTTCGCCTCGCCGAGCCCGGCGGTCGAGCGCGGCAGGAGGCGGTGCTCCGTCTTCAGCCGGCCGGCGACATCGTCGTAGATCGCCTTCGTCTGCCGCTCGTTGCGGCCGGTCGCGATGACGAAGAAGTCCGTGAAGTCGCAGACGCCGCGCATGTCGAGGATCGTGACGTCGATCGCCAGCTTCTCCTGGCAGAGAGCGGCGGTATGGCGTGCTTGCTCGAGCGGGTTCAGATGCCTGTCGGTCCTTTGTCGGTTCGTCGGAGTGTAGCCCTCAGCTCAGGAATAGAGGCCCAGCCGCCCGATGAACTCGGCGACCGCCTCGGGAACAAGGCCGTCGACGGGCTCGCCTCGCTCGATACGTTCTCGCACGTCAGACGAGGAAACCGGCACCGGCGCCATCTCGAAGAACGAGATGCGGTCGGGCGCTGGGACACGTGCGAGCGCCTCGCGCACTCGTTCGTCGGGGACGCCCGGCCGCAACGCAACGCCGAGCCGAACCAGCTCGAGGATGCGGGCGGGATCCTTCCAGCCCGGAAAGTCGGCGAACTCGTCGCCGCCGATGACGAACACCGCGTCGTCCGGCTTTCGCTCCTCGAGCGAGTCGACGGTGCGCGCATGGCGATCGAGCTGGACCTCGGCGCCCGGAACGTCCGCGAACGCGAGACGTGCGAGCTCGAGGCGGGTCGCGGCGGGAGTCTCCGCGAGCTTGTGCCCGGGATCGGCGACCACGAGTACGAGTAGGCGCTCGAGCTCGAAGTGGCCTATCGCGGCTCGGGCCAGCGCGACGTGGCCGACGTGCGGCGGGTCGAAGACACCACCGAGGATTCCGAGCACTAGCTCCACTCCAGCGTCTCGTCGCCTACCTCGACCTCTGTGCCGCGCTTGACGCCGGCCTTCCGGAGCGCTTCCTCGAGCTCTTCCGGCGGAGGCCGAGTCCCGACGACGCGGTAGCCGCGGTCGGTACGAAAGATCCGAAACGACGGCCTGGGGCGAGGTCGCGGTCGGTACTCGAGAAAATCGGGAAGCGCATCGTTCCCGGCAGGCTTCGGAGCCTCTACCGGACAGAGCTCGAAGAGTGCGCGCTCAAGCTCCGCGACGCCCTCGCCGGTCGCGCAGGACAGCAGGAAGGTCTGCAAGACGCCGTCGAACGAGATTCTCGGACGCTCCTGCACGAGGTCGACCTTGTTGAGGACCACGACCTCTGGGAGCTCGTCGAGACCTGCCCCGTACTCTGCAAGCTCGTGGCGGATCGCCTGGTACCGCGCCCGAATGTCGGGCGCCGCGACGTCGAGAACGTGAATCAGGAGGCGCGCACGCTCGAGATGGGCGAGGAACTCGTGGCCGAGTCCTGCGCCCTCCGCGGCGCCCTCGATCAGTCCGGGTACATCCGCGACCACGAGCTGGCGCCCGTCGGGAGCTTCAACCGTCCCGAGGACGGGCTCGATCGTCGTGAACGGGTAATCGGCGACCTTCGGCTTCGCGTTCGAGATACGCCGGAGAAGCGACGACTTGCCGGCGTTCGGGAGACCCGTGAGTGCCGCGTCGGCGACGAGCTTCAAGTGAAGGAGGTAGTCCGCCTCGTCACCCGGCAGGCCGGTCTCCGCGAAGCGTGGAGCCTGACGCGTCGGCGTCGCGAAGCGGGCATTTCCGCGGCCGCCCGGCCCTCCGTGCGCGGCCACGAAAGCCGCACCGGGCTCGGCGAGGTCGGCGACGAGCGCTCCCGCTGGGTCGAGGATCTCGGTGCCGACCGGAACGCGAAGCTCCACTGCGTTTCCGTCGGCCCCGTGCCGGCGCTTGCCGCGGCCGTTGCCGCCCCGTCCTGCGCGGACGCGCCTGACTCCGTGGAGCGACGAGAGGTCGCGCAGGGTCGGATCAGCGCGCACGGCCACGTCCCCCCCGCGGCCCCCGTCGCCTCCGTCCGGGCCTCCGCGCGGTACGTGCTTCTCACGGCGAAAGCTGAGGCCGCCGTCGCCGCCGCGTCCGGCCTCGACGTGGATCTGAGCGCGGTCTGAGAACATCGCTCCGCCGCCTCGGCGACGGAGCCCGGCGTTACTCGGCCCCGGCCGAGACGGACCCGGCCGAGACGGATCCAGCCGAGCCGGCGCTGGCGGAGACCGAGACGAAACGCTTGTCTCCGGAGCGGCCGAACTCGACGATGCCCTCGCGGAGCGCGAAGATCGTGTCGTCGCGGCCCAATCCGGCTCCGCGGCCGGGCCGGAACTTCGTTCCCCGCTGGCGGACGATGATCATGCCCGCCTTCACGGGCTGCCCCGCGAACACCTTGACGCCGAGTCGCTTCGACTCAGAGTCGCGGCCGTTACGGGATGATCCGAGGCCCTTCTTGTGCGCCATCTAGCTCTACTCCTCCTTCGCGGCGATCGCCGACTCGAGCGCGGCGCCGGCACGGGGCCGACGGAAAAGCAGTGGAGCTTCGCGTTCGCCTGCTCGAACTCCAGAGCAGCCGCGAGCATCGGGGCGTTCCACTCGGGTGCCGCCTTCCTGATCTCGGCAACGGTCATCTCCTCGTAGCCGGACGGCATGCCCTTCACGTGCTCGGTCGTGGGCGCCGCCTCTGCCGGTGCCGGCTTCTCCGCCTTCGCGGGAGCGGAGCGCGCCGTCCGTGTGCCGGCTCCGATCGACTCGATCTCGATCTGGGTGAGCGAGGCGCGGAAACCCGTGTGCCGGCGATACCCCGTGCGCTTCTTGTACTTGCCGATTCGGATCTTCGGGCCCTTGACCGCACCGACGACGCGGGCTGTGACATGCACGTCGGGATCGAGCGTCGGCGTGCCGTTCCCACCGACGAGGAGCACTGCAGGAGAGATCGTCGCGCCGTCCTCCTCGTGGAGGCGATCGACGAGCAGCCGCTCGCCCTCGCGGACGCGGTACTGCTTTCCGGCAACCTTGATGATCGCGTAGGTCACGTGTTCGACTCCTACCAGAGAGGCCACGGGCCTGACCCGCGAGCCGGGGCATGATAGCGGACTGAATGCGCCGGAGAAGGCGAGAGCTTGGGATGAGATCCGGCTCTAGGCCTCGCGCCCAGACCCGAAGTCCTCGATCCACTCGGACATCGGGACGTACTCGACTACACCTTCGTCTTCCGGGCCTTCGTCTTCCGGCGCTGTCGTCTCGTCTGGCGGCTGCCCATTGTCGGTTGCAGCTGAGCCGGTTGCAGCTGAGCCGGTTGCAGCTGAGCCGGTTGCAGCTGAGCCGGTTGCAGCTGGGCCGGTTGCAGCTGGGCCGGTTGCAGCTGGGCCGGATGCCGCCGACTTGCGGCGCCGATGCCCACCGCGGCTTCCCCGTCTCGTCCGCTTGCGCTTCGGCTGGCCATCGGTCGCAGCGGACTCCTCGGGCTCTGCCGGTGCGGGCTCGTCCTCATCGGCTTCAGCCGAAGGAAGCCCTAGATCGGGTGGCGGCACGTGGATCGTCGGTCCCGGCTTCGCGCCGTCTTCGTCGGTCGCCACCTCGGGCGTGACGGCCGCCTTCTTCTTCCGGCCCCTGCCGCCCCGCGTGCCGCGCCGGGTTCGCTTCTTGGCCGGCGGCTTCTCCTCTTCGTCGGGCTCAACCTCGACCTCTCCCAGCTCCGCGACACTCGGCTCCGCCGATTCCTCGATCACCTCGGGCTCCGCAGCTTCGGCAGGTTTCTCTTCCTCGGGCTCTGCCTTCTTGCGACCGGGCGCACGGGTCGGCTTCTCCGCTTCAGCCTCGAAGGTGATGCGAGCCCCGGGCACTGCCTCGTCCGCAAGCGTCGCGTATGCGGCGCCGTTCAGGACCCGCCCGACCTTCGCCTTGATCTTCTTCCCCACGAGGTTGGCGGCTCCGGCGACGACGACGTCGTACCCGTCGACCTTGCCGACCCCGGCAGCCGCGTCGTGGAGACCGACCTCGACGAGCTTGAGCTCGAGCGTCTGGTCTTCTTTGACCGGCGCAACCGGAACAAGTACCTCGAGCTTGCCCTGCTCGAGCACCTCGAAGTGGTCGGCGTGGAGATGGCCGTTCGTCGCCGCCACGAGGAAGAACCGTCGGCGCGCGGCCGCCTCTATCGCAGCGAGACGGTTCCCGCCGGGGCCTACGAGCAGGGAGAGCACACGGGGATGGACTGCCACCCGGAAGGCCTGCACCCGCGCGGCATCCTTCGCGAGGCCACGCAACTTGCGTTCGACCTCGAGCGCGACCGTTGCGTCCGAGACGACGAACCCGTCCCCACCGCACTCGGGACACCGCCGCGTAAGGATCTCCCGTGGCCCGTCCGTGACGTTCTGCCGCGTCATCTCTACGAGTCCGAGCGGCGAGATCTCGACGACGTACGTCTTCGTCCGATCGCTCTCGAGCTCGGCGCGGAGCGCTTCCTCGACGGTCTCCCGGTTTTTCGGATTGGCCATGTCGATGAAATCGATGACGATGATCCCGCCGATGTCCCGCAGCCGGAGCTGGCGGACGACCTCCTTCACCGCCTCCAAGTTGTTCTTGACGATCGTGTCCTCGAGCCGGCCGGAGGCGGACTTCCCACGCGATCCGACGAACCGGCCCGTGTTCACGTCGATGACGGTGAAGGCCTCTGCGTAGTCGAAGATGAGATAGCCGCCCGACGGCAGGTTGACCCGACGCTCGAGGGTCGACTGGATCTCGGCGTCGACACCGTACGCCTCGAAGAGGGGCTCCTTCTCGCGGTAGCGCTGGACGCGCTCGATCATGTGCGGAGAGGTCTTCTTCAGGTAGCTGACGATGCGGCGATGCGTGCGCTCGTCGTCGATCTTGGCGCCGACGAAGTCGCCCGCGAACAGGTCGCGCACGATCCGAAGAGGCAGCTCCGCCTCCTCGTAGACGAGGCTCGGCGCCTTGGCCGCCTTGGCGCGCGTCTGGATCGTCTTCCACAGCCGCTGGAGGAAGACGAGGTCGCGCTCGATGTCCTCCGCGGACGCGCCTTCCGCGGCCGTGCGGACGATGATCCCGCCCCCCTTGGGATCGAGCTTTCCGACGATGCCCTTCAGGCGTGTCCGCTCGTCGTCGTCGAGCCGGCGCGAGACGCCGGAGCCCTCGCCACTGGGGACGTACACGAGATAGCGTCCGGGGAGCGAGAGCTCCGTCGTCAGGCGGGCGCCCTTGGACTTCATCGGGTCCTTCACAGCCTGGACGAGGACCGTCTCGCCGCGCTTGATCAGGTCCTGGATCTTGCGGGCGCCCTTCCGGCCCTCGAGCTCGGGCCCGACGATCTCGTCGACGTACAGGAACCCGTTCTTCTCGAGCCCGATCTCGACGAACGCCGCCTCCATTCCCGGAAGGACGTTGTCCACGACCCCGAGGTAGATGTTCCCCGCGATCGAGCGCCGCTCCGGGCGCTCGAGATAGACCTCGGCGACCCGATCGTCCTCGAGCACCGCGACGCGCTGCTCGCCGACGTCGACGGAGATGAGCAGCTCGCGCTTGGCGTCGGGAAGCGGTGCGCGGCGGATTGGCGTTCGGCGCCGGCGTGCCGCCTTCCGTTCGGGCTTGCGCTCGGGTCGTCCTCGTGCGGGCTGCTTGGGCTCGTCCTCCGGCTCGGCGGCTGTAGCAGTCGCTGCCCCGGCTCCCGTCTTCTTCCTTCCGCGACCGCCGCGGCTTCCGCGGCGTCTCCTCTTCTTTGCGGGTCCCGGAGCCTCTTGGGGCTCGGGCTCGGTTTGCAGAACCTCAGTGGGTTCGGGTGCTTCTCCAGCCGCGGCGTCCTCCGCCGCGGATTCCTCGGCCTTCTTGCCGAAGCGAAACCAGCGTCGTGACAAGGCGTTCCTCTCGTTCGATCGCGCGCGTGAAAAGAGACGCGGTCTGCGTCTCTGACAACGCGCTGCGGGTGTTCAAAACCACGGCCATCGGCCTACATGAAGGGTACCAGCAGCGGTCTTCGCGACTCGGCGCTCATTTTGAAGCGAGTTCCTAGGCTGCTGCAGGCCGGAGCCGCGCGCGCCGCCCGCGGACCGCTCGCAGTCGCTGCGAGAGACGAGCCCAGGCCCAGGGCTCGAGCTCGGCGTAGCGCGTCTCTCCTTGACCTCGCGTCGCTTCCAGATACTCGAACCAGGCGTCGGCCTCCTCGAGCTGAAGGAGCTCTTCGGCCAGCTCAGTGTCCGGCATCGTTCCTCCCATCGACCCGTTCGGGCGGATGCTAGGTCCCGCTCCGGACGGACTCCGGTCAGACCGGCGCGAGCCTGAGACGCCGGACAGCCTCGGCGAGCGCCCACGTCGTCCCGGCCGCGACGGCGGCGTTCGCGAGCGGCCCAGGGAGCGTTCCCCCGGCTCTTCTCGCGGCCTCGCGCAAGAGGTAGCTGAGGGCCAGGGCGGCTGTCGCCGCACCGGCGAGCGCGGGGAGCTCTTGCGGGGTGGCGCCCGCCCGCAGCGAGCGCAGTCGAGCCACGGTGCGCACCTGCTCGAGGGCGAGGACGGGCCGGGACGCGCGCTTCCGTCCTCCCAACGCCCCGATGAGCGCGGCACGGATCACAGAGGTCCCCACCAGCTTGTCCGAGACGACGTCGTGCAGCACGGGGATGCGCCGGGCGAGATCCGTCCAATGTTCGGATGCATCGGCGATCCGGCGGCCGATCTCGTCGATCGGGAACCCTTCTCCGGCACGGCACTCGACGACGAACGGCGTCAGAACGAAGGGTGGAGTCCAACGCTCTTGCGGCCACAGTTGCACCAGGACGACCGGCACTCCCGCACGATCGGCCGCACGAACGAGCGCCTCGTCCGCCGTGCTCGGCTCTCCGGCCATCACGTGGACGAGCCCCTCGGCCCCCTGAACCTGCGACGTCGCGTCCGCGACGACCGCGCCCGGCTCCGCCCCGGCGGCAACCTCGCGCGCGAGCTGCTCGCAGAGCATGCCGCTGACCACGATCCGCCCGGCGCGCGCGGGCTCGGTCTCCTCCTGAATCGCCTGCACCAGCCGGCGAACCTCGAAGAGCTGGGCCCGAGCGCCGATCACGGCCGCAGGCGTCCGAGATTGCCGCGAGCGTGAATTCCCTGGAGAACACCGATCAGGAAGAGGTTCGAGACGATCGACGTCCCCCCGACCGCGACGAAGGGGAGCGGGATCCCGGTCACCGGAGCGACTCCCATGGTCATGCCCGCGTTGATGAAGATCTGGAAGAGGAAGGCGAAGACAAGGCCGCCTGCGACCACCGCCCCGAACAGGTCACCTGCGACCGTGACCACGCGCAACCCTCGCCAGACGACGAGGAGGTAGAGCAGGAGGAGAATCGCCGAGCCGACGAAGCCCCGCTGCTCCCCGAGCGACGCGAAGGCGAAGTCGGTCGCATGCTCCGGCAGGTAGTCGAGGCGGGTCTGGCTCGCTTCCACGACACCGCGTCCGTCGAGCCCGCCCGAGCCGACTGCGGTGATCGACTGGTTCACGTTCCAGGTCAGCCCGCCCGGGTCGCGGTCGCGGTTCAGGAAGCCCGTGAAACGGTGGGCCTGGTACGGCTTGAGCACCTGGACTCCGGAGGCCGGGAGGACCCAGAGCACGGCAAGCGCGAGGAACGTCGCCGCGACGAACAGCACGAGGAGCTGCCGCCAGCGGACTCCGACGAAGAAGAGGAGTGAGAAAAGCGCCGCGGAGTACACGAGCGCGGTCCCCAGATCGGGTTGCAGGAAGACGAGCAGAATCGGCACCGCGCCGAGGCCGATCGCCGACATGATCGTCCTCCAGCGCGTGATCCGGCCCGCGCGCTCGACGAGGAAGGCCGCGAGCGCGAGCACGAACAGGACCTTTCCGAGCTCGGAAGGCTGGAACTGGATGACGCCGAGATTGATCCACCGCTTCGAGCCGCGGATCGTCTCGGCAGCGACGAACACGATCAGCATCAGCCCCAGGGTGGTGCAGTAGACGAGGCGCCAGTAGCGAAGTGCCAGGTCGTATGGGACGATCGTGGCGAACACAAGGGCGCCCAGCCCGAGAACCGCCGCGACCGCCTGCCGCACGACGTAGTAGTTCGGGTCTCCCGGCACGTCGAAGCGAGTGATCCCGCCGACCACCCAGAGCCCGTACCCGATCAACGCGAAAGCAGCGGCGAGGAGCACCCAGTCGAGACGGCGGAGGAAGCCGACCGAGTCGAACGCACTGGTCTCCCGACGGAGCCCAACCCGGGCGCGCTCGGCGACCTGGATCTGCACGGCCATCAGTCGACGTTCACCCGCACGGCCTGCGGGCCAGGGACGTTGAAGAACTTCTCGAACACCTTCAGCGCCGCGGGAGCCGCGGCTGCCGAGCCGTGGCCTCCGTTCTCGATCAGGGCACAGACGACGAGCCGGGCGTTGTCGGACGGTCCCCAGCCGCACCACCACGACTGGTCCTCCGTGTGGCCCGCCGGGTAGCCGGGCAGCTGGACGATCTTCTCCGCCGTTCCCGTCTTGCCGGAGATCGGGACGCGGTAATTGCCGAACACGGCCGACGAGGTGCCGGTCGGGTCGTGGGTCGCCTTGTACAGCCCGTCCCTTACGGCCTGTAGGGCGGCGGGATCGACACCCGAGGGCTGCGGAGGCTTCGGCGCGAACCGGCGGAGGACGACGTCGGACGAGCGCTTGCCGTTCCCGGGCTGCTCGACGTCGGAGACGAGGAACGGGGTGACGACGTTCCCGCCGTTCGCGAGCATCGAGTAGAAGACGGCCATCTGGAGCGGCGTGACGAGCAGGTCGCCCTGCCCGATCGCGAGCTGGATCGAGTTGCCCGGATTCCACGCCCGGTCCCAGTCGCTCCGGAAGTGCTGCTTGCGCCAGTCCGGCGTGGGAAGGAGCCCCGAGGACTCGCCGCCGATGTCGAGGCCGCTCGTCTGCCCGAACCCGAACTTGCGGGCCCACTGCTGCAGCCGCACGCGTCCCTCCGGACCGCGCTCGTAGAAGCGATTGCCGATCTCGTCGAAGTACGTGTCGCAGGACTGCGCAAGAGCCTCCGGCAGGGTCATCGGCTTGTCGACGTAGGGGTCCCAGTTCGTGAACTTCTGCCGGTCGAGGCCGTAGTAGGCGACGGGGGAGCACTGCAGCGGGTCGTACGCGGAGAAGACGTGCTCCTGCATCCCCGCGAGCGCGGTCACCGGCTTGAAGGTCGAGCCGGGCGGGTACGCGCCCGCGATCGCTCGGTTGAGGCCGGGAGTGTTCGCGCGCTTGGCCGCTTCCGCGTTGAGCAGGGGCGCGAGCTTCTTGGAGTCGACCTTCCCGACGAACAACGAGGGCTTGTACGTCGGGTTCGAGGCCATCGCCAGAACTGCGCCGTCCCGCGGATCGAGCGCGACGATGGCGCCGCCGTTCGCGGCCCAGTGACTGTCGGCATGGGCGAGGTTGATCCCGTAGCGGAGCGCGAGCTCCGCCGCGCGCTGGATGCGAGTGTCGATCGTGAGCCGGAGCCCGAACCCGGCACGTGGCTCCTGCCGGGGTTGGAGCGCGCTCACCGGGCGGCCGAGGGAGTCCACGTGGAGCTGGTCGAGACCGTCGTGGCCGCGCAGGTACGTGTCGTAGGCGCCCTCGATGCCCGTCTGTCCGATCCTGTCGCCCGCGACGTAGCCGTCGCGGTGGAGGCGCTTCAGCTCGTCCGCGGAGATCTCCCCGACATACCCGAGGATCTGAGCCCCGAGCGACCCGTACTGGTAGTCACGGAGGTACGTCTCGACGATCCGAACGCCTGGGAACTGCGCCTGATGCTCGTACAGGTACTCGATCTGCGCCTCTCTGACGGCGGTCTTGACGGTGACCGGCGAGAGGGGGTCGCTCCCGAATTCGACAACCTGTCGGGCCAGCGCCCTCGGCGACACGTTCAAGACATGCGCGAGCCGGCGGATGAGCCGTGCCCGGCGAGCCTGGGGCACATCTCCGATCGAGAGTTGCACCGCGGTTCCCGCGACGTTCGACACCATGAGCCGTCCGTGTCTGTCGAGGATCGGGCCACGCGGAGCCTCGATCCGGACGAGCCGCAGCTGGTTGTTCTGGGCGGCGGCGAGATAGTGCGTGCCCGAGAGCACCTGCAGTGACCAGAGCCTGAAGAAGAGGACGCCGAAGACGAGCAGCGCGAAGGCGCCGAAGATCCCGACGCGGAGCGCGAGCGGCGGCGTCAGCCGATACGGCTCGCGCACGCGCGGGTCAGGCGGCAGGAACCGTCCGGAGGGCGATCTCGGCTCGCGGTACGGGCCGGAGCGCCGGTCAGACAACGAGCTCGACCTCGGTCGAGGGCTCGAGCACGAGACGCCCGCCGGCGAGCCGGCGCACGAGCCGGAAGACGGGATAAGCGAGCAGGACGTTCAGAAAGACAGCGGGGATCAGGGCCGTCACGAGAGCCTGGTGCGCGACGACCGTCTCACCGAGCATGTAGTGCAGGAGGACGCCGAAGAAGCCCGCGAGCACGGTGATCACGCCGGTCGCGAGCACGGGCGCGAGAGCGCGGCCGCGGCCGGTCGTCTCGCCGTAGCGTCCGGCCCAGAAGCCCGCCAGCGTGAGCACGAGCGAGGTCACTCCGAGCGTGTCGAGCGTGACGAGATCGACCACGAGCCCGCCCGCGAAGCCGAAGACGGCGCCCGCGACGGAACCGCGCAGGAGCCCCAGCGCGACGATCACGACGAGGAGCAGATCGGGCGCGCCGCCGAAGACGAAGGTCGAGGAGACGACTCCGGCCTGGAGCAACGCAACGACGAAGACGAGCGCGCTCGCGCGAAGTGCAGTCGTCACGGTCATTGGCTCGGGTTTCGGCTCTTCGGGACGAGCACGAGCACTGCGTCGAGGGCGCCGAAGTCGACGTACGGATCGATCTGCACCTGCTGGAAGAAGTCGGTGTCCGACTGGCCGACGCTCGTCACCTCGCCGATGGGTATCCCCTTCGGGTAGACGGAGGTGAGGCCGTTCGTGCGCCAGCCGGCGGTGACGATGCTGTCCCCCTCCTTGATGACGTCCTCCTTGCGGACTCGGTCGAGGACGAGCGTCTCACGCGTCCCTCGTGCGTGCCGCACGATGCCCGTCGCCCGTGTGCGGACGTCGATCGCAGAGGCGGCGGCTTCCTGGTCCGTGAGCAGCTGGATGCGCGCCGACCCCGAAGTCACACGCGTGACGAGTCCGACGAGATTGCCGTCGGAGCTGACGACAGGGTCGTCTACTCGGATCCCGCGATCCGATCCGACGTCGACGACGATCGCCTGCGTGAACGCGCCGGCCGGCCGGTCGATGACGGCCGCGGAGACGCCGTTGTAGTCGTGCGGAAAGCTCGCGCTCCCGACGTAGTGGAGCTGCTTGCGAAGAAAGCGGTTCTCCTGGAGCGCGAACTGTCTCTGGATCGCCTCCTGGCGCAGACTCGAGTTCTCTTTCCGGAGGCGCGCCGCTTCGGAGCGGGCGTGGAAGAGGCTCTCCGTCCAGTTGTAGGCGTCCCTGAACGGCTGCGCGATCCGATCGACGCCGACGGCGAACGGGCGCAGCACGGTTGCGCCCGCAGACTGGACCCCGCTCATCGAGCCGCCTGCTTCCGACCGGAACGAAAAGGTGATGAGGACGAGCGCGAGCAGGACGAGCGAGCCCACAACCAGGCGACGCCGGAGCGGGCCGGAGCTGCGCTGGGAGAGCGACGTCGCAGGGAGGCGCCGGACGTTCACGCCCAGCGCGGCCGGACGCGCGCTGCGTTGGCGCGGCATAGCGGGATGCTAGCTGGGCACTGCGCTGGACTTCCAAAGTGCGCAAGATCGGAATCCGCTAGCGCAGACTCCGATCGCGCGAAGATCCCTAAAGCGCGGCCGCAGAGCGGCCGCGGTGCTTACGATTTCACATACGCGTCCGGCAGTTACCGCAGCAGCCCGTTCTTGCGGGCGGCGCGGCTTCGTGCCGAGCGGTGGATGACCTCGAACTCCTCGAGGCTGCGGCCCGAGCCGACCGCCACGCAGGTCAGCGGGCTGTCCGCGAGATGGACCGGGATCTGGGTCTCGTGCCGGACCCGGTCGTCCAAGCCCTGAAGCAACGCTCCGCCGCCGGCGAGGACGATCCCGCGGTCCATGATGTCCGCCGCGAGCTCGGGTGGCGTCTTGTCGAGCGTCGACTTCATCGCGTCGATGATCTGCGTGACGGGCTCGTCGAGCGCGCGCCGGATCTCTTCTGACGAGATGATCACCGTCTTCGGCAGGCCCGTCAGCATGTCGCGGCCGCGTACCTCGGCCTGGAGCTCCTCGCTGAGGCGAAAAGCCGAGCCGATCTCGAGCTTGATCTCCTCGGCGGTCTGCTGACCGACGAGGAGCTTGTACTCCTTCTTGATGTGGTTGACGATCGCCTCGTCCATCTCGTCGCCGCCCACGCGCATGCTCTGAGAGACGACAATGCCGCCGAGCGAGATCACGGCGACCTCCGAGGTGCCGCCGCCGATGTCGACGATCATGTTCCCCGTCGGCTCGGCGACGGGCAGTCCCGCACCGATCGCGGCGGCCATCGGCTCCTCGATCAAGTACGCCTGGCGTGCGCCGGCCGAGAGCGTCGCCTCCTCGACCGCCCGCTTCTCGACACCCGTCACGCCCGAAGGGACACATACGACGACCCGGGGGTGGGCAAAGCGGTGCTGGTGCACCTTCTGGATGAAGTGGCGGAGCATCTGCTCGGTGACGTCGAAGTCGGCAATGACTCCGTCCTTGAGCGGTCGGATGGCGGAGATCGTCCCCGGCGTCCGACCGAGCATTCTCTTCGCCTCGACGCCGACTGCGTGCACCTCGCCCGTCCGCTGGTCGATCGCGACCACGGACGGCTCGGAGAGGACGATGCCCCGGCCGCGAACGTAGACGAGCGTGTTCGCGGTCCCGAGGTCGACGGCCATGTCGCGGCCACCGAAGCCGGTGAGGGTCTGGAAGAACGCCATTGAGGAACGCGGAGTCTAGCTGCGCGTTTGCAGCAACTTCGGCGCGTGCTCCTCGAGCAGGGAGACGAGCAACGCGGCCGGGAGCCCGACGACGTTCAGGTAGTCGCCTTCGATCCGCTCCACGAGCCGTGCCCCGAGCCCCTGGATCGCGTATGCGCCCGCGCGGCCCTCCCACTCCCCGCTCTCGACGTACGTCTCCAGCCCCTCGCGCGAGAGACGGCGGAACGTGACCTTCGTCGACTCGATCTCGCTCGCCGCGAACCCGGGTCCCAGCAGGCAGAGCCCGGAGACGACCGTATGGGTCTCCCCGGAGAGCGCGACCAGCATTTGCGCGGCGTCGCCGCGATCCGCCGGCTTGCCGTAGACCCGCCCGTCGAGGACAACGGCGGTGTCGACGCCGAGGGTGAGCCGGTCGGCGCGCTCGGCCGAGCGTGCCTTGCCTTCCGCATGCCGCCGGACGAGCTCGGAGGGCTCGATTCCCTGAGCGTCGTCCTCGACGTACTCCGGGGCGACGACCTCGAAAGGGATGCGCAGCTGCTCGAGAATCGTGCGCCGTTGAGGCGACGTCGAGGCGAGAACGAGGCTCAAGCTCGCGCCTCACCGCGGAAGTGACGTTCGAGCTGCGACCGGTACGCGAGTCCCAGGTCACCGCCGATTTCCGCGAGCCACTCGCTGAAGCGATCCCGCGCCAGCGGCGTCTCGTCGGATGCGAGGAGGCCGGCGAGCGTCGCGTCGAGCTCGTCGCGAGTAGCGATGACGTCGTGCAGGGCAAGGCCCGCGAACGCGCCGACCGTGTGTGCGACCACCACGGGCGCGGTCTGGACCACGGCGCGTCCGCGGACGTGGCTCTTGATCAAGTTGACGAAGTCGAGGAAAGCCCAGCGCTCCGGCCCGGCCGCGTCCAGCGTGACGTCCTCGTCACGCGATCCGGCTTGCACGCAGATCCTCGCCGTATCCCAGACCGAGACGGGCTGTACCTCGTAGCGGCCGTCTCCGGGCACGAGGAAGAGCGGAAGATGCCGGAGCGCCCAGGCGATGTTGTTGACGAGGATGTCCTCCGGCCCGTAGACGAGCGTCGGGCGCACGACCGCATGCGATAGCCCGGACGCCCGAAGCGCCTCCTCGGTTGCCGCCTTGCCGCGAAAGTAGGGAAAGGGCGAGGTCTCGTCCGCATGGGCGACGCTGACGTGCACGACTCGGCGGACGCCTGCCGACTTTGCGGCGCGGAAGAGCGAGATCGTGTTCTCGACGGCACGGTCGAACGTCGTTTCATTGCGTTCGAACCGCACCCAATAGGTGTTGTAGAGCGTGTCGACACCGGTCAGACGTTCGGTCAGCGATGCGTCGAAGACGAACGGGACCGCCTCGACCCGATCCGCGAGCGGATGTGCTGGATCAGGCGGGCGACGGGTGAGCGCCCGGACTCCACGGCCGCGCGCGAGGAGCTCCTCGGCGATGTAGCGGCCGGTGAAGGAGAACGCTCCGGTGACAGCGTCGAGTTCCGCCACTACTCAGCTCCGCTTGCGCGCGACCCAGATCTCTTCGGACGGCCACTTCCGGCTCCACTCGGGATCGAAGTCGGTGTAGTACTCGTGTCGCTGCGCGCGCTCGGGCGCCTGCAGCTCGACGAGCCGCTCGATCTCGAACCCTGCGCCGCGCAGCACGTCGATCCAGCCGCCGTATGTGAGCTGGAACTCGACCCCACCGTCAGGCGTCCACTCGAGGCGGTGCAGCCCGAAATAGGGGCGCTGGAGCTCGGTGGTCGCGTCTCCGACGTCGGGGAGGCAGAGCGTCGCGAGAGGCGTCCCGTGGAGGAAGACGAGTCGCCCGCCCGGTCGCAGCAGGCGCGCAGCCTCCGGGACCCAGCGATACGGATCGGCCCAGATCGAGGCGCCGTATTCGGAATGGACGAGATCGAACGACGAGTCGGGCAAGGGCACGTTCTCGGCGAAGGCCTCGACGAGCGGAAACTCGAGCCCGAACTCCGCCTGCATGCGGCGAGCTGTAGCGAGCTGGGCCGGGGTCGGGTCGACGCCCACCGGCCGCGCGCCGCGCCTGGCGAGCCAGGCCGAGAAGTACGCCGTCCCGCAGCCGAGCTCCACGACGTCGAGCCCGTCGACGCTCCCGAGCACGTCGATCTCCGACTCGGAGATCCCGAAAGGCCCCCAGCTGATCTCGTCCGCCGCCCACGCGCCTTGCGCGTGCTCGTCCGTGTACTCGGCGTTGACCCTGGTCCAGAGCGCGACGTTCTTGTCAGACGAGCTCGTCATCGGGAAACCAGAGCGCGATCTCGGAGGCAGCAGTCTCGGGCGAGTCCGACCCGTGCACGAGGTTGTCCGGCATGGAGAGCGCGAGGTCGCCGCGGATCGAGCCCGGGGCCGCGTCTGCGGGATTCGTCGCCCCGATCGTCGCCCGGCAGGTCGCGATCGCGCCTTCCCCCTCGAGGACGAGCGCGAGCGTCGAGCCGGATGAAATGAACTCGACGAGCTCGCCAAAGAACGGCTTCTCGCGATGCACCTCGTAGTGCAGCTCGGCGAGCTCGCGCTCGACGCGGACGAGCCTCGCCGCCTTGACCTCGAGCCCACGGGTCTCGAACCGGCGCAGGATCTCTCCGGCCAACCCTCTCCGCATCGCGTCCGGCTTGACGAGGATGAGCGTGCGCTCGACTGCCATGCGGCCGTCGAGTCTAGACGCTCGCTAGTCGCCGGCCTTCGTTCGAGGCGCCCGTTCGCGCTCGCGGGTCGTGAGGTCCTCGAGCAGCGGGAGAGCGGGTGTCACCGGCGTCGCGCAGTGCGGGCAGACCTGCCAGAGCGACTCGAGCGGCTGCCCACACGAGACGCACGCCTGCTTGAGCCGCGTGGTGCATACCGGGCAGACGAGGTACGTCGGCTCGACGCGCGCCCGGCAGACGGGGCAGCGCTGGTCGAGTTGGGCGATGCGTTCCTCCATCGCCTTGATCTCGAGCTCGCGCTCGCGCGCGTCCTGCAGATACTCGGGAGGCCGGAAGAACATGTAGATGACCGGACCGAGGAACGGCGGCACGAGGCCGACCAGCGTCGCAACGCCGATGAGCCAGGGATCTGCGATCCGCCGTCGTGCGTCCTTGAACGTCCAGTACGCGGTCGCGAGCCAGAGGAGCACGAGCACGACGAGCGCGGTGTTCTTCGTGAGCGACCAGCCCTGTGATCCGGAGATGGCGAGCAGAGCGAACATCGTCAGAGCAGAAGCTTGCCGACCAAATAGCCGAGTGCAAAGAATGTGCCGACGAGCGCGGCGACGAAGGCTAGCGCGAACGTCACCACTCCCAGGCGCTCGCCTACCCTCGACACGCCGCGTCCTCCTTCTGCGCGAGGTCGCCGAGGAGGTAGAGCGACCCGGTCACGAGCACGGGCTCGCCGAGCTCGTGGGCACGTGCGAGCGCCGCGACGGGGCTGTCGATCGCCTCGACGTGCTCGAAGTACCGACGCGCGGCGCGAGCGACGTCGGCCGCAGGCAGAGCGCGCTCCGACGACGAGCTGGTGGCGACGAGATTGCCCCCGGCGCCTCGCAGGATGCGGAGGATCTCGTCCGCGTTCTTGTCGGAAAGGATCGAGACGACGATCGTCCAGTTCCCAGGCGGAAGCCGGTCGACGAGAAATCGCGCACCGTGGGGATTGTGAGCACCGTCCCGGATCTCTGCATCCCGGCGCTCGAAACGTCCCGGGAGCTCAACCGTCTCCGCAGCAGCGATCGCGTGGCCGACAAAGGCCTCCGCGGCCTCGCGCGCCGCGCCGATCCTCACGTCGTGCCCTGTGACGAGGTGAGCCCATTCGTCGTCCGGGAGCACGACGACGGAGCCGTCCTGCACGACGGCGAGCTTCTCTCGCGCGATCTCCGCGCGCGTCTCACCCAGGACCTCCGTGTGCTCGAGGGCGACGTTCGTGAGCAGGACGACGCGCGTCCGAAGGACGTTCGTCGCGTCGAGGCGCCCACCGAGACCGGCCTCGACGACGGCGACGTCGACGTTCGCATTCGCGAATGCGAGGAGCGCCGCCCCCGTGACGATCTCGAACTGCGTCGCCCGCGCGCGCTCGGCCGCGGAGCGGACCGCCTGCACAACCGCCTCGAAGTCGACCTCCTCGCCGTCGAGCCGGATCCGCTCGCTCCAGGATGCGACGTGCGGGGAGATCGTCGTCCCCACCGAGAGGCCCTCCCCGAGGAGAAGCTGCTCGATCGTGACCGCTGCCGTCGACTTCCCGTTCGTGCCGACGACGTGGATCGCGGGAAACGCGTTCTGCGGATCGCCGAGCACCGCGAGCAGCTCGTGCATTCGCGTGAGGCCGAAACCCTCCCGTGGCCAGGGCGAGAGCGAGTCGAGCCACGAGGTACTCGTGCGCACGACCGGAATCCGCTCGCACGGATTCCGGTCGTGCGAAGACCCCTGAATCACGGCCGCGGAGCGGCCGCGGAGCCCGCGTTTCAAGAGCCGTCCAGCGCGGCGAGCTCGCGGCGGTAGCGCTCGAGCTTCTCGCGCTCGGCCTCCACCACCTCGGGCGGTGCCTTCGAGACGAAGCGTTCGTTCGCGAGCATCCCCTCTGCGCGCGCGACCTCCTTCCGAAGCCGCCCGATCTCTGCGTCCCGGTTGTGGTCGACGCGGGCGCGTTCCGGATGAACGACGGCCGCGAAGATCCTGCGCTCCTCGTCCGAGCCGAGCTCGACCTCCACCCCGCTCCGACGGAAGATCTGCGCTGCCTCCTGGACGCGGTCGAGCGCGTCGGCGTCGCCCGCGAAGCGGGCGTCCGGCTCCGGCCACGGCGAGACGATCAGCCGCGCATCGCGACGGGGCAGCATCGACCAGATCTCTTCCGTGACGTGAGACATGATCGGATGCAGGAGCACCAGGAGACGCTCGAGGGCACTCACTGCGGTCGCTATCGCATCGCGATCGCGATCGTTGAGACGAGGCTTGATCGACTCGGCGTACCAGTCGCAGAAGTCGTCGAACGTGAGGTGGTAGAGGACGGCCGTAGAGGCCGCGAAGTCGAAGCGGCGCCAGCACGCCTCGACCTCCGCCCGGGCGGCCTCGATGCGGGCGAGGATCCAGCGCTCCTCGAGGTCGCGCGGCTTCGTCTCGGGAGACACGTCGCCGGCGTTCTGCAGAACGAGCCGTGACACGTTCCAGAGCTTGATGGCGAGGCTGCGGCCTTCCTCGATCGCCTTGAACGAGAAGCGGACGTCCTGGGTCGAGGAGATCTTGAGCAGGCCGTAGCGGGTTGCGTCGGCGCCGTACTGTTCGATTGCCTGAATGGGGTCGATTCCCGTGCCCAGGCTCTTCGACATGCGTCGACCGTTCTCGGCGAGCACCGTCGAGTGCACGATCACGTCCGCGAAGGGGATGTCGCCGCGGAGCTCGAGGCCGGCCCAGATCATCCGGTTCACCCAGAGGCGGATGATCTCCCGTGCGGTCGAGTCCACGTTTCCCGGGTAGTAGCGGGCGAGCTCGGGAGTCTCGTCCGGCCAGCCGAGCGTGGCGAAAGGCCAGAGCGCGGACGAGAACCAGGTGTCGAGGACGTCGGGGTCGCGCTCGAGCTCGGTCGAGCCGCACTCGGCGCACGCGCCCGGCTCATCGGCCTGGACGGTCACGTGGCCGTCCGGGCAGTACCAGATCGGAAGCTGATGCCCCCACCAGAGCTGGCGCGAGACGTTCCAGTCCGGGATCTCCTCGAGCGAGCGGAGCGCGAACTCGTGCTGGGACGAAGGGTGGAAGCGGACACGCCGCTCACGGAGTGCCAGAAGCGCAGGCTTGCGCGGCTCCTCCATCGCGCACCACCACTGGAGCGAGATGAGCGGCTCGATGCGCGAGTGGCACCGCTCACACGTCCCGACCGAGTGCCTGTACGGCTCGGTCCGCTCGAGCCGGCCGCGCTCGCGCAACCATTCGAGCACGCGCTCGTCGGCCTCTATCTGCGTGAGACCAGCAAGCTCCCCCGCTGCCTCGTTCATCCGGCCGTCGGCTGCGAGGACGGTCAACGCGGGAAGATCGTGAGCCCGGCCGATCTCGAAGTCGACCGGATCGTGGCCGGGCGTCACCTTGAGCGCCCCGGTGCCGAACTCGGGGTCGACGCGCTCGTCGGCGATGACCGGGACGCGCCGCTCGACGAACGGCACGACGACCCCGCGGCCCACGAAGTCGCGATAGCGATCGTCCCCGGGATGCACGGCGACCGCGACGTCCGCGAGCATCGTCGCCGGGCGCACGGTCGCCACCGTGAGATGGCCCGAGCCGTCGACGAACGGGTACTGCGCGTAGACGAGGGTGTCGTCCATCTCCTCGTGGACGACCTCGAGGTCCGAGATCGCGGACTCGTGGAACGGACACCAGTTCACGATCCTGTTGGCGCGGTAGATCCAGCCACGTTCCCAGAGGTGGACGAAGAAGCGCATGACCGCGCGGACGTAGTCGTCGTCCATCGTGAACCGCTCGCGTGAGTAGTCGAGCGAGGCTCCGAGACGGCGGTACTGGCCCATGATCGTGCGGCCCGTCTTCTCGAGCCACTCCCAGGTTCGCTCGACGAACGCCTCGCGGCCGATGTCCTGCCGCGTCTTCCCTTCCTTCGCGAGCTCCTTCTCGACCAC
>VAWZ01000094.1:41000-54824 GCA_005888365.1 Actinomycetota bacterium
CGTGGTCGTAGCCGGGTTGCCAGAGCGTGTCGTATCCCTGCATCCGGTGCCAGCGAACGAGAACGTCCTGGATCGAGCCGTTGAGCGCATGACCCATGTGCAACTCGCCGGTGACGTTCGGCGGGGGAACGCAGATGACGTAGGTCTCGGCGCGCCGGGCGCCCGCCCCCGCGCGGTACAGGCCCTCTTTCTCCCACGCGCGTTGCCAGCGCGGCTCGACGTCCTGCGGGAGGTAGCGAGTCTCCATGAAGCGTCCCGTGTGCGGCTCGCGCGGTGCGCCTATCGGAGCAGCGTCCGCCGCCCGGCTACCGGGAACACGGGCGAATCCTTCGCGTCGAGCTGCATGCTCAAAAGGCTAGCGCCCGTGGGTGTTCTCGGCCAGGACGAGGATCGTGCTGGTCGCGTGCGCGCACAGGCGGCCCTGCGAATCCTGGACACGCGCTTCGGTCGTCGTCACCCGCCGTCCGCGATGGAGAACGGTGCCGACGCACCTGACGCGGCCTGTGTCCACCGTCAACGCGCGGGTGAAGCTCGTCTTGAGCTCGAGCGTCGTCCAGCTGGTTCCCGGCTCCGCCGTCGAGACGAAGGCGCACCCCATCGCAGAATCGAGCAGGGTGACCGTGTACCCGGCATGAACGACACCGATCGGGTTGTAGTCGAACTCGGCGGGAACACCCTCGAAGACCGCGCGTCCGGCCTCGACCTCGACGAGGTCGAAGTCGAGCGTCACCGCGATCGGCGGCGGCGGGAGCTCTCCGGCGACCATCTTTTGCAGCACCTCGAGCCCAGGTAGCGTGGCACCGGCTCGGACGACGTCGAGGGGATCGTCCCACGAGTACGTCCGCGTGCGATCCTCGCCCACTACCGCCCCACCGCGTAGCCCTGCATCCCGCGCGGGTTCGCGCCCGCCTTGAGCACGCCGTCGGGCTCGCGAGCGACCGCGGTGACGCGGCCGAGCGACCACGGGGGCCAGAGCGTCACGTCGTGCCCGCGCCGCTGGAGGTCGGCAACCGTCCGCGAGTCGAACCGGGACTCGAGGGCCAGGGAGCGCGGGGCGATTCCTCGCGGGTAGAAGGACGAGATCAGGTGATCGGTATGGAACTCAGGGGCGTCGATCGCCGCTTGCAGGTCGAGCCCGCGGTCGACGTGCCGGAGAAAGACGTGCAGGCCCCATTGCTCCTGCTGATCCCCGCCGGGCGTGCCCCAGGCGAGGTATGGCTTCCCGTCGCGGAGCGCAAGGCCCGGGCTCAAGGTCGTCCGGGGTCGAGCGCCCGGCCGAAGCGAGGAGGGGAGGCCCTCCTCCAGCCAGAACATCTGCGCACGCGTCCCGAGGGGCCAGCCGAGAGCCGGGATCACGGGGGAGCTGTGCAGCCAGCCGCCGCTCGGCGTTGCCGAGACGACGTTGCCGAAGCGGTCGGCGACGTCGAGGTGGACGGTGTCGCCGCGCGTCGGCTCCCCGGAGCCCGGCACCGAGACGAGATCGTGCACGCCCGGGAGCCGGCCGAAGCCGGGCAGCGCCTCTTCCGCCGCCTCCCCACCGACGAGCCGCCGGCGCTCGGCGGAGTACTCGTCCGAGAGGAGGATGTCCATCCGCACGTCGGCGTCTCCGTAGAGCGCGTCGCGGTCGGCGAACGCGAGCTTCGCGCACTCCGTGACCACGTGGACGAATTCGGCCTCCGAGAGCTCGCCGAGGTCGAATCCCTGCAGGAGCGCGAGCTGCTGCAACCCCACCGGGCCTGCGCCCCACGGCCGCGTCTTGCAGACGGTGAGCCCTCGGTACTCGTAGGAGACCACCGGCTCGAGGATCGCCTCCCAGCCGGCCAGGTCCTGCCCGGTCAGCAGGCCGCGCTCGGCGACGCAGAAGCGATCGATCTCCTCCGCCACGAAGCCCTCGTAGAAGAGACGGCGTGCCTGCTCGATCTCCTCCTCGCGCGACCCTCCCCGGCTCTCCTCGACGATCCGCCTGTAGGTGGCCGCGAGCGCAGGGTTGCGGAAGAGCTTTCCCGCCCGCGGCGGCGGAAGGTAGAGGTCCGCGGAACCCGGCCAGCCCTCGAGCAAGGCCCGGTTCAGGTGGATCGTGGCCGCGATGCGCTCGACGAGCGGGTATCCGTCCGCGGCGTATCCGATGGCGAAGGAGAGGACGTCTTCGAGACGCCATGTCCCGAGCTCTCGTAGGAGGAGGAGCCAGGCGCCGAACGCGCCGGGCACGCAGGCCGCGAGGACGCCGGTGCCGGGGACGAGCTCGTCGTGCCCGAGCTCGTTGAAGCGCTGGATCGTTGCGGCGGCAGGGGCGACCCCCTGGCCGCAGAGCGCGAGCGGTCGGCCGCGATCCTCGGACCAGAAGATCGCCGGCACCTCGCCTCCGGGACCGTTCAGGTGAGGCTCGACGACCTGCAGGACGAAGCCCGCAGCGACCGCAGCGTCGAAGGCGTTCCCGCCTCGCTCGAGCACGGACATCCCGGTCGCAGAGGCGAGCCAGTGTGTCGACGCGACCATCCCGAACGTGCCCCGGAGCTCCGGCCTCGTCGTGAACACGAGTCCACTCTAGTCTTCGCTTCCGTGCGCACCTGTACGCGTTGTGGGGCCGAGAATCCGGAAGGCGCGAGATTCTGCAACTCCTGCGGGGCTCCGCTCGAGGAGCCCGGCCATGTCGGCGAGGAACGCCGGATCGTGTCGGTCCTGTTCGTCGACCTCGTCGCGTTCACTGCCCAGTCGGAGCGCCTCGACCCCGAGGACGTCCGTGCGATCCTCGCTCCCTACCACGAGGGGGTTCGTACCGAGATCGAGCGGCGCGGCGGCATCGTGGAGAAGTTCGTGGGTGACGCCGTGATGGGCATCTTCGGCGCGCCGACGGCCTACGGCGACGACGCGGAGCGCGCGGTACGAACGGCGCTCGCCGTTCGAGACTGGGCCGCGGACGGAGGCCTGCAGGTACGGATCGCCGTCAATACCGGCGAGGCGATCGTCGCCGTGGACGCCAGCCCCGCCCACGGTGAGGCCATGATCGCGGGTGACGTCGTCAACACCGCGGCACGCCTGCAGGCGGCGGCACCCGTCGGCGCCGTGGTCGTGGGGGAGCACACGTTCTCGAGCACCCGCGGAGCGATCGAGTACCGCCCCGCGCCGCCGGTGATCGCAAAGGGGAAGTCGCTCCCGGTCAGCGCCTGGGTCGCCGTTGAGCCCATCGCGGCGGCGGGAGAACGCCAGCTCAGTCGAACGCCGATGATCGGACGAGAACGTGAGCTCTCCGTGCTCGTCGGCACCTGGGAGCGCGTCGTCGAGGAGCGTCGTCCGCGACTCGTGACGGTGTTCGGGCCCGCCGGGATCGGAAAGTCGCGCCTCGCGCTCGAGTTCGCGGAGGAAGTCGTGTCTCGCGGAGGGAGGGCGCTCCGAGGCCGCTCGATGCCGTACGGTACGAGCAGCACGTACAGCGTCTTCGCGCAACACGTCAAGCAGATCGCGGGAGTCTTCGACAGCGACGAGCCGGTGGAGGCGCGGACGAAGTTGACCGCCGCCCTCGTCGAGCTCCTCGGAACGGAGTCGGATGGCGCCGAGCATGCGCAGAACCTGGGGATGCTCCTCGGCCTCGGAGGCGAAGGGGAAGCGCACGACCGCGACACGCTCTTCTTCTCGGCGCGAGTCCTCGTCGAGGCCTTCGCGGCTCGCGAGCCGACGCTCCTCGTCTTCGAGGACATCCACTGGTCGGAGTCGAGCCTCCTCGACCTGCTCGAAGCACTCGCGGCACGAGTGCAAGGCGTCCCGGTGCTGCTCCTCGCTCTTGCCCGGCCGGAGATCCTCACCGAGCGCCCGACGTGGGGCGGGGGACTGCCCGCCTACACCGCGCTTCCCCTCGAACGGCTTTCCGACGACCATGCGCAGGAGCTCGCTTCCCGGCTGCTCGAGGGGCACGAGATCGTCGCGGCCCAGGCCCCGACGGTCGCGCAGACGGGAGAAGGGAATCCCTTGTTCATCGAGGAGCTGGCGGCGTCGCTTGCGGAACGGACGACGACTGGCGCCCAGGAGCTGCCGACGAGCATCCGCGAGATCGTGGCGGCACGGCTCGACGCATTGCCCACTGGAGAGCGATCGGTACTACTCGACGCGGCGGTGGTCGGTCGCGTGTTCTGGCGCGGGGCGCTCACCCGCATGCAGCCGCGCGACGATCTCCAGGCCCTCCTCGGATCTCTCGAGCAGCGCGACCTCGTGCGACGCGAGGCGATCTCCCGCATCCAGAGCGACCAGCAGTTCGCGTTCAAGCACGGGCTCATCCGAGACGTCGCATACCAGACCTTGCCGCGCGCAGCACGACGCGACCGTCATGCAGCAGTCGCCTCGTACCTCCAGGACAGGACCGGCGCGGGAGGTCAGGCAAACGAGGCGCTCGCACACCACTGGCGGGAGGCGGGTGAACACGACCGAGCGGTCGACTGCCTCATCGCAGCCGCCGACCAGGCTGGCCGTGGATGGGCCAAGGAACGTGCCGTGGCCCTCTACCGGGCGGCGCTCGAGCTCGTCCCCTCCGGCGACGAGGGCCGACAGGGCCTGATCAAGCGCCGGTTAGCCGTCGCCCTACAGGCGATGTACCACGTCGTAGACGCAGAGCATCTTCGACGAGCCGACGCCCAGCCCTAGCCGGGATCCGCGGTCAGCGGGAAGTCGTCCGGGGTCACGTCCCCCGCAATCTCGTAGATGACCTCCACGGTGTGATCGCCGAGGCGGGTGGCGTGCTCGCGCACGATTTCCTCGCTCGGCGCCGCGTAGATGCAGAACGACTTGGGCGTGCCGTCCTCGTCCAGGACGACGTGACTGTGCTCCCACACGATCTCGGGGAAGCGGTGATGTGCGATCGCCTTCGAGCGTGTGGCGACGGTCGGCACGGTGTCGGCGTCGACGGTGTAGGTGCGCTCGATCAGGTAGCGAGGCATGCTCGGATCGTACAGCGATTTGCGACGGGCGACGGGGCGGAGTGCCCAGATTCGCCGGCCCCGGCCGCCTATCTTGCGCGCTACGCGGACTCTTCTTCGAGCTCGTCGAGATCCACGAGCCCGGCGCCGCTCGTCACGAGAGTGGGCTTCAAGCCCTTCGCGATCGTCTCCTTCGTGATCACGCACTTCGTGACATCAGTTCGCGACGGCAGCTCGAACATGACGTCGAGGAGGGCGTGCTCGATGATCGAGCGGAGCCCTCGCGCACCGGTCTCCCGGGCGAGCGCGTGATCGGAGATCTCCCAGAGCGCGTCCTCCATGAAGACGAGCTCGATGTCGTCGTAGCCGAAGAAGCGCTGGTACTGCTTCACGAGCGCGTTCTTCGGCTCCATCAGGATCGCGACCAGATCCTCGCGCCGGAGCTGGTGGACGGCGGAGATCACCGGGAGCCGCCCGACGAACTCGGGGATGAGCCCGAACGCCATCAGGTCCTCCGGCATCACCTTGCTCAGGAGCTCGGCGCTTTCCTCGGAGTTCTTGGAGCGCACATCGGCGCCGAAGCCGACTGCTGTCTTCCCGATCCGGCGTTCGATGATCTTGTCCAGGCCAGCGAAGGCGCCGCCACAGATGAAGAGGACGTTCGTCGTGTCGATCGAGAGGAACTCCTGGTGCGGGTGCTTGCGCCCGCCCTGCGGCGGAACGGAGGCGATCGTTCCCTCCAGGATCTTGAGCAGGGCCTGCTGGACGCCTTCTCCCGACACGTCGCGCGTGATCGACGGGTTGTCCGCCTTGCGCGCGATCTTGTCCACCTCGTCGATGTAGATGATCCCGGTCTCGGCCTTCTTGATGTCGAAGTCGGCCGCCTGGATCAGCTTCAAGAGGATGTTCTCGACGTCCTCGCCGACGTAGCCCGCCTCGGTCAAGGCTGTTGCATCTGCGATGGCAAAGGGGACGTTGAGGATGCGGGCGAGGGTCTGCGCGAGGAGCGTTTTGCCGCAACCCGTGGGCCCGAGGAGGAGGATGTTCGACTTCTGCAGCTCGACCTCGCCCTCGTCGAGGCCCATGCGGACGCGCTTGTAGTGGTTGTAGACCGCGACCGCGAGCGTGCGCTTCGACTCCTCCTGGGAGATCACGTAGTCATTCAGGACCGAGTAGATGTCGAGCGGCTTCGGGAGATTTTCGAGATCCAGCTGGGCCGGGCTCGTCAGCTCCTCGTCGATGATCTCGTTGCAGAGATCGATGCACTCGTCGCAGATGTAGACACCTGGACCAGCTATCAGCTTCTTGACCTGTCGTTGCGACTTGCCGCAGAAGCTGCAGAGGAGCTGTTCGTTGCCCTCGCTCGCTCGAGCCACGTGTCTCCTTTTACTCCGATTTCACTGTTTCGGCTAGGTCTTGCGCAAGACCGGAATCCGCTCGCGCAGATTCCGGTCGCGCGAAACACCCCCGAAGGCGGCCACTTCGCAGCCGCCTTTCGGCTGGGTCTTGCGCAAGACGGGAATCGCTCCCATGCGCAAAAGCAGGATCTGCGAGCGCAGATTCTGCTCGCGCGAACATCTGAAAGCGACCGCTACGCGGGCGCCGGCGCGCGGATCCCGGTCGCGCGAAAAACCCCTGAAGCCGCCCGCTTCGCGGCCGCGACGAGGTGATCATGTCAGCCGCGTCCGTGGTCACCGGTGCTCGATCACCCGGTCGATGATGCCGTACTCCTTCGACTCCTCGGCGGTCATGTAGAAGTCGCGATCCATGTCTTTCGTGACCTTCTCGATCGACTGACCCGTGTGCTTCGCCATGATCTCCTCCATTAGGCGCTTGAGGCTGATTACCTCCCGCGCCTGGATCTCGATCTCGGTCGGCTGGCCGTGGAAGCCGGCTGAGCCCTGGTGGATCAGGATCTTCGAGTGCGGCAGCGCCATCCGCTTGCCGTCGGTTCCGCCCGCGAGCACGACCGCCCCCATGGACATGGCCATGCCGACGCAGATCGTCTGCACGTCAGGCTTGATGAACTGCATCGTGTCGTAGATCGCGAGCCCCGCGTACACGATGCCGCCCGGCGAGTTGATGTAGATCGAGATGTCCTTGTCCGGGTCCTCCGACTCGAGGTGGAGGAGTTGCGCGACCACCAGGTTGGCGATCGTGTCGTCGATGGGCGTGCCGAGGAAGATGATCCGCTCGTTGAGCAAGCGCGAGTAGATGTCGAACGAGCGCTCGCCGCGCGAGGTCTGCTCGATCACCATCGGAATCACATGGTTCTCGATCATGCGGGCTCCTTGCTGCCGGGGGTCCACAACTTCGTGTCGGCTTCCGTCTTTTCCTTGTCCGGGGTCCAGAGCTTTTCTCGCGCATCCGCGACTTCGGGCGCAATCGGCTTCACGTCGGCCGCGAGGCGCTCGAGCGCCGCGCGCAGGCGGAGGTCCTCGCGAATCGACTCCTGCTGGCCGTGCGCCCACACGTCCTCCACGAGCGCGTCAGCGTCCTCTCCCGCCTGCTCGGCCTCTTCGCGCAGGTATGCCTTGACCTCGTCCTCCGAGACCTCGATCCCCGCTCGATCGGCGAGCGCTTCGAGCGCGAGCTCGCGTGCGATGGAGACGGCGGCCTCGAGCACCATCTGGCGCTGCAGCTGCTCGGAGCTGCCACCGCTTGCCTGCAGGTAGACCTCGAGCGACACGCCGCGGCGCTCGAGCGAGCGCGCGAACGCCGTCAGAAGGTCTCCGGCCCGGGAGCTCACGAGCGGCCTGGCCGGCTGCACCTGGGAGGCGCGGACGAGCTCGTCGACCGCGGCCGAGCGGAACGCGGAATCGATCTCTGCATCGAGTTGCGAACGGAGCGTGGCCTCGATGCTCGCGCGCAGCTCCGCGAGAGTTTCGAACTCGCTCGCAGCGCGGGCCAGCTCGTCGTCGACCTCCGGCAGGACCTTCTCCTGGATCTCCTGCACCGTGACCTCGACGTTCGCTTGCGAGCCGTCCGGGAGCTCGTACGACGACTGCTTCGTCTCGCCGGCCGTCGCTCCGAGAATCGCCGCCTCGAGCTCGGGAGCGAGCCGCCCGGTGCCGAGCTCGACGACGGTGTCCCGCTGCGCCTCTCCCTCCGAGTCGACCAGGTCCACGATCACCGTGTCACCTTCGCGAGCCGGGCGTCCGTCGGCCGGTGAAAGCTCGGCGACGGACTCACGGAGCGCCTCGATCTCCGCGTCCACCGCTTCCTGGGGCACCTCGGCCTCGACCCGCGGCACCTCGAGGGTGGTCCAGTCGACGATGTCGGGAAGCGGCTGCACGTCCACAGTCGCGGCGAAGCTCCAGGCCTCGTCGGCCGCGCTCGGCAGCTCGAACTCGTACTGCGGATCGGCGACGGGACGAACGCGGCTGCGCGTCGCGGCGTTCCAGAACCAGCCGCGGATGTGACTCTCGACGGCCTCTGCGTAGATCCGCTCCTTGCCGAGGCGCGAGACGAGGACGGGCGTCGGAATCTTCCCTTTGCGGAAGCCGGGAAGCTTCACGCTCTCGGAAAGGTCGGAGACGGCGTGCTCGACGGCATGGTGCACCTGGTCCGGCGACACCTCAACGGTCAGCCGCACGCGGTTCTCGCCGATCTCCTCCACGGTCGCAGCCACAACGCGGGCCATTGAATCAGAGTGACCTCGCCTGGCCGCCGGCTGGACTCCGAGTCTCATGCCGGCGCGTGGTTCGTCACGGTGTCTTACCCGGTGTCAGACACCGTCGCAGGCGCGTATTTATCGACCTGTCTTGCGCGGACCCTGCGGCGATCCGATTCCAGCTTGCCGACAGCGGTTGCCACTCCGAAGACATGTGGAGCGATCGACACTCTTTCTTGACGAAGCCCCGGTGTCTGACACCGATCTACGATCGCCGGCGTGGAGCGATTCGAGGTCGTGGTCGTCGGAGTCGGCGGAATGGGCAGCGCAGCGCTCTACCACCTCGCCCGACGAGGAAAGCGCGCCCTCGGTCTCGAGCGCTTCGACATCCCGCATGAGCTCGGCTCCTCGCACGGGATCACGCGGATCATCCGGCTCGCGTACTTCGAGGATCCGTCGTACGTTCCGCTGCTGCGCCGGGCCTATGAGCTCTGGCGCGAGCTCGAGTCAGCAGCAGCCGAGCAGCTCCTCTACGTCACGGGAACCGTAGAAGCCGGAGAGCGGATCTACGAGGGTGCGCTCCGTTCGTGTCACGTGCACGACCTTCCGCACGAGGAGCTCGACGGTCGCGAGGTCGGGCGGCGCTACCCCGCGTACCGCTTCCCGCCCGACCTGCCGATGCTCTTCCAGCCCGACGGCGGGTTCCTCCTGCCGGAGCGCTGCATCGTCGCGCACGTCGAGGGCGCGCTCGCCCACGGCGCAGTCGTGCGGGCACGCGAGCGCGTCCTCGACTGGGAGGAGACGACAGACGGCGTACTCGTCGAGACCGAGCGCGGAGCCGTCGAAGCCGAGCGGCTCGTCATCACAGCAGGCGCCTGGGCGCAGGAGGTCGCCCGGCTCCCGCCCGGCCTCGTCGTCGCCCAGCGCCAGGTACTCGCGTGGCTGCAGCCCTCCAAGCCGGAGCTCTTCACTCCCGAGCGGTTCCCCGTCTTCAACATCAAGGTCCGCGAAGGACACTTCTACGGCTTTCCCGTCTTCGGCGTCCCGGGGTTCAAACTCGGCCGTTACTACCACCTCGACGAGCGGGGAGATCCCGACGAGCTCTTCCGCGGCGTGAAGCCGGAGGACGAGCCCGTGCTGCGCTCCTTCGCCGAGGACTACTTCCCGGAGGGCGCCGGCCCGACGATGGCGCTCAAGACGTGCATCTTCGAGCTCTCACCCGACGAGCACTTTCTCATCGACCGGCACCCGGAGGCCGAGAACGTCGTCGTCGCCGCCGGCTTCTCCGGGCACGGCTTCAAGTTCTGCTCGGTCGTGGGCGAGATCCTCGCCGACCTCGCGCTCGAGGGAGCCACCCGCCACGACATCGGCCTCTTCCGATTGGGGCGGTTCTCCGTGAGCTGAGTGCTCAGTACCGTTCCCCGAGAAATCGATCGTGAGGCCGATTTCTCGCGGATCATGCGGGCGGGAGGACTCGAACCTCCAAGGACCGAAGCCCAACGGGACCTAAACCCGCCGCGTCTGCCAATTCCGCCACGCCCGCGTGAGGGGTCCCAAGGATATTCGCGAAGGAAACCGCGGAAACGAGCGACGACGGGCTACGAACGGACGATGAGCGCGAACGTCTCGCGTACGCTCTCGACGACGAGCCCGACGAGAAACACGATGACGAGGGTTGCCGCGGCGCCGAACACCTCCCCCGTGGCCGACAGCAAGAGCAGAGCGGTGAAGCTGCCGACGACGAAGAAGGCGGTCGAGAGGGGCCGACGCGTGTACGTGCCGAGCCCGAGCCCGACGAGGAACGCGGCGCCGAACACCACGATCCCGAGGATCATTCGGCGAGGGTAGGTCCGGGATCGGACGGACCGGACTCGCCCGCTCAAGCACCGGTGGCTTCCGGCCGAAAATCTCTCAGTGACATTTACGCGAGCCTGGACCGTGACGGTGGGAGCAGTGGCCCTCGCGGGTCTCGCACCGTACACCGTCGTCCTCGTCGTCACCCAGCCGGGTGACCCCGTCAACAACTTCTTCAGCGTCTGGATCTACCAGGGCTTGCTCGTGCTGTCCGTGCTCATCGCCGGGTCGCGCGTCCTACTCAGCCGCCGCGACCGGCTCGCCTGGAGCGTCATCACGGTCTCCCTCGCGTGCTGGTCGTTCGGTGACCTCTACAACCAGGTCGCCAAGCCCCAGGAGTTCCCCTCGCTCGCCGACTTCGGCTGGCTCGCCTTCTACCCCCTCGTCTACGCGGGGATGGTGCTGCTGCTGCGAAGCCGCGCCCGCTCGATCGCCGGCACGCTCTGGCTCGACGGGTTGACGGCGTCGCTCGCCGCAGCGGGCCTCGGCGCCGCGATCCTCGTCGAGCTCGTACTGCAGACGACCGCAGGTTCCCTGAGCACGGTCGTCACGAACCTCGCGTATCCGCTCGGAGACGTGCTCCTCCTCTCAGCGGTCTTCGGCGTCTTCTCGCTCACGTCCTGGAGGCCCGGACGGCTCTGGCTCGTGCTCGGGCTTGGCGTGCTCGCGACCGCGATCGGAGACAGCATCTACCTGTTCCAGGTCGCCGCAGGGACCTACGAGTCCGGATCGCTCGTCGACATCCTCTGGCCGATCTCGATGCTGCTCATCGGCGGCGCGGCCTGGGTCGACGAGCGGGACCGGCGCGGGCTCTCGGTCGAAGGAAGGCCCCTCCTGGCCGTGCCCGCGATCGCGGCACTCGTCGGAATAGGGATCCTCGTCTGCGACCACTTCCGGCACCTGAACCTGTTCGCGGTGATCCTCGCGACCGCGACCTTGCTCGTCGTCCTCGTGCGCCTCGCCACGACGTTCTGGGAGAACAAGCAGTTGTTCGAGCTGACGCACAACGAGGCGATCACCGACGCCCTCACCGGTCTGTTCAACCGGCGCAAACTGGTCCTCGACCTCGAGACCCGCCTGGCCGAGGAGCGGCCCGTCACGACCCTCCTCATGATCTTCGACCTCGACGGCTTCAAGGGCTACAACGACAGCTTCGGACACCCAGCCGGCGACGCTCTACTCGCTCGGCTCGGCGCCAAGCTCGCCTCCGTTCCGGGGCAGAAGGGTGCCGCCTACCGCCTGGGCGGGGATGAATTCTGTCTCGTCGTGTCGGTGGACCCGGCAGACGCCGAGCCTCTGATCGACCGCGCCTGCATCGCGCTCTCCGAGCACGGCGAGGGATTCGACGTCTCGAGCTCGTTCGGCGCCGTCCTGATTCCGGAGGAGGCGAAGGAGCCGAGCGAGGCACTCCGGCTCGCCGACGAACGCCTCTACGCGCAGAAGCGATCGCGGCGCGAAGAGGGAGATCGCACGATGTCCGCTCTCCTCGAAGCTCTGACCGAGCGGGAGCCGGAGCTGCAGGTCCACCTCGAGGGCGTCGGCGCTCTCGCGGTCGAGACCGGACGGCGACTCGGCCTTCGCCGGGACGAGCTCGACGAGCTCTGGAAGGCCTCCCAGCTCCACGACCTGGGGAAGCTCGCCGTACCCGACGAGATCCTGCACAAGCCCGGCCCGCTCGACGAGCGCGAATGGGAGTTCATCCGGCAACACACCGTCGTCGGCGAGCGGATCCTCCGGGCTTCTCCCGCGTATCAGAACGTCGCGGCGATCGTCCGCTCCTCGCACGAGCGCTGGGACGGATCGGGCTACCCGGACGGCCTCACAGCCGACGAGATTCCGCTCGCCTCGAGGATCGTCTGCGTCTGCGACGCGTACGACGCGATGATCTCGGATCGTCCGTACCGTGCCGCGCTCACCCGGGACCAAGCGCTGGCAGAGCTCGCACGCGGTGCGGGGAAAATCTTCGACCCGACCGTCGTGCAGGTGCTGGCAACGCACCTCCGCGACTGGCGCGAGGCCGAGCACGTCGCGTAGCCGATCTCGCTACCGTCTCACCACCGGCCCCGTAGCTCAGTGGATAGAGCGGCAGAGAGCGCGGGTGAACCCATGGTTCCCCCGCGAGCCCCCTCCTTCGCCGTGGCATCCAGTTCTCGCTTCTGGCCTGCGGGCGAATGAATCGCCCTTCGGCCATGTGGCCGTTCCGTTCTGAGGAGCGCTACCGTGCAGGGAGCCCGGCCCCGTAGCTCAGTGGATAGAGCGGCAGACTTCGAATCTGCGGGCGGAGGTTCGACTCCTCCCGGGGCCACTAACCAGATCTTTGCATAGGCAACGCATGGGTAATGGGTCGTGTGCTAGGAAGCGCCTGTGCGCCCCCGCCGGCTTGCCGCAGCGATTCTCCTCGCCGCCACCCTCCTCGGCCTCGTCGCCTCGACACCCTCCTCCGCGCGCCCGGAGGACAACGGAAAGCTCACGGTCTTCGCCGCCGCGTCGCTGACCCAGGTGTTCCCGAAGATCAATGCGCGGCCGAACTACTCTTTCGCCGGGTCGGACCAGCTCGCCGCGCAGATCCAGCTCGGAGCGCGGGTGGACGCGTTCGCCGCGGCCAGCCCCAAGTATCCCGAGCTCCTCTACCAGAAGGGGATGACCCAGAGGCCGATTCCCTTCGCGACCAACACGCTCGTCCTCATCGTCCCCAAGTCGAACCCGGCCCGAATCCACTCGGTGCTGGACCTGACCAAGCCGGGAGTACGGGTCGTGATCGGCGACGCCTCGGTTCCGGTCGGCTCCTACACGCTGACGGTGCTCAAGAACCTCGGCATCAGCGACGCCGTGCTCAAGAACGTCGTCAGCCGCGAGCAGGACGTGAAGGGCGTGGTCGGCAAGGTCGTCACAGGGGAAGCGGACGCCGGGTTCGTCTACGTCACCGACGCTCGACCCGTGCGCGGCAAGGTGCTCGCTATCGCGATCCGCGAGTCGGCTCAGCCGCACGTCGTCTACGAGATCGCGGTGCTCAAGAACGCGAGGCACGTGCAAGCGGCGTACCGGTTCGTCACCGCGCTCATTCGGCCTCCGGCACAAAAGCTTCTCGTCTCCTACGGCTTCGGACGCCGTCCGAAGACGTAGCGGAACGGGCCTGGCTAACGGGGAAGCCAGCGGTCGCGATAGCGCGTCGGCTCGGGCTCCGGAAACCGGGCGTAGGCGACCTCCGCGTCGGTCGTCTCCTCCTCGACGGCCGCGCCGTGCCGGAGTGCGGTCTCGTCGGCCGTGTAGGCGCCCCAATCCGCCACACCTTCGAGGGTGCCGTCGGGAAGGCGGACGGTGTGATGCTCGCGCGCGCCGACTCCGAAGACGATGCACGGTCCGTCTCCGGCTCCGACGATCACGTGCTGTATCCCGGCGGGTCAGTGGACGGCCATCAGCTCGCCGGGCGAGAGCACGCAGAGACTGATCCCG
>VAWZ01000110.1:0-5228 GCA_005888365.1 Actinomycetota bacterium
CGGCATGGCCGCGCCTCTGGAGTTCATCGAGTGCCCAGATCACGCCGGCCGCACCGACGTACAGGCCGGATAGCGGCAGCGGCTTCTTCCGCGCATCCCACTCGTGTGGGGGCCAGAGCGCTGTCGGATCGAACGCAGCGCCGGCGTCGGCGACGATCGCAGCGATCGCGTCCTCGACACGCGCCGGAACCCACGGCTCGTCGATCAGAGCATCGAACCTCGTCGGCTCGTAGAGCATCTGTCTTCCCTCCTAGTCGATCCAGCTTTCAGCAGCCGAGGCGGATATCCACGGCTGAGGACGTGAAGATCGGATCAACTAGGCCGGGTACGCCACGACCGCGAGTCTAACGGCGAGACCTGGGAGCCCTAGTCAGAGAGCACGCGGTGAAGGCACGCCGAGCCGCTCCGCTTGAAGAGCGTCGCCGCTGCATTCTCGTCCCCCGCGGCGGCGAGGCAGCGACCTTCCTCGTAGGGCATACCGACTTCTCGATAGAGAGTCGCGGCCTCGAGAAACCGGTCGCGATCGCCCTTCAGCACCGCATCCGCCTCGGTGCGGCGCGCGTCGTTGATTGCAATCGACGGAAGGCGCTCCACCCGCACCGCGAGCTGCTCGACGTCCTCCTTCGGAAGAAGCCGCGCCGCAGCCGGAAGCATCGGGAGGAGATGGCCCACATCCTCCTTGGCCGCGATCTCCACGGCCTCGCGCAGTGCCTGCCTGGCGGCGGCGCCGTTACCTCGCGCGAGCTCGAGCTCGGCCTCCGAGACGAGCGCCTGCCCCAGGAACTCGGATCCGCCGAGCCCGCGAGCGAGTCCGAGCATCTCGTCCGCGAGAGCACGAGCTTCCGCATGCAGGCCTCGCCGAACGAGGAGCTCGACCCGCGTCATGCCAGCATTGACGAGCCCGGGCGCGCCGAGCACTGCCCGTTGCTCTTCGAGCATCTCGCGCGTCAGGGCATCCGCCTCCTCGTAGCGGCCGAGGAAGACCAAGGCGGCCGCCTCGTTACCAGCGATGTACCACTCCATCGCCGGAGCGCCGAACTTCCGCGTGGCTGCACGCCCCTCCTCGGCAACCGCAACCGCCTCTCGGAACCGGCCTGTCTTCGCACGCGTGTCGCAGAGGTTGACGTAGGCGCGGCCGATCGCATCGGGCTCGCCGGCTTCGAGCCCGAGTGCCAGCGCTTCCTGGATCCGAGCGATTCCCCCGTCGCCGTCGCCGAGGACGACCTGGCACACGCCGAGCGTGTTCAAGAGGTGCGAGCGCAGGCCTAGCAGTTCGAGTTCGCCGGCGAGAACGAGTCCTCGTTCCGCTAGGTCTCGCCCCTCGATGTAGCGACCGCTCAGCATGTGCCCGGCCGAAGCCCAGTTGTAGGCCTGGACGAGCTCTGGCGACGCTTGCTCGCCGAGCAATGCGATTGCCTCCTCGAGAGTCTCGGTCGCGCGCTCCCCCTCGCCCGTTTGCCAGTAGGCACGCCCGAGGACGGCGAGCGCGCCTCCGGCACGCTGCGTCTCCCCGCGGTCGCGCCACGCGTCGACCGCCTCGATCAGCACTGTTCGCGCCGTTGCCATGTCCCCGGCGATCATCGCGGCTCGCCCGAGCTTGAGCATGAGGTCGAGCCGACCCTCCTCGTCTCCTTCTCCCCACACCCGCATCGCGGTCTCATAACGGCGAACCGCCTCGACATAGCCGCTGCGCTCTGCTGCGAGGTCGCCCGCGGCGATCGCATATCGCCGCGCCTGCTGCGGAGACTCGGCGAGCGCGTAATGCTCGGCGAGCTCTTCGAGCAGGTTGGGATCGTCTCCCGCCCGTCGCTCGAGCGCCTCCGCGGCGGCCCGGTGGAGGTCCCGGCGCTGACGGAGTAGAAGCGTCTCGTACGTCACCTCCTGGATAAGAGCGTGCTTGAACGCCCATTCACCCGGCCCGGTCATCACGAGCAAGTGCGCGCGCTCGAGCGCCTCGAGCGCGTCGCTGACGTCCCCGTTCCCTGCGACGGCTTCCAACAAGCCCGCAGAGAACGAACGTCCGAGCACGGCGGCGTGCTGGAGCACGGTTCGGGCGCCAGCGTCGAGTCGATCGACACGCGCGAGCACGGTGCCTTGCACGGTGTCGGGGATCTCGACGTCCACCTTCGCGAGGGCGACGGTCCCGTCGACGACCGCGAGCGAGCCGAGCTCCATCAGGGCCTGCAAGAGCTCTTCAATGAAGAATGGGTTCCCCTCGGCTCGGTCGGCGACGAGCCGCTCGAGATCGCCGGGCAACTGTTGGACGCCCAGAAAGCCGCGCGCGAGCTGGATGCTTTCGTCGGGCGTCAGCGCCTCCAGCCGCACGACCGTGTGGCTCGCCCGCAGCTCCGCGCGCTCCACGCGCTCGAACCCGGGTCGATAGCAGAGCAGCAGCATGAGCGGCAGCCCTGCGAGCCGCTCGAGCAGGAAGTCGAGGAGGTCGCGGGACGACTCGTCCGCCCAGTGCACGTCGTCGAGAGCGATGAGCGCCGGACGGGAACCGCAGACGGCGACGACGAACTGCCAGAAGCCGTTGAAGATCTGCTGTCCGCGCTGCTCGTCCGCCATCCGCACGACCGGTGGCGCGCCGCCGAAGCCGAGGAAGGAGCCGACGAGAAGCGCGTGCTCGCGCTCGACGCCGAGCTCGCCGGCACGTGCGCACAACTCCTCTGCGTCCTTGGGCGGGTCGTCGCCGAGAATCCGCTCGACGAGCTCGACAAACGGCCCGAACGCGCGCTCGCCGCCGCAGGCGATTCTTATGTCGATCGGATCGCCCGACGGACGCAGCTCGTCGAGCAGCCGCGACTTCCCGACGCCGGGCTCGCCGACGACGCTCACGACGTGGGTGTTTCCCTTCGCCGCACTCGACCAGAGGAGGTCGAGGAGCGCGAGCTCCTCGCGGCGCCCGACGAACGGCACGCGCTGCCTCGGTCCGGCAGTGCCGCGGCCCAGCAGGCGATGCGCCTCGACCGGCTGGCCGCGACCCTTGACCTCGAGGGCGCCGGCAGGCTCGGACTCGAAGTCGTTGCGAACGCGCCGCCACGTGGAGGCCGACACCAGCACCTCGTCCACACCCGCGCCCTGCTGGAGGCGCGCGGCAACGTTCACGGCGTCGCCCATGACGCCGGTCTGCGAGCCGTCGCCGACGGCGCCCGCGACGACGAGCCCGCTGTTGATTCCGATTCGGAGCGCGAGCGGCGAAGGAGTTCCCTCGGATCGCCGTCGGACGATGTCGAGCATCGAGAGCGCGGTTTCGACGGCTCGCTCGGGATCGTTCTCGTGGGTGACGGGGGCTCCATACACCGCCACGATCGCGTCGCCGATGAACTTCTCCACCCAGCCGTCTCGCCGCTCGACCTCCTCGGTGAGCTCCGACAGTGTCTCCGTCATGAGCGTTCGGAGCTCCTCTGGGTCGAGGTGCTCCGCAAGTGTCGTGAAGCCGACGAGATCGGCGAAGAGCACGGTGACGATGCGTCGCTCGCCGGCGATCGCGGCGACCGCAGCGGCAGCCGGGGCAGGAACTGCAGCGTCCTCCATTCTCGTTCCGCAGGACGTGCAGAAGGCTGCGTCTGCGGGCAAGGATGCGCCGCATGAAGGGCAACTGCGCTCGAGCGACGCCCCGCAACTCGCGCAGAAACGAGCGCCGGGCGGATTCTCTTGACCGCAGGTCGCGCAGTGCACGGACCAATCGAATCACGTCCGGTTCCGGCGCGTAACCGGGAGTTCCCATGAAGGATGGGGAGGGGGCGGCTCCTGACCGGTGGAGTCGAGGATTTGCCGCGACACGGCCGTGTGATGTCGCGATCTGGCGGAAATACGACACTCGCGCTAGGTCACCCTACGCCGAACTCCGTGCATCGTCTGTCCCCACGGCCACTTGCGTGAGGTGATTCGAGAGGAGTCCGCCGCGAGTAGACCGAACGCTTCATCGAGGAGGTCCGCGGCGACGATCCGGACCTTGCGGCGAAGCTGCGGATCGAGGAGCGCGAGCTCGAGGCGGGCGGAACTCGCGCAACGGGTCCGGCGAAGGCACCCCGCGAGTAAGCACACGTTGACAGCGGGCGTCTACCGTCATAGATTCTCCGCCGACGGGCGGCAAGTCTCCGTCGGGGCGGCAGATCCCTTTTGCGGCGTGCCTCCTTGCTACTCGTGGATAGGGAGCGCACACCGAGCGCGCCCGTTGGCGAGGGAGGACGGGAATGGGCGAAACACGAGCTAGACGAGATCGGCTGAGTGCTTCTCGTAAGAGCAGGTCGCGCGGCCGACGAGCGCGATGGGCGCTCGTAGTCCAGCTAGTCGTCGCGGCGGTGGTTCTCTCCGTCTCGGCCAGCGCCACGGCTTCGCGGACTATCTCGGCGCGAAGTGACGCCGGAAGCGCTGACGTCGACGTCTCGATCAAGCTCCTGCCGGACAATCCAGCGCCCGTCGCAGGCGTGCCCTTCGGGGTCGACATCGGTATCGGCAACTCGGGGCCGGACAGTACGAGCACGCATCTCCTGGTCGACCTTCCAGGAGGACTTACGGCGACTGTTGCGAACCGGCTCGGCTGCCCGACGGGGACCGGCACGCTCGACTGCGGGCTTCTGGATTTGGCCGTGGAAGACAGCTTCGACGGAGAGAGCCGGCTCCTCGCGGCTCAGCCGGGGAGCTACACCATCGTCGTCAGGACAAGTGACCTCAGGGCGACTGACCCCAACCTGGCAAACAACTCGGCGTCGCTTACCGTCACCGTCGGGGCAGCATCGCTGAATCCGGTCATTCGGAGCTTCGCGATCGCTCCGAGAAAGCCGAAAGCCGGTATTGCCGTGAAGGTTTCGTTTGCCGTGGCAGACGCGGTGACCGGCGGGGCGTTGCCTCCCGCGGGGGTTCGCTGTAGCGCCGTCGCAGCGGCCCTGAAGGTCCCGGGACGAGGAAAGGTTGCAGCAGGGAGAGCCACGTGCACGTTCCACCCGCCGCGGAATGCGACGGGGAAGACTCTTCGCGGGAACATCAGCGCCACAGCCGAAGGGAAGCGACTGAAGAGGTCGTTCGCAGTGCGCCTCCGCTAGCAACGGCCAAACGCTCCTCAGTCTATGAACCTGGTGCAGCCTCCTTCGGTCGGGAGCGCGGTCCGGGCTTACCGTCGAGGTTGTATGGGATGACGCGGTACCACCCGCGTTGGGGGATGAGGTAGCCGTCGTCGTGGTCGGTCACGCATCGGATGCAGACCGTCATCCAGGGGCCGTGCG
>VAWZ01000110.1:5314-9012 GCA_005888365.1 Actinomycetota bacterium
GCGGGCGGGATCGCGTGCGGTGGCGGTGGGATGCCGTGAATCGCGAAATCGTGACGCCGGATGAGCTGAGCGCGAGCGGCCATGTCGGCCGCGGTGTTGACTAGCGTCGTGATGCCCGGGTAGTAGAGGGCCCACCATTCGCCGCTCTCCACACGAGCCGCAGCGACCCGGTCGCGTACGTCGGCCGGGATCGGCATCCAGCCGTGCTCGTCGGCATGCGCCTGCAGCGCCCAGAACGCGTCGCCCGCAACCTCCGGATCCGCCGCCAGCGACCTGAGGAACGCTCGCAAGCCGCGCATGCTCGGATAGTTCGTGCGGTCCCAGCCGTATTCGTAGGCGATGAACGGCTTGTCGGCCGCCTTGCAAGCCGCGATCCTCGGCTCGACCGTCGAGAGCGGGAGATGCCAGTGCGGGTAGACGAACGCGACGCAAGCGTCCACGCTCGAGAGCCGCGCGTTGGAGGCATCGGAGAGAACGAGATGCCGATGGTCGATGCTCTGCACGAACTGCGCAATCGTGCGCGTCCAAGCGGGCGGACTGCCGCCGCCGTTCATCAGGTCCCAGCCGAGGATCGTCGGATCGTTCTTGTAGGCGACGCGCGTGTAGACGTTGACGTGCTCGAGCAGCGCACGGATGTGCTGCTCGACGTCGTCGATCACGGCGGGATCCGTCCAGAACGGGTCCATGGCGAGCAGCGAGCAGTTCGGCACGGTGATGCCGCGCCAGGCGAGGTAGACGCAGCCGGTGCCGCCTGCGCGCGCGTCGTCGCCGACGATCGTCGCGATGATCCTGAGCCCGTGGTCGCGGGCGGACTTCAGCGCGTAGTCGACCCGTTCGAACGCCGCCTGGTTGAACTGCCCAAGCGCGGGCTCGAGGCACTCGTTGCAGCCGACCGAATCCCCCATCGTCTGACTGCGCACAACGCGGGCGCCCAGCTCGCGGGCGGTTGCCATCGCATCGTCGATCTCGTAGTGGCTCGGCAGACGGGGACCGCGCGGATCGGCCGGCCCGTAGCCCTCGAGTCCGAGCCACTCGATGTTCGCGCCGCCGAAGCGAAACGGACGGTCCGCCAGGACCAGCCTCGTTTCGGCCCGGCTGACGAACAGATCCGATTGGGCTGAGAGCTTCGGCGCCGCGTTTCCGAGCAGAGTCAGCAATCCCGCGAGGAGCGGCAGAAGGAGCCTCACTGCTTTCTATTGTCGTCATGATCCGCACTCGATGCAGGCACGTTCCATCACGGCGATCTCGACTTTGTTGCTCGTGGGACTCGTCTCCCATGCGCGACCGACGACTCGCGCCGTGACCTTCAGCGACCGGGCGCGCGACCGCGTCGTCGTCACCGGTGCTACCTACCGGGTGATGCTGAGCAAGAAGAACGGAAAGATTCTTGGCCTCGTCGACCGCGCGAGCGGCACCGAGTTGCTCGCGGACGCGAGGCGCTGCCTGTGGGGCGCGATGGCGAGCAGCGACTCCTCGTACATCGGCGGCTGTTCGTTTGCGCCAGCGGGTGCGCGCCGCTTCTCGTACCGGTGGGATCAGAGGTCGTCGACGCTCACGCTCGCCTACCGGGCGCACGACTTCGGGTCGGTGCTCGTGACGCTGTACGCTCGAGCTGCCAGCTTCGATCTGCGGATGACCTTCGCGAACCGTGGCGTCATCCGCACGAGGATCCCGTTTCCAGACGGTCTCGTCGGTGATACCGGAACGGTGTCGGCCGGGTACGCACCAAATGTGCTGCCCGGCGTTCGGCTGCGGCCGGGCTTCTTCGCAGGACCTGCCGACGACGTCCAGATCTATCCGTCACGCTGGGCGTTCGCCGACTATCTCGCGCTCGACGTCGCTAGCGCTCACACCTCGCTCTACTCGGTCGCGAACGGCCCGCTGTCTCCGGTCCTGCTCGGCTTCCGGCATCAGGCTGCGCCGTCGCCGTGCTCGGGACGCGTGTTCTGCATCGTCCACGAGTTCCAGACCTGGATCCCGAACGGCTCCACGTGGACAAGCCCGGTGGTGCGGATCCGGATCGGCGACACGGCCGCGCAGTCCATCCTCGCCTACCGGCAGGAGAACGGCATCGACCGCTATCCGTCGCTCGCAGACAAGCTCGGCGCCCGCCTTCCGACGCTCGCGCGCGCGCCGCTGCTCAAGGCGAATCTCCCGCTGCTCGAGCCCTTCCGCGCCTGGGCGCTCGACCTCGCACGGCTCCCCTCCCCGCTTCTCTTGCACCCGGTCGCCTTCACGACCGGCGGGCACGACGCAAACGACCCCGATTTCCTGCCGCCCGACCCGCGCTGGGGCACGAACGACGACTTCCGGTCGATGGTCGAAGCTGCGCATGCCCGCGGCGATCTCGTCATGCCCTACCTGAACCTCAGCTGGTGGGATCCGAACTCGCCGACGATGCGGCAACTTCCGGCGCCGCTGCAGGAAAAAGACGTCGCCGTCCTCGATGCGCGCGGCGACCCTGTGACCGTCGAGTACGGCAACCACACCGGCGTCATCGTCTCGCCTTTCGCGTCTTTTGTGCGCCAGCGTGTTGCGCAGGAGGTCGAGCAGTGGCGGACGGAGGTGCCGGCCGATTGCCTCTTCCTCGACCAGCTCGGCGCGCGACCCTGGCTGCGCGACTTCAACCCGGCCGCACCCAATCCACTGGCTTACGACGACGGCTGGCTGTCGCTCACGGCGCCGTACGCCGGCCGCTGCCTGATGGTCGAGGACGGCTGGGATCGTCTCGCGCGCGATTTCGTCGGCTTCCACGGCAGCCTGCTCATGATGGCGCGCGAGCTCGACGCACCGAACCAGATCTTCGGCACGGGCAATTGGGAGCCCTACCCGCTCGCCGACTTGCTCTTCCACGACAAGGTTCTGATGTACCAGCACGACTTGTATGAGGGCACGATGGCCACGGACAGCGAGGTGCTGACCTGGAACATGGCCTTCGGCTTTGTCAGCTCGTCCAGCTGGCAGACGGCGCCCGCCGAAACAAGCCCTTGGCTCGACCTCGCGGTTGCGTTGCAGCGCGACCTCGGCCCACACTACGCCGGCGTGCCGCTGACCGACTACCGCAGCCTGACACCGCATGTGACGCAAAGCACGTTCGACGACCTCGAAGTAATCGCGAACTGGGACACCAACGCCGTCTACACGGCCGGCGGCTACGACGTCGCGCCGAACGGTTTCCTTGCGCGCACGGCCGACGGCGGCATCGTCGCGGGTGCGTTCCGAGGCCACTTCGACGGCGTCCCGCTCTCGCCCGGCACTCACTTCCTGATCGTCGAGCGAAGAGCGGCGAGCCTAACCGTGCGCCAGCCCGTCGGCGACGACACTGACGTCGCCATCGACCCGCCCTTGTCCTGGACTGCGGCGCATGCGCTCCAGGCGACCGCGGTCGACGTCAACGGGAACGACATCGGAACGGTGACAGGCGAGCTGCGCGACGGACGCTTCGTCTTCCATTACGCAAGTACTCTCGACCGCCGCCCGGCCGCGGCCTATCGGGTCACGGTCGGGTAGGCGCTCGATTTAGGGTCGTTTCACAGATATGGACGCAAACTCACTTCATGCCAATTCTTGTCGTCGAAGACGATGTCTCGCTCCGAACCGCGCTTCAGCGAGTGCTGGCCGCGTCCGGATTCGACGTTGCCGTAGCCGAAGACGGCGATGAAGCGCTGAGCCTGTGCGAGGCGACGAACGAGCGCCCT
>VAWZ01000095.1:0-23319 GCA_005888365.1 Actinomycetota bacterium
CGAGCCTCGTCCACTTCCGACGTGCAGAACACCCGCGCGTAGCCGGAGGCGAGTGCCTGGCAGATCGTCGACGTCGCCCGTATGACGTCGACGACGATTCCGGTCGGGGCCGCGGCGGCCTCGGCCGGGGTGAACGCGACGTCGATGCGCACCTGGGTACGCTAGCCCGACGTGACAAACGCTCGTTTTCAGCTCGCGTTCGCTCGGGAAACCACGTTTCCCCAGGCATTTCCGCTGCCGGGATTCGCGCGAGCGAATTCCGGTCTTGCGCAAACTCAGCGCGACCCCCTTCTTCTGAGATCGCGGGGAACCTCCCGGCTCCCCACGCCCCTCCCCGGTCATGGGCTCGAAAGCCCATGACCGAACCGCTTCGTTGCTATCGCCATCCGAACCGCGAGACCTACGTCTCCTGCTCGGAGTGCGGCCGCGGAATCTGCCCGGACTGCATGGTCTTCGGGCCGGTGGGCATCCGCTGTCCGGATCATGCGAAAGGCGCCGCCGCCGCGCCCAAGCAGCGCGCGAAGGTCACCGCCCGGCGTCTGAGCGCCCCGGTCGGCCTCGTCACGCGGATCCTCATCGGCATCAACGTCGGCGTCTACCTGCTCGAGCTCGCGACAGGTGCCGGGATCAACGCCAACTCCGGCTGGATCTACGAGCACGGCGTGCTCATCGCGACCGCGATCGACTCGTCCGGTCACGCTATCGGCGTCGCCCAGGGCGACTGGTGGCGGCTGATCACGGCACCGTTCCTCCACTACGGCCCCGTACACCTGGGACTGAACATGCTCGTGCTGTGGTTCATCGGCCCTGCGCTCGAGGAGTACTTCGGCCGCTGGCGCTATTTGCTCTTGTACCTGGTCGCGGGGCTTGCAGGCTCCGCCGGAGCGCTCATCCTGAGCCCGAACGCTCTCACCGTCGGCGCCTCGGGAGCGATCTGGGGCCTCATGGGCGCGGCCGTGCTGCTCGAGGCCCGAAAGATCTACGTCTTCGGAGGGCAGGCGATGGGTCTCGTCGTCTTCAACCTCATCTTCACTCTCCTGATCCCGGGGATCTCGATCGGCGGACACATCGCCGGCGGAATCGGCGGGGCAGCGGCCGCGCTCGCCTTCACGAGCCTCAGACGCACGCCGAAGCTCGCGACCCTCACCGTCGCGGCGATCGGCGCAGTCAGCGTCGCCGTTGCGCTCTTGAGCGTGTGACTAGCCGCCCACGGCGACGGCCGTGACGCCCGCCTCGGCGAGCGCTGCCTGGGCGGCGGCCAGACGAGCCAGCGGGACGCGGTAGGGAGAGCAGGAGACGTAGTCGAGCCCGAGTTGGTGACAGAAGGCGACCGAGCGCGGCTCGCCTCCGTGCTCGCCGCAGATCCCGAGCTTCATCTCCGGTTTGGCGCCTCGTCCCCGCTCGACGGCGATTCGCATCAGGTCTCCGACGCCTTCCTCGTCGAGCACCTCGAACGGGTTCCGCTCGAGGATCCCGTGCTCGAGGTAGAAGGTGAGGAACTTGCCCTCGGCGTCGTCCCGCGAGAAGCCCAGGGTCGTCTGCGTGAGGTCGTTCGTCCCGAACGAGAAGAAGTCCGCCTCCTCCGCGATCTCGTCGGCCCGCAGCGCAGCGCGCGGGAGCTCGATCATCGTCCCGCAGGTATAGGCAACGGAAGGAGTCTCCGCGGCGACCTTCTCGGTCAGCGTGCGGAGCCTTGCGAGCTCCTCCCGGAAGCCGACGAGCGGGTGCATGATCTCGACGAGCGGCGCGTCTCCGGTCCGCTCCTCGACCGCCGCGGCTGCCCGGACGATCGCGCGCACCTGCATCTCGTAGATCTCCGGAAACTGGAGCCCGAGCCGGCAGCCCCGCGTACCGAGCATCGGATTCGACTCGTGCAGTTGGCGGATCCGGTCGCGCATCGCGTCCGAGGTGGCCTCGTCGGGGGGAGGCAGGAACTCGTGCAGAGGCGGATCGAGCAGGCGAATGGTGACCGGGAGCCCTGCCATCGCTTCGAAGATCCCTTCGAAGTCGCCCTGTTGGAGCGGAAGCAGACGCTCGAGCGAGGCGCGGCGCTCCTCTTCGTCGCGTGCCATGATCATGTCCCGAACGAGCGGGAGCCGGTCCTCGGCCATGAACATGTGCTCGGTGCGGCAGAGGCCGATGCCCTCGGCGCCGAACTCGCGCGCCTTGGCGGCGTCCTCGGGTGTATCGGCGTTGGCGCGCACCCGGAGGCGACGCAGCTCGTCGGCCCACGAGAGCACGGTGCCGAAGTTCTCGTCGATCGCGGGAGGGACGAGCTGGACGGCGCCGATCATGACCGTCCCCTTTCCGCCGTCGATCGTGATCACGTCTCCGGCCGAGAGCTGGACGTCGCCCAGGGTGACCGTTCCCGCGGGGAAGTCGATCGAGAGCGCTTCGCAACCTGCGACGCACGGCTTCCCCATGCCGCGGGCCACGACTGCGGCATGCGAGGTCATGCCACCGTGCGCAGTCAAGACGCCTCGCGCCTGGATCAGGCCGTGGATGTCGTCCGGGGTGGTCTCCCAGCGTACGAGGATCACGTCTTCGCCGGACTTGCCGCGCTCCTCCGCCGTGTCGGCATCGAGCACGATCGCTCCGGAGGCGGCGCCGGGGGACGCGTTCAGCCCGCGAGCCGCGATCTCGATCTTCGCCTTCGGATCGATCATCGGGTGGAGGAGCTGATCGAGCTGTGAGGGATCGATCCGGGCAACCGCCTCCTCGCGGTCGATCAACCCCTCCTCGACCATCTCGACAGCGATGCGAAGCGCCGCTGCCGCGGTGCGCTTCCCGGTTCGGGTCTGCAGGAGGTAGAGCTCGCCTTCCTCGACCGTGAACTCGACGTCCTGCACGTCCCGGTAGTGGGACTCGAGGCGGTCGAGCGTCTCGATCAGCTGTGCGAACGCCTCGGGCATCCGCTCGCGCATGCGCTCGATGGGCTCAGGCGTGCGGATCCCGGCGACGACGTCCTCCCCCTGCGCGTTGGCGAGGAACTCGCCGAAGAGATGCCTTTCGCCGGTCGAAGGGTCGCGCGTGAAACAGACGCCGGTCCCCGAGCTCTCCCCGCGGTTGCCGAACACCATCTGCACGACGTTCACTGCCGTCCCGAGATCGTCCGGGATGTCGTACGTGCGCCTGTAGACCTGGGCACGCGGGGAACCCCAGGAGTCGAAGACCGCCCGGTAGGCTCGGCGGAGCTGCTCGCGCGGGTCCTGCGGGAAGTCCTGGCGGACCGCATCGCCGTAGATCTCTCGGAACGATTCGACGAGCTCGCGAAGGTCGTCGGCCGAGAGATCGACGTCGTGCTGGGCTCCGCGCGCGTCCTTCAGGTCGGCGAGCGCCTGCTCGAAGCGCTGGCCGTCCACTCCGTCGACGACGTCGCCGTACATCTGGATGAGCCGGCGGTACGAGTCGTAGGCGAAGCGCGGGTTTCCGGTCGAGCTCGCGAGGGCCTCGACGGTCGAGTCGTTCAAGCCGAGGTTCAAGATCGTGTCCATCATCCCGGGCATCGAGATGGCCGCACCGCTCCGAACCGAGACGAGCAGCGGATCGCCCGCGTCACCAAAGCCCTTTCCCGAGCGTTGCTCGAGAGCTTCGACGTGTCGCTCCACCTCTTCGTCGAGGCCCTCGGGAACGGTGCGCCCGCCGGCCATGTAGGCGCGGCAGGCGTCTGTCGTGATCGTGAAGCCGGCGGGGACACGGATGCCGAGCTGGGTCATCTCGGCGAGCCCGATCCCCTTGCCGCCGAGCAGCTCGCGCCCGCCGCCCGAGTCCTCGTCGAAGTCGAAGACGTAGAGCATTTGCGGGAGGAATCTACACTCGCCGCGTGGCAGATCGGCCGAAGCGCGTCGCGGTGCTCGGACTCGCCGGGACCGGGAAGACCAGGTTCGGTCGGGCTCTCTCCGAGCGTCTGGGTGCTCCCTTCGTGGAGCTCGACGCTCTCCACTGGCGCCCAGGATGGGTTGAGGCGACGGCAACGGAGCTGCGTGAGCTCGTCGAGCCCCTCGTCGCAGGTGAGACGTGGGTCGTCGACGGCGCGTACCGTCGCAAGATCGGCGACCTCGTTCTCGCGAGCGCGGATCTTGTCGTCTGGCTCGATCTTCCGGTGTGGGTCTGGTTTCCACGGCTCCTGCGCCGAACGCTCCGGCGCGCGATCCGCCGCGAGGAGTTTCTGAACGGAAACCGCGAGACGCTGCGAGGCGCGCTCTGGAGTCGCGACTCGCTCCTCCTCTACGCGCTCCGCTCGCGCGCTTCGGTGAGGCGCCGGTACCCGACCGAGCTCGCCGCCTACAACCTCGTCAGGCTTCGTTCGAGAAGCGACGTCGATCGCTTCCTGAGAGCTCTGTAAGCGTTTGCCAGATCTGACAAGGCGTGACGTGGCCTGCGCCGTGTGGTCCGGCGCGGTCGCGTTTCACGCGGAGTTGCGTGCCTTGCTGTCGGGGCAGGTTCTCGGTCGGCACGCGCGTCGTCTCGCAGCCGACGAGCCCGGCCCGGTGGTCCTCTCCGGCAGCGCTGCTCGCGCAGGTGGGGACGACCGACAGGCCCGTCTTCATGACCTTGCCGCCCGGCGACTCGGGCCGGAGCTTGGTCGTCGACCAGACCAGCACGGTCGTTGTGCGTGCCCCGCGGATGCCTGCGCTCGCCGGCCGCTACCTCTATGGCGACTACTGCGGCGGCAAGATCGAGGCCGCGGCGGTGGACAAGGGACGTGTCGTCGCCTCGGACGATCTCGGCCTGGTCGTCCCGGAGCTCTCGAGCTTCGGAGTCGACGGCAGTGGACGCATCTACGGATGTCGCTCTCGGGCACGATCGACCGTCTGGATCCCAAGCCGGCCGATGAGTCAGCGTCGGGCGCGCGAGCGCAGCTCCGCGATCCAGGCGGCAACCCGGAGCCCGATCCAGATCGGGGTCAGAAGCACGTAGAAGACCACGTCTCCGAGGACGAGCAGCCCCCACCACAGAGCCAGCCGAGGCAGCGGCACCCAGCCCTTCGCGCGCAGATCCCCCTCGCCTCCGGGCGGCGGGCGCCACGGAACGGGAAGTGGCGGCTCGCCCGGCGCCCCGTACGGGCGCGCCGGGCGCTCGTCGCCGGGGCTCACCGCATGCCCGCCTGGCGATGTCGCCGCTCGACGAACCGGATGATCCGCATCGCCGTCTCCTCGACCGAGAGCTCGGTCACGTCGATAACCGGGCAGCCGAGGCGGCGGTGCACCGCAGCCGCCTCGTCGAGCTCGCGGTAGATCTCCTCCAGCGCCGCGTAGCCACGCCTAGGCCCGCCCATGCTGCGAACGCGGGCCGTGCGGATGTCGGCGAGCCTCTCGGCGTCGATCGTCAGACCCACGATCTTCCCCGGGTCGATCTCGAAGAGCTCCGGCGGGAGCTCGATGTCCCGCACGACCGGGACGTTCGCCGCCTTGTGCCCGAGGTATCCCAGGTAGATCGAGAGTGGGGTCTTCGAGGTACGGGACACGCCGACGAGGACCATGTCTGCCTCGTCGAGCCCGCGGCCCACTCCGTCGTCGTACTTGACCGCGAACTCGATTGCCTCGATCCGCTTGAAGTACGTCGCGTCGAGCGGCGCGCGCACACCCGGCTCCATGCGCGCAGCGACTCCCGCGACCCTGGAGATCGAGTCGATCGGATGGCCGAGGAGGTCGCAGTAGTGGACTCGGGCGCGCCTACAAAGCTGGCGCATGACGTCCCGTAGCTTCGGCTCGACGAGGGTGTAGACCATGACCGCCGGACGGCCCCTGGCCTGCTGCACTGCGATTTGGAGGTCCTCGACGTTCTCGACTCGCGGATGACGCACCTCGACGAACGGCTGGTCGGGAAACTGCGCCTCGAGTGCCTGGACGAGCCGCGCTGCCGTTTCGCCCGTGGAGTCGGAGACGATATGCAGCACGACGGGCTCGCGCTCCGCATTCACGGGCGGAGGCTACATCGGGGTCTCCGTCGGTTCGGGCTCGAGGTCCCGGTCGAGCACAGCGTGCTCGTCCGGCTCGTGTCTGAGAACATCCTCGACGTACGACTCGACGGCGGGGAGAAGACCTATGTCCCGTCCGGCGTCCTGCGACAGGTACCAGCGGTGGTCGAGGATCTCGTGGAAGATCTCCGCCGCCTCACGCTTCCGAAACAGCTCCTGCGGCACGGCCGCGATGGCGCTCTCGAAGACGTCGTCGAGCCAGCGCGCGGTGACGACGCTGCTCGGAAGCGTTCGGCCCTCCTGCTGCTCGAGGTCGGCGCGGAAGCAGGCGAGATCGTTGAGCATCCGGCGGGCCTGGTTCTCCTGCGCCCGCAAGCCGGTCAGCTCGAGCAACCGTCGGCGGTGGTGTCCCGGCTCGACGACCCGTGGATGGAGACGGAGCCGGTAGACGTCCGCGTCTCCTACGAGCTCGAGCTCCTCGACGTCGAAGCCGAGGTCGTTCAGGCGCCGCAACCGCTCGTCGACGCGAAAGCGCTCGTCCAGGCCGAAGACCTCCTCGCGCGTGAGCTCGTCCCAGAGCCGCTCGTAGCGCGCCGCAAGCTCATCAGCGGTCTCCTCGGGAGACTGCTCGAGCGGGTGGTAGCTGAACTCGGCCTCCACGTCGAGCAGTTCGCCGAGGAAGTTCTCACACGCAATCGCAAGGTCGTATCGCCGCTGACCGTCGGTGAGCGCGGGATGAAGCTCACCGGTCTCGGCGTCGACCAGGTACGCGGACAGCGTTCCCGCATCCCTACGGAAGAGCGTGTTCGAGAGCGAGCAGTCGCCCCAGAAGAACCCCGCTACATGGAGACGAACGAGCAGTTCCGCACTCGCATCCAGCAGCCGCTGGCGCAGGTCGGCGACGGTGCCTCGAGCGAAGAGCGCCCGCAACGGAAGCGAGTACTCGAGGTGGCGCGTGATGAGCACGGCATCGAGCTTCTCGCCTCGCTCGGCGACGACCCCTACTGCGTCGACGACGGGGATGCCTGCGGCCCGCAGTCCGAGAAGCAGCCGATACTCACGCCACGCGAGCGCGGTCGGCAGCTCCTTGAGCGCGTACAGCGTCCCGCCGTAGTCGACGAAGCGGACGACGTGCCGTCCGATGCCCCGTACGACGCTCGCGAGCCGGTCGCTCTCGAGCTCTTCCAGCGGCCTGTCCCAGGGCAGATCGAGGAAGTCCGGGTGCCCCGTGCGGGCGACGAGCTGGAACCGCGGCGGCATCAGCCAAGTGTGCCTACCTCGGTCGCGCGATCCAGCCGGCCGGTTAACGTCACGTCGATGCCCGACGTCGTGACCATGGACAAGATCGTCTCGCTCGCGCGCCGCCGCGGGTTCGTCTTCCCCTCTTCGGAGATCTACGGCGGGCTCGGCTCCTCGTACGACTACGGCCATTACGGGGTGCTGATGAAGGAGAACGTGAAGACCCGCTGGCTGGAGGCGATGGTCCGCGAACGCGACGACATCGTCGCACTCGACTCCTCGATCATCCTCCATCCGTCCGTGTGGCGTGCCTCCGGGCACGTGGCCGGGTTCACCGACCCGCTCGTCGACTGCCGCCACTGCAAGCTGCGGTTCCGGGCAGATCAGCTCGAGGAGGCGCAGTGCGGCGCGCGGCCGAGCAAGCATCCGGGAGAGACGGAGCTCTGCGACCTCACCGAGCCGCGGCAGTTCAACCTCATGTTCCAGACGCGGATCGGCGCTCTCGAGGAGACCGGGCTCGACGCCTACCTCCGGCCGGAGACCGCCCAGGGCATCTTCGTCAACTTCAAGAACGTCGCCCAGATCGCGCGCCGCAAGCCGCCCTTCGGCATCGCCCAGCTCGGGAAGGCGTTCCGCAACGAGATCACACCCGGCAACTTCATCTTCCGCACGCTCGAGTTCGAGATGATGGAGATGGAGTACTTCGTACCGCCTGACTCGGCCGAGCACTGGCACCGGTACTGGATCGACGAGCGGCTCGCCTGGTATCGCCGCTTCGGCATCCGCGAGAGCCACCTACGTGTGCGGGCTCACGAGTCGGACGAGCTCTCGCACTACTCGAGTGCGACGAGCGATATCGAGTACCTCTTCCCGATCGGCTGGTCGGAGCTCGAGGGGATCGCGAACCGCGGCGACTACGACCTGACCGCCCACTCCGAGGCGTCCGGCACCCGGCTCGAGTGGGTCGACTCCGCGACGGGCGAGCGCTACGTTCCCTACGTGGTCGAGCCGGCAGCGGGCGTCAACCGCTCGCTGCTCGCGTTCCTGGTCGACTCCTACGACGAGGAGGTCGTCGCGGAGCGTCCGCGCACGGTACTCCGGCTCCATCCGGAGATCGCACCCGTGAAGGCGGCGATACTTCCGCTCGTCCCGCGAGACGCCGAGATGTCGACCCGCGCACGGAACCTGTACGAGGAGCTCCGCCGGGCGATGGTCGCGGAGTACGACGACTCGGGACAGATCGGGCGGCGCTACCGGCGTCAGGACGAGATCGGCACACCCTTTGCCCTCACGGTCGACGAGCAGACGGTCGAGGACGAGACGGTCACCATCCGCGACCGCGACTCGCTCGCGCAGGAGCGGATTCCGATCGCGGGCGCCCGCTCCTTCGTGCTCGACCGCCTGGCGCAAGAGTGGAAGACGTCGAAGGCTGATTAGTGCGCGCGGCCGCGGCGCATGTGCCTGACGCCGAAGGCGGATCAGGTTCGCGGGCGCTCGAGCAGGCGGTCGCTCGGCGCCCCGAACCCGAACCTCCTGTAGAGACCGTGCGCATCTGCCGTGTGGAGAAGCCAGCGGCAGTCGGCAAACGGGCTCTCCTCGACGCTGAAGCGGACGAGCTCGACGCCCAGGCCGCGGCCGCGGAACTCGGGCAAGACGTAGACGTCCGCGAGATAGGCGTGGATCTGGCCGTCCGTCACCGTGCGCGAGAAGCCGACCTGGCGCCCCTCGCGATACAGGCCGACGACGCGCTGCGAGGACTCGACGAGCGCGTCCTGGACCTCACGTGGCCTGCCCTCGGCCCAGTACGACGTCGTCAGGAACCCGTGCACCGCCTCGCGGTCGATTCGCGCCGGGTCGTCGTCGAGCTCGAAGCCGTCGCCGAGGTCGCGCGTCACGCGGATAGCGTCCTCAGCCGGAAGCCACCGTGGAACTCGTACGACGTCACGATCACGGCGAGCGCATCCCGGGCTGCTCGGTCACCGAGCGCGAGCTCGCGCGCGCGTGCCAGCGGGCTCATGAGCAGCGCGCGCACGCCGCGGAACCCCTCGGGCGCCAGCTCGACGGCTTCGGCGCGCGCGCACGCGACGCAGACCGCGCCGCCCGCGCTCGCGAGGTAGCCCACGAGCTCTTCCGTCGCGCCGCATTCGACGCACGCCTCGAGATGTGGAAGGTAGCCCGAGAGCCACAGGAGCTTGAGCTGGAACGCGAGTGCCAGCGGATCCAGAGATGCCCGCCCTCGCAATCCCGCCGGGATCGCATCGACCGCGTCGAGGAAGCGCGTGACCGCCTCGAACGCGCGCTCGTTCTCCTCCTGCTCGACGAAGAGGCGGAGCATCGCCTCTGCCCCGACGAGCCCGACGGAGAGCCGGTACCGATCCTCCCGTGCGGGCCGATGGGGGTCGACGAGCGAAGCGCCGGTGACGGTGTGCAGCTCGCCCGATCCCTGGTGCAGGAGCAGCTCGACGTGCGAGAACGGCTCGAGCCGCGCGCCGAAGCGCGACTTCGTCTTGCGGACGCCCTTGGCGACCGCGCCGACGCGTCCACGATCGAGCGTGTACAGGTGGAGGACGCGGTCGGCCTCGCCGAGCCGGAACGAGCGCAGGACGACGGCCTCGGTCTTGTAGCTGCGGGCCACGCGGCCAAGTCTAGGGCGGCGGGCGGGCGCCGGATCCGGCTCCATCCGAGACCAGGTTTTGGGCGGTGTTTGGGCGGTGTCAGACACCGCTCGCCAAGGACGCGCCAGTTGTCGAAAGAAGAGATGTTCTCTCGAGTCCTGGCCAACCAACGAACACACCTTGGAATCGAGGTCGGGCTGTGGGCTGATCGACACCGAACAGGCACAGATTTGACTTGACAGAAAATGGTGTCTGACACCGGTGGTGACATTTGTCAGGGCTGGCAGCGCGGGCAGTACCACGTTCCCCGGCCGCCGACCCGCGCCTTTGCGATAGGCGTTCCGCAGCGCGGGCACGGCTCGCCCTCGCGACCGTAGACGCGGAACTCCTCCTGCATCGCGCCCTCCGAGCCGTCGGGCGCGGCGTAGTCTCGAAGACTCGCCCCCTGGCGTGCGATCCCGGTCCGGAGTGCCGAGCGAATCGCGCGCTGCAACCTCGGAACCTCGTCCGGGTCGACGCTCGACGCCGGGCAGAGAGGGCTCAGGCGGGCGCGCCACAGCGCCTCGTCCGCGTAGATGTTCCCGAGGCCCGCGACGACGCGCTGGTCGAGGAGCACGGCCTTCAGCGCCGCGCGACGGCGGGACAGGCGCGTTGCAAGCCACGCCGCCGTGAAGCGCGGGCTGAGCGGCTCAGGGCCGTTCTTGCGGGCGAGGTACGGCTCGAGCTCGATCGCGTCCAGCACGAGCCAGGTGCCGAACCGCCGCACGTCGCGATACACGAGCCGCTCGCCGCCTTCCAGCTCGAGCACCGCGCGCTCGTGCGTCGTCGGCTCGAAGCCGAAGCTCCCCGTCATGCGCAGGTGCACAAGAAGCGCAGCACCCGAGTCGAGGCGAAGGACGAGGTACTTGCCCCGGCGCTCGACGGCCTCGACCCGTGCCCCCTCGAGCTCGGCGGCGACCTCGCGCGGGTCGTGAGGTCGGGTCAGACGATCGTCGAGAATCGAGACGAGCCCGAGGGTGCGACCGACGAGGCGCGGCTCGAGCTGTGCCCGGATCGTCTCCACCTCTGGAAGCTCGGGCACACGTGCCGCCGGCTAGGAAATCACGTCGAGCACGATCCCGTGCGGGTGCGGCGGCTCGTCCCCGAGCTCGTACGCTGCGAGCACCGCGCCCATCGCCGTCCGGGCCGAGGCCTCGTCGCGGGCGTGCACCTCGGCGAGCAACTGGCCCTTCGCGACGGCGTGGCCGCGCTTCGCGTGACAGACGATGCCGACCGAGTGCTCGACGTCGTCGTCCTTCGTACGCCGCCCCGCTCCGAGCTCGAGCGCCGCGACACCCACTGCGAGCGCGTGGACGCGAGTCACGACGCCGTCGCTCGGCGCCTCGACCTCCCTGACCACAGCGGCGTTCGGCAGGACCGAGAGACCGGGGTCACCCCCCTGCGCGCGAATCCAGCGCTCGTAGGCGGCGAAGGCCGAGCCGTCAGCCATCGCGCGTCGCGCCCGACGCCTTCCCTCGTCCAGCTCGATCTCGAGATCGGACAACGCGAGCAGCTGCCCGCAGGCCTCGACCACGAGCTCCGAGAAGTCCTCGGGCCCGTGCCCCCTGATGGTGGCGACTGCCTCACGCACCTCGAGGGCATTGCCCACGGCATTGCCCAGCGGCTGGTCCATGTCGGTGAGCAGGCAGACGACGTCGCGCTCCGCCCGGTGTCCGAGGTCGACCATCTGCTCCGCGAGGATGCGCGCATCGTCGAGCGTCTTCATGAAGGCGCCGTCGCCCACCTTCACGTCCAGGACGATCGCGTGAGCGCCTGCGGCGATCTTCTTCGACATGATCGACGAGGCGATCAGCGGCACGATGTCCACAGTCGCGGTCACGTCCCGCAGCCCGTAGAGATTCTTGTCCGCCGGCACGAGGTCAGCCGACGTGCCGACGATCGCGAGCCCGACCTCGCGGATCTGGGCCACGAACTCGTCTGTCGAGAGCTCGACCCGAAATCCCGGAATCGACTCGAGCTTGTCGAGCGTTCCTCCCGTGTGCCCGAGCCCGCGGCCGCTCATCTTCCCGAAGGGGACTCCGCAGGCGGCGACGATGGGGCCGACCGCGAGCGAGGTCTTGTCCCCCACGCCGCCGGTCGAATGCTTGTCGACGACGCGGCGGCCGAGCGCAGCGCCGAGGTCGAGCTTCTCGCCGGAGCTGATGAACGCGTCGGTCAGCGCGTACGTCTCTCGTCCCGTGAGCCCGCGGAAGTAGACGGCCATGCACCACGCGGCCATCTGATAGTCGGGGACCTCGCCCGACATGTACCCGCTGACGAGCTCGGCGATCTCTCCGTCAGAGAGCTCCTCGCCGTTTCGCTTACGCTCGATGAGGTCGGCGGCGCGGATCGTCATGAAGCCCTCGCTTCGCTCGCGTACTGGTCGCGAACGAACGCTGGATCGTCGATCGTCAATGTCCTATGATCGGGCGGCCGGGGAGCCGTCGCCCCGGCGACTTTCCGCCGAGCCAGGCATTCACGGTGCAGCCGATGTCGGCGAACTCGCCCTCTTCATGGATCCGCCCAGCTGGATTGCGGCCGGCCGCGTATGCCAGGAGGAGCGCGTACTCGCGGGAGTGATCGGTCGAGGGCGTCGTCGGGTCGCACCCGTGGTCCGACGTCAGCACGAGCAGATCACCGGGCTCGAGCACCTCCAGGATGTCAGGAAGCCGCCGGTCGAAGTCCTGCAGGCAGCGGTGGAAGTTGACCGGGTCGTTCCGGTGCCCCCAGAGCATGTCCGTCTCGACGAGGTTGACGAACACAAGGCCGCGCTCGATCGCCTGCAGAAGCTCGATCGTCTTCGCGATTCCCTCCACGTTCGACTTCGTCGGGCGCGAGTCGTCGATGTCGCAGCCGGCGAAGATGTCCCCGATCTTCCCGACGCCGTAGACGGTGTTCCCGGCGTCGCGAAGGTGCGAGAGGTAGTTCGGTCGCGAGGGCTCGAGCGAGAAGTCGTGGCGATTCGGCGTCCGCTCGTAGTTGCCGGGCTCGCCGATGAACGGCCTGGCGATGACGCGGCCGACCGCGTGCCTTCCGGTCAGGATCTCGCGCGCGACGCGACAACCGTCGTAGAGCTCCTCGAGCGTGACCGTCTCCTCGTGGGCGGCGATCTGGAACACGGAGTCGGCCGACGTGTAGACGATCCACTTGCCTGTCTCCTGGTGCTCCTCGCCGAGCTCCTGGATGATCTCGGTCCCCGAAGCCGGCTTGTTGCCGAGGACCCCGCGCCCGGTTCGGTTCATGAAGGGGTCGATCACCTCGTCCGGAAAGCCGTGCGGGTAGGTCGGGAACGCCGTCGGGGTGAGGACGCCCATGAGCTCCCAGTGACCGGTCGTCGTGTCCTTCCCCTTCGAGCGCTCCGTGAGACGACCGGCGACCGCAGGCGCGCCCGGTTGCGGTGGGCACCCTTCGAGCGGGAGCACGTTTCCGAGCCCAAGCGCCTCGAGATTGGGCAGATCCAGCCCTCCCACCGCGACGGCGACGTTCCCGAGGGTGTTGGAGCCCTCGTCTCCGTAGTCCTCAGCGTCCGGCAGCTCCCCCGCCCCGACGGCGTCGAGGACGATCACGCACGCGCGCGGCACTATGCGGGCGCCGTTCCAGCCAGCGTGTCGAATGCAGTCGCCGCCTGCGTTGCGGACGCCGTCGCAGCGCGCGTGATACGTGGGTCGAGCACGCGGCTATTCTACGGCGGCTTTGGACCGCGCCCTCGGACTGTTCATCCTCGCCGTCTATGTCGTCTCGATCGTCGGTCTCGCCGGGCTCGTGACCTATGGAGTCATCAGGCTCTTCCCGACTCGGGACAAGCCGGACAAGCCGGACCAGCCGTCGGACGACGGCACGGGCGAAAGCCAGGGCCGCTTGTTTCGCCGCTCGAAGCGCGAAGCGACGAGCTAGAGCACCGCGGCGGCGAGGGCGTCGTCCAACGGCGTGTAGTCGAGGCCGTTCGCCTCGGCGACTGCCTCGTACGTCACGTGCCCGCCGAGGACGTTGACGCCCCGTGCGAGCTCGGCGTCGTGCCGGATCGCGTCGAACGGTCCGCGGTCGGCGATCGCCTCGACGTACGGGAGGGTGACGTTCGTGAGCGAGCGCGTCGAGCTGATCGGGACCGCGCCCGGCATGTTCGCCACGCAGTAGTGGATGACGCCCTCGACCGTGTACACGGGCTCGTCGTGCGTCGTCGGCCTCGAGGTCTCCGCGCAGCCGCCCTGGTCGATGGCGACGTCGACGAAGACCGAGCCTTCCTTCATCTCCCGGAGCATGTCTCTGGTGATGAGCTTCGGGGCGAGCGCTCCAGGGATGAGAACCGCACCGATGACGAGGTCGGCCTCCTTCAGCGACTCCTCGATCTGGAGGCTCGACGACATGAGGAGCGAGACCCGACCGCTCAGCACCTCTTCGAGATGCCGCATGCGGTCGACCGAGCGCTCGAGGATCGTCACCTGTGCGCCGAGGCCGAGGGCGATCACGGCGGCGTTGTAGCCGACGATCCCGCCACCGATGACGACGACGCGTCCAGGCGCGACTCCGGCGACCCCCCCGAGCAGGAGCCCGCGTCCGCCCTTCGGCTTCTCGAGATGGTGCGCGCCCGCTTGCGGCGCGAGCCTGCCGGCGATCTCGCTCATCGGAGCGAGCAGGGGTAGCGCTCCGCGGTCGGTCTCGACCGTCTCGTACGCGACAGCGGTGATCCCGGACTCGACGAGGGCGCGTGTCAGCGGCTCGTCCGCTGCGATGTGGAGATACGTGAAAAGGGTGAGCCCTTCGCGCAGGCGTCCGTACTCGGACGGGACCGGCTCCTTGACCTTGAGCAGCAGCTCCGACTGCGACCAGACGTCATCGACCGCGACGATCGTCGCCCCCGCTCGCTCGTAGGCCTCGTCCGTGAGCGCACTGCCGACTCCGGCAGCCCTCTCGACGAGCACCTCGTGCCCCCGCTGCGCGAGCTCGCGTGCCCCGGCGGGCGTCAGCGCGACCCGGTACTCCTGTGGCTTGATCTCCCTCGCGACCCCGATGCGCATGGCGCGCGGCACGATATCGCCTGCCCGGCGCCGTTGCGAAAGACTCCAGGCAACGGAGAAGGAGGAAGGATGATCTGCACTGCGGGCATCTGGACGGTCAAGGAAGGACGCGAGGAGGAGTTCTCGCGGCGCTGGGAGGAGAGCGTCGACGCGCTCGTGCTCGACTACCCGGATCTCACGTTCCGCCTTCTGCGCGACCGGGAGAATCCGCGACGTTTCCTCAGCCTCGGCGATGGTTGGCGGACCATGGAGCAGGTCGAGGAGGTGCAGAGCCTTCCGAGCTTCCAGGACTCGCAGGCGGCGATCTGGCGCGTACTCGAGTCGGGCGAGACGTCGACCCTCGAGCTCGCCGTCGAGGTCAGCTGACCGCGGCCCGGGTCCGCATCGCTAGCGTGCGGGGCGTGCCTCAGCTGAACGCAGTCGGGATCATCACCTCGGACATGGGGCGCTCGATTCGCTTCTACCGGACGCTCGGCCTCGACGTGCCGGAGACGCCCGACGAGGGCCACGTCGACACGTTCCTCCCGAACGGCGTCCGCTTCATGCTCGACTCGGAAGTCGTCATCCGCAGCTTCCGTCCCGGCTGGACGCGCGAGACCGGGAACCAGATCGCACTCGCTTTCGAGTGTGCGAGCCCGGCCGAGGTCGACGACACCTATGCGCGTGTCACCGCAGCCGGCTTCAGCGGCGAGAAGGAGCCGTGGGACGCGTTCTGGGGACAGCGCTATGCGCAGCTCCGAGACCCGGACGGCGTCCCCGTCGACCTCTACGCGTCCCTTTGACACCGCGCAAGACCGGAATCCGCTCGCGCAGATTCCGATCGCGCGAAGATCCCTGAGCGCGGCCGCGAAGCAGCCGCGACGTCTCAGATTTCCGTCAACGCGTAGCTCCTGCGGCGTCGACGAGCGCGAGCGTGACCCCGACCATGGCGTCGAGGTCGGCGACCGCGATGTGCTCGTCAGGCGTGTGGATCTCGGCCATTCCGTTCGCGAGATTGAGGCACGCGAGACCGCGTGCGTTGAAGACGTTCGCGTCGGCGCCGCCGCCGCTCAGCGCATAGGTCGGTTCGAAGCCGGCCTCGCGGAGGGCCGTCGCCGCGAGCGCGACGATCGGATCGCTCTGGCGAAAGCGGTATCCGGGAAAGCTCGGCTTGACGTCGGACTCGAGCTCGCACTCGCCGAGGCTCGCTGCGAAGGCCGCGGTCTCGAGCATCTCGCGGACGAGCTCGGTGACCTTCCGCTCGTCGTGCGAGCGAACCTCGGCCTGGAACGAGCACCATTCCGGGACGACGTTGCGTCCTGTCCCGCCCGCGATGACGCCAACGTTCGCGCTCGTCTCGGCGTCGAGCCGCCCGAGCCGGAAATCGGCGATTGCCCTCGAGGCGGCGGCGATCGCCGAGCGCCCGTCCTCGGGCGCCATTCCCGCGTGAGCCGCTCGCCCGTGGAAGCGGAGGTCGAGCGTTCGTCCGTGCGGAGACCCGAGCACGATCTCCCCGATCGGCGCACCCTGGTCGTACACGAAGCCGGTCCGCGCCGCGAGCCGCGTCTGGTCGAACGCGCCCGCTCCTTCGAGCCCGACTTCCTCCCTCGGGGTGAAGACGAGCTCGATACCGGCGTGCGGGCGACCCTCGCGCAGGATCAGCCGCGTCGCCTCGAGCATGACCGCGACGGCCGCCTTGTTGTCCGAGCCGAGGATGGTCCCACCCGCGTTCCGCACGACTCCGTCCTCGACCACGGGCTCGAGGGGCCCGTCGAGCGGCACGGTGTCGGTGTGCGCGCAGAGGAAGATCGGAGTGCCGGCACCGTTCGAGCTCGAGATCCTGCAGTAGAGGTTCCCGGAGGTTGAGCCGATCTTCGAGCCGGCGTCGTCCTCGTCCCAGTCGAGCCCGAGATCGCTCAGGTAGGACTCGACCCGGTCGGCGACGGCGCGCTCCTCCCCCGGAGGGCTTGGAATGGCGCAGAGCTCGAGGAAGAGGTCGAGAAGGGGCGAGCTCAACGGCTGCTGCGCGGTCTCCACCCCGCCAAGGTACTAGGGCGCCGGGTCCTCAGACGCAGGAAGCGCGGGCGGCACGAGCCCGGAAGGTTCGCTACCAGCAGTACGGGCCGGCGTTTCGATTAGGAAGAGCGTCTCGATGAGACTACGATCGGCGAGATCAGCACCCGACGTCTTCTCTACTGGCTGGCGGCGATGACGGTCATCGGACTCATCTGGGCAGACACCAGCAACGTGGCCGGGGCGTTCGCCGGGGTGACGAACGTCGTCAGTGCCGCTGGCATCGTGGTCCTCTTGATCGCCCTCGCCGTGAAACGTTGGCGTCGGCCAACCTAGCCCGCACTCACGAGCCTGGCGAGGTGGCGTCTACGAGGCCGCCGCCCGCACGGCCGAGCGCGAGCGCGCGCGCTCGAGCGCCGCGCCCACGAAGTCGCGAAAGAGGGGCGCCGGGCGGGTCGGACGCGACTTGAACTCCGGGTGGAACTGGCTCGCGACGAACCACGGGTGATCCGGGAGCTCGACGATCTCGACGAGGCGTCCCTCCTGGAACGTCCCGGAGACGACGAGCCCTGACTCGACGAGTGTCGGGCGCAGCTCGTTGTTCACCTCGTAGCGGTGCCGGTGCCGCTCGTGGATCACGGGCTCGACGTAGATCTCGCGCGCACGGGTCTCCTCGGCTAGCTCGACGGCCTGCGCGCCCAGGCGCATCGTCCCGCCAAGGTCTTCGATCTCCTTCTGCTCCGGGAGCAGATCGATCACCGGGTACGGTGTCTCCGGATCCATCTCGGTCGAGTTCGCGCCCTCCAGCCCGCAGACGTGTCGCGCGAACTCCGACACGGCGACGTGCATCCCGAGACAAATGCCGAGGTACGGGATCTCGCGCTCCCGCGCGGCGCGGCAGGCGAGGATCTTCCCCTCCCAGCCGCGTGACCCGAACCCGCCAGGCACGAGCACACCGTCCACCTGCTCGAGCTCTCGTACCGCCTCCTCGTAGGACATGTGCTCGGCGTCGACCCAGCGGACGTGGACGCGGCAGCCCTGATGAACGCCGCCGTGCTTGAGCGCTTCGTGCACGGAGAGGTAGGCGTCGTGGAGCTTCACGTACTTGCCGACGAGCGCGATCTCGACCTCCTCGTCGAGATCACGGCTCCGCTCGGTGAGCTCCTGCCACTCGCCGAGATCGGTCGGTCGGCATTCGAGGCCGAGCTTGTCGCAGACGAGCGCGTCGAGGCCCTGCTGCTGCAGGACCTCGGGAACGAGGTAGACGTCCGGGACGTCCGGCGCCGAGACGACTGCGCTGACGTCGACGTCGGCGAAGAGCGCGATCTTGTCCCGGAGGTCGTCCGACAGCACCTCGGTCGAGCGGCAGACGACGATGTCCGGGTGGATACCGATGCGGCGCAACTCGTTGACCGAGTGCTGCGTCGGCTTCGTCTTCAACTCGCCAGCTGCTGCGACGAACGGAACGAGCGTGACGTGCAGATAGAGCACGTTCTCGAGCCCGACCTCGCGCCGGAACTGGCGAATCGCCTCGAGGAAGGGCAGCGACTCGATGTCGCCGACGGTGCCGCCGATCTCGGAGATGACCACATCGGCCGGCATGACCTTCTCCGCTCGCCGGATGCGAGCCTTGATCTCGTTCGTGATGTGCGGGATCACCTGCACCGTCGCGCCCAGGAACTCGCCCTTCCGCTCCTTGCGCAGCACGGCATCCCAGATTGCTCCCGCGGTGTGGCTGGCGTTGCGGGAGAGGTTCTCGTCGATGAAGCGCTCGTAGTGCCCGATGTCGAGGTCGGTCTCCGCGCCGTCCTCGGTGACGAACACCTCGCCGTGCTGGAAAGGGCTCATCGTCCCCGGGTCGACGTTCAGGTACGGATCGAACTTCTGCGCGCTGACCGACAGACCGCGAGCCTTGAGTAGGCGCCCAAGGGACGCCGCGACGATCCCCTTGCCGAGCGCGGAGACCACGCCACCCGTGACAAAGACGAACTTGGCCACGGGACCTGACCGTAGCAGGTGACCTGGTCGGCTCGTGTCAGCGGCGTTTACCGGTTAGCGAGCGAGGGCGAACGAGCGGCCGACGGCGAGTGCCTGCCTGACCAGACGCTTCGACGCGCGATCGCCGACCATCACGTTCACTTGGTACGCCTTGCCGGCGAGCTTCAGGGTCGCAACGGCCCCGCGGCCCGAGAAGCATTCGAAGCTAGGGCGATGGACAGCGGTCAGACTCCCGAGCGGCCAACGGCCGGGTCTCTGGCTCTGAGCGCCCGACAACGTGAGCTGCTTCCAGCCGACGACGACCACCACCGCACCTCGCGCAGGCACGCGGTAGGCGGCGATCTGACATCGCGACGCCTTCGGTCGGACCCCTCGCGTTCCGACGACGAGGAGAGTCAGAGGATCGGTGACGGCCCCCGGCCTCGCAGCTTCGGCTCGCTGCCAGCCGGCGGGGACCGAGACCCGTACGCCGTCTACGGAGACGACCCGGTCGCTTGCCCCCGCCGTCACCGAGGGGATGAGAACACCGCATACGGCGAGGAGCCCGAACGCACGCATCGATCTCTCTACGAGCTGCGGACGGTTTGCGGTCCGCGCACGGTGCTCAAAGAGTCGAGGCCGTCTGACACAGGTCGTGCAGCCGCGTCAGCGCGCTCTTCGGAAGCTTGCGGGAGAAGCCGAGGAGGAGCGGCCCGTCAACCGCGAGCTCGGCTCTCGTCCGGCTTGCGCCAACCGGAGCAAGCGTCAGTTGGACGCGGAGCCGCGCACCCACGAGCTCGAAGCCGAAGCGGCGTGGCGGATCCGCGGCGGTCACGACGAGTGTGTCCTCGGCTTGCGCGTTGCGCAACAGCGACGCCGTGCGCCGGCGCACGCGCCAACGGGCTCCGGGAGCCGCGCCGCGGCGGTCGGGCTCGACCGCGCCGATCCCCGGCCACCAGTCGGCGAGGTGGTGGGGCTCCGCGAGGAACTGCCAGACATCCGCCGGCGGCGCGAGCAGCTCGAGCGAGGCCCGCGCGACGGCCACGAGCTAGGACTCCTTGAGCGACGTCAGGAACTCCTGGCCGCCGAGCATGCGCTCGAGCTCGTCGCGCCGGAGGGCGTCGTCGAGCTCCTCGATCCGTGTGTGCGTGGGATCTCCCGGCACCTTCTCCACCCGGAAATGGCGATCGGCGACGCTCGCGATCTGCGGGAGGTGGGTGATGGTCAAGACCTGAGCGCGCTCCGCTAGCCGCCGGAGTGTCGCGGCTACTGCATGGGCGGTGACGCCGCCTATGCCCGCGTCGATCTCGTCGAAGACGAGCGTCTCGCCGCCGGCAACCGCAGCGAGCGCCAGCGCAATCCGCGAGAGCTCGCCGCCCGAGGCCGTCTCCGCAACGGGAGCGAAGGGCAATCCGGGGTTCGGTCGGACGACGAACGAGGCCTCGTCGCTCCCCGTCGGGCCGGGTTCCCGCTCGCGCAGCGCGACGAGGAACTCGCCCTCCCCCATTCCGAGCGTCTGGAGCTCGCTGCTCACGGCCTCTGCGAACCGCTCGGCCTCTCTGCGACGGGCGGCGCGGAGCCCGGAGGCGAGGGCTCCCACACGAGCCTCGCCGGCGGCGACCTCCTCGGCGGCCGCGGTGACCGGATCGTGACCCGCCGCAGCCGCATCGAGCTCTGCGCGTGCCCGCGCAGCACGCTCGAGCAGCTCCTCCAGAGACGCCGAGTCGAAGCGACGCTTGAGGTCGGTGATGCGCTCGAGCCGGCCTTCGACCTCGTCGAGCTCTGCGGGATCGGACTCGAGCGACGCGAGGAAGCGGTGCAGGTCGCTCCCGACCTCGCGCAGGCGGAGGGCGACCTCGCGCAACTCCGTTGCGCTCGCGGCGAGCTCGGGCGCGAGCTGCTCGAGCGGTGCTAGCGCACGTTCCGCCTGTGCCGCAAGCGACGCTGCGCCCTCCCCCTCTTCGGGCGCGATCGCGCCGACCGCAAACGAGGCGGCGGACCCGAGCTCGGCGAGGTGGAGAACGCGCTCGCGCCGGACGCGCAGCTCCTCCTCCTCGCCTGGCGCGAGCCCTTCGGTTCCCTCGACGAGGAGCTCGAGCTCCGCCTGGCGTGCCACGACGGCGTCGGCGTCGCGCGTCAGCTCGTCATACCGACGGCGTGTCGCGAGCAGCTCTCTCCAGGCCGCTGCCGCCGCACGCCGCCGCTCGAGCTGCTCCCCCCCGCAGAACGCGTCGAGCACGTCGAGCTGGAACGCGGGGCGAGCGAGGCGCCGCTGCTCGAACTGGCCCGACATCGCGATCAGCCGCTCAGCTGCCGCTGCGACGTCCTCTCGCGCCACGGCGCGTCCCCACGCATAGGCGCGCGTCCTCCCGTCGCCGAACACGCGCCGTGCGAGGACGAGCCCCGGCTCTCCTTCGGGCCGGAGCTCCGCGAGCGCGGCGACGTCCTCCTCGTCGAAGAACCCGTCGGGGACGTCGAGCTCGGCCTCGACGTAGGCCTCGCTCGCGTCACTCCCGACCGAGGACGCGTCGGCCCTCGCGCCGAGCAGGAGACCGATCGCCTGCGCGAAGATCGTCTTCCCCGCTCCCGTTTCGCCGGTGACCGCATGGAGCCCCGGCCCGAACGGGAGATCCGCCTCCCGAATGAGGACGAGGTTCTCGATCCGGAGCCTGCGAAGCACGCGTCGCGACAACCTAGCCCAGCTCGCGGCGCGCGAGAGCGTTCGTCGCCGAATTGCCACTGACGTCGGCTGGCGAGCGAGACGTCGAGTGCCTTTGAGCGGCGTGAAAGCCGCGCTAGATGCTCGTAGTGAGACAACGTGCCAGGGCGCTGGCGATACCGATCGCTCCGTCTCGTAGAGCGCGCGGGCGTTCTCGTCGGACCTAGGCGGCCCGCAAGACGTCTAAGAAGCGAAACTCTGGCGGTAGCGACGGACGAAGGTCGCCTCGGGAAGCGTTGCGAGTAGCGAGCGCTCCTCTCCGATCCGAACCACGGCCCGTGCGGCGGAAACGAGGGTCGAGACCCGATGGCCGTCCACCAGCACGGCCGCATCGACCTCGCCCGTGCGGTTCCAGACGATGACGTCGGCGCCCGCGGGGATCACGAGCGGTCTGGCGTGCAGCGAATGGGCCGCGACGTACGTCAGCGCGATCGCCTCGAGCCCCCACATGAGGACGGGGCCGCCGTTCGAGAGGTTGTACGCCGTGGAGCCGGACGGCGTCGAGCAGATGATCCCGTCGCACGGCTGCTTCCCGAGCTGCTCGCCGCCGACAACGAGCTCGAGCTCGATCATCCTTCCGAGCTCCCCGCTCGCGATGACAACGTCGTTCACGGCACGAGTCAGTCCATTCGGATGCGAGACCTCCAATGTCGGCAGCTCGACCACTTCGTACTCTCCGGCGAAGACACGCGCGAGGCCGGACTCGAGCTCGCGGCGCCCCATCGAGCTCAGGAACCCCACTCGACCGAAGTTGACGCCGACGACCGGGATGCCGGTGCCCAGGTAGCGCGTCAACGCCCGCAGCACCGTTCCGTCGCCTCCCAGCACGACCGCGATGTCCGCGTGAGCGTGGTCCCCGGCTTCGACACCGTGCTTCTCGGCCTCGTCCCGCGGGAAGCTGAGCTCGACGCCGTGTTCTCGAGCCACCGACTGCAGCCGCGCGAGACCTGCCCCGATCTGGCGCGGCTGCCCGTGCGTGACGACCGCGGCTCGCGCGACGGCTTTAGGCCGAACTGACGGCTTCGGCGATCCAGCGGTCGATGTCATCGGGATTCGCTCTGCCCGGGCGGTTCACGAGGTGGACGAAGAACTCCCGGTTCCCCTTGGGGCCGGGTAGCCCGGAGTCTACGACGCCGACCGTTCGCCCACCCCACTCGTGTGCGGCTTCGCTGACGCTTGCGACGACCTCTCGCCAGACCTCCGGATCACGGACGACTCCTCTCGGCGCGCTCGCCCTGCCGGCCTCGAACTGCGGCTTGACGAGGACGAGCGCCTCCCACCCCGGCTTCGAGAGGGCCAGCACCGGCGGCAGTGCCTTCGTCACCGAGATGAACGAGACGTCACAGACGACGAGCTCCGGCGCGAATGGGAGCTCGCGGAGCATGCGGGCGTTCGTCCGCTCGAGCACGGTGACCCGCGGGTCCTCTCGAAGCCGTGGATGGAGCTGCCCGTAGCCGACGTCGATTGCCACGACCCGGGCCGCCCCAGCCTGCAAGAGGCAGTCCGTGAACCCACCGGTCGACGCGCCCACGTCCACGCAGTCGCGTCCGCGTACGTCGACCGCGAGGGCGTCGAGCGCGTTACGGAGCTTCTCGCCGCCGCGCGAGACGAACGGTGCGAGGGCCGTCACGCGCAGGTCCGAGTCCTCCTCCACCTGCTGACCGGGCTTCTCGTAGCCCTGCACGAGCCCGGCCAGGACGAGCGCCTGCGCCTGGCTTCTGCTCTCGGCGAGACCGCGCTCGACGAGCACCACGTCCAGGCGCTTTCTCACGAACGTGAGGCTAGCTGGGTGTCGTCAGGAAG
>VAWZ01000095.1:23390-36532 GCA_005888365.1 Actinomycetota bacterium
AGACCCACGTGGCCGAGGCCTTCGAAGAAGAGGACGTCTCCGGGCCTCATGTGCGGCCGCGAAACACGACGACCGAGTCCGTAGAGCGCATACGAGCTGTGCGGAAGCTCGATTCCGAAGTGCAGGTAGCTCCAGCGGACGAGCCCGGAGCAGTCGAAACCGTTCGGCGACTCCCCGCCCCAGCGGGGACTCCGACCTCTCTCAGTGCGCGTCTCGCTGCGCGCTGACCGAGTGTCGGCTTCGGCTTCGGACGCGACGGGCGATGGAAGGGCCTCGGATGCGAGAGCGAAGCTGCCGACGCCGTCTCGTCGAAACCCACTGTCACCACGACAGCCGACGCTGTAACGGTGACGACGCTTGCCGCGAGCGCGAGCACAGGCAGGAGGAAGCGGCGGGGAGTCGACATGAGGTGAGAGAACGACGGGCAGAAAGAAGGGAAGGGCGCCGCCTTCGACTGTTCGTGAGAGTCAGATCGTAGTCAGCGGTCGACAGATGTCGACCGCCCAAGTCTTCAGGCGTTACGAACGGCGAGACTGTCGACGAGCTCGCCGAGGACCGAGGTGTCGGCGGGAACCGAAGCGAGACGCGTGCGCGCCCGGTCCGCCGCACGATCGGCGAGCTCCCGAGCACCGCCGGCTCCGAATCGCTCGGCGAAGCCGTCGGAGTCGAGGATGTCGTCCACGACCTGGAAGAGGAGCCCGAGCTCCTCGCCGAAGGCCCGCCACGCAGTCTGCTCGTCCTTCGGGACCTCAGCTGCCCAGAGGCCGAGCCCGACGGAAGCGGCGAAGAGGCGACCCGTCTTCAGGCGATCGAGGGCCTCGAGGTCGGCGTCGTCGCCCGTGACGTCGCGGAACTGTCCGCCGATCATTCCGAGCGTCGCCGCAGCGAGCTCGCGTGCCGTTTCCGGGCGCTCGTACGAGAGCGCGTACCGGAACGCTTCCACCAGCAGGGCGTCGCCGGCGAGGAGGGCGGCGCCTACTCCGTGGACGACGTGCGTGCTCGGGCGGCCGCGGCGGAGGTCGTCGTCGTCGAGCGCCGGAAGATCGTCGTGGACGAGGGAGAACGTGTGCACGAGCTCGATCGCCGCAGCAGCCGGAAGCGCGCGCTCGACCTCCCCTCCGGCAGCCTCGGTGACGGCCAGGCAGAGGACGGGCCGGACCCGCTTTCCGCCCGACTCGAGCGCGTACCGCAGAACGGGCTCGAGGCCGCCGAGCTCTTCCGTCAGTGGAAGCCCCACGAGGTGCTCCTCGACGACGTCGCGGAGCTCGTCGAGGCTACGGAGCGGCATCCGCCAGAGTACGGGCGTTCGTGAGCTCGGCCTCGATCTGCTTCGCGAGCTCGGCCAGCTCGGCGATCACGTCGACCGCCGCGTTCGCGTCGACGTCGTCGGCCTCGGCGAGACGCTCGAGCTCGACGCTGCGCTCGTTCAGCTTCGCCAGGAGCTCCTCCGCTCGCTGAAGTGCGTCGTCGACCGGGGTCACGCGGCGGCCTCCTCCCGCGCGATCTTGCCGAGGATCCCGTTCACGAGCCGGGCGGCGTCGTCGGATGCATAGCGCTTCGCGAGCACGACCGCCTCGTTGATCGCGACCTCGGGGGGCACCGTCCTCTCCTCCAGCTCGTAGACGCCGATCCGCAGGATGTTGCGCTCGAGCGTACCCATGCGCTCGGCGGCCCACTCGTCCGACGACTCGGTCACGCGGCGATCGAGATCCTCGGCCCGGGCGGAGACCGCGCCCGCGAGCTCGGTCGCGAACTCGTCCGGCTCGCCCTCGTACAACGACGCGAGCGGCTGACCGGTGAGATCCCACTGGTAGAGGAGGAAGAGCGCCGTCCGCCGCCCTGCGCGCCGTCCCGTCTGCGGGCTCACGGGCTGAGCTCCAGCCCATGAGCAAGAGGAGGGGTGCGGGGAACGAAGGGGTTCCCCGCGCTCTCGAGAAGAAGGGGAAAGCACAGGGGAAACCTGGTTTCCCCTGTGAACGCGAGCCGAGGGCGAGCGGTGCTCATCCTGCGAGCGAGGGCACGAGGCCCACGAGCTCGGCGAGCGTCGAGGTCGTGTATTCGCCGCTCGCGAACGGGAGCGATGCGAGGACGTCGAGCGCGAGCTCGCGAGTCGTGGGAACGCCTTCGACCTCGAGCTCCCGCAGCGCACGGATCGCGCGTGCAAGCGCAAGCGGCCGCGTCTGGTCGGTGATCACGAGCTTGGCGATGAGCGAGTCGTAGTAGGGCGGGATCTCGCTGCAGTCGCGGACCGCGGTGTCCACCCGCACGCCCGCTCCCAGAGGAGGCCGGAAGCGCGTCAGCGTCCCGGGCGCGGGGGCGAAGCCCTGGGAGGGGTCCTCAGCGTTGATCCGGATCTCGATCGCATGGCCTCGCCGCGGCGCGCGGCCGGTCTCGGTGAGCTGTTCCCCGGCCGCGACGCGGATCTGCTCTCGCACGATGTCGACCCCGGTCACGAGCTCCGTCACGGGGTGCTCGACCTGAAGCCGGCAGTTCACCTCGATGAAATGAAACGACCCATCGGGCTCGAGGAGAAACTCGAACGTCCCCGCGTTCCGATAGCCGATCGCCGAACACGCGCGCTCGACGGTGCTCTCCATCGCCTCACGCGTCGCGTCGTCGAGAGCCGGAGACGGCGTCTCTTCGATCAGCTTCTGGTGCCTGCGCTGGATCGAGCACTCGCGCTCGCCGAGCGTGAGCACACCTCCCTCGGCGTCGCAGAGCACCTGGATCTCGACGTGGCGGGCGGGGACGAGTGCCTTCTCGAGGTAGAGCGACCCGTCGCCGAAGGCGGCGTCGGCCTCGGCACTCGCGGCGGCGAACGCACCCTCGAGCTCGTCCTCGGAGAGGACCGTACGCATCCCCTTGCCGCCACCTCCGGCGGCCGCCTTGAGCAAGACCGGGAACCCGAGCTCGTGGGCGATCGCCCGGATCTCGGCCCGGTCGACCGTCCCGTCGGAGCCCGGGACGAGCGGCACTCCCGCCGCGCGCAGCTCTTCTTTCGCGCGCACCTTGTCCCCCATCCTCTCCATCACGTCCGCGGGTGGCCCGATGAAGACGATCCCCGACTCCTCGCACGCGCGGACGAAGGCGGGGTTCTCGGCGAGAAAGCCGTAGCCGGGATGCAGCGCCTCGCAGCCGGTCGTCTCGGCTGCCGCGACGATGCTCGGGATGCGCAGGTAGCTCTCGGCGGCCGGGGGCGGGCCGACGCAGACCGTGTGATCCGCGAGCTCGAGATGGTAGGAGTCCCGATCGGCCGTCGAGTAAACGGCGACCGCCTCGACGCCAAGCTCGTGCAAGGCACGGATGACCCGGACGGCGATCTCGCCCCGGTTCGCGACGAGGACTCGTGAGAACATCGGCGGGCCCCTAGACGGCCGGCGGAACGAGCACCGGCTCGATCTCGAACAGAAGCTGCCCGAACTCGACCGGCTCGGCGTTCTCGACGTGAATCGCGCGGACCATTCCCGCGACCTCGGCCTTCAGCTCGTTGAACAGCTTCATCGCCTCGAGCAGGCAGAGGGTCTGACCCGGGACGATGGTGTCCCCCACGTCGACGAACGTCGGCGCTCCGGGGCTCGGCGCCCGGTAGAAGACGCCGACCATCGGCGACTCCACCCGGACTATCCCATCCGCCGACGGCGATTCCAGCGCGACGGCCGCGGACTCGGTCTCGGGCTGAGCGGAGAACGACGTCCCTCCGAGCGTCGGCTCGTCGGCGCGACGTACCGAGACCCGCATGCCTTCGTCCTCGATCTCGATCTCGCCGACCCCCGACTCCTGGACGATCTTCACGAGCTCGCGGATGCGACCCGCGCGCTCCGCGTTCGCGTCCTCCGCGATCAGCGCCGCCTCACGCGAGTGACGTGCGCGGATCCGACGCAGGAGCTCCTCGGCGTCGGTGCCGAACATTGCGAGCAGGACGAGCTCCTCCTCGCTCGCCGCGAGCCCCTCGGAGCGCTCCCGCACGTCGTCGGCGGTCGGCGGCTCGTCCGCGAGCGCCGCGCGCGGGGCGAGCAGCTCCACCGCGCGCTCCACGGTCGGGTCGATCGGCTCGGGTGTGACGCCGTACCCGCCCTGGATGAGAGCGCGGAACTCGTCGATCACGGTTCCGTAGCGGCGCGCCTCGAGCACGTGCAGGAGCGCCTGAGAAGCGAGGATCTGGCCGATCGGCGCAGCGAGCGGCGGCCAGCCTGCCTCGGCGCGGACGCGCCCGACCTCCTCGAGCACCTCGAGCAGGCGGTCCGACGCGGCGTTGGCACGGAGGTGGACGTCGAGCGCGGCCACGAGCCCGGCCGGAAGGTCGTACTCAGCCGCCCGGACCGCGATCCGCGGCGCGAGAGGAGCGACGGGCTCGTCGCCGATGTACTCGTCGATCACGTCGGAGGCTTCCCAGAGGCGTGCCGTGTCGACGCCCGTCGCGTGACCGAGTCCCTCGAGAGACTCTGCGAGCGACTCGCCCGAGACCCGGTGCAGCGTCAGGGCGAGCGGGTAGACCGCCGTGGCGACGAGATCGGCCCCGGCTTCGATGGCGGCGAGCGCCGCTGCGAGCCCCATGCCGGCGGAGCCCTGGACGTAGAAGCCGACCGGCAAGCCGCTCGTCTCCTTGATCTGCTCGACGAGCTCCTGTGCCCGGTGCGGGACGAGAGCGCCGGTCGGGTCGTTGACGATGATCCGGGTCGCGCCGAGCTCCGGGAGCTTTCGGGCTCCCTCGACCAGGGTGTCGGTCTCTTCGGTTCGCCCCGGGCTGTAGACGAGGCCGGCGTGGAAGGCCCCACCGGCGCTCGTGATCGCGGCCCCCGCTTCCCGCAAGTTGGAGACGTCGTTCAGGGGGTCGTGGAGTCGAAAGACCTCGATCCCGTTCTCGGCCGCACACCCGACGAAACGGCCGACGATGTCTCCGCTCACCGGTCTCGAGCCGACGAGGAACCGGCCGCGCAGAGCGATCCCCAGCGGCGTGGAGACGCGCCCCTTGATCGCGCGGATCCGCTCCCAGGGGCTCTCGACCTTGCGTCGCACGGTCGCGTCGAAGACGCCGCCACCGGAGATTTCGAGGCAGGCGAACCCCGCCTTGTCGAGGATCTCCGCGACCTGCAGGATCTCCGCCGTCGGCAGATGGCCCGTGAACGGCTCCTGCGAGAGCAGGCGTACGGTCGTGTCGACGAGCCTGGGCACGGCTCTGGACCTTAGCGAGCGGCCGAGCCCGCCGACGCCCCGTCAGGAGTGGTTTTCAGCGACGTCGGTGGCGCCGGGAAGCCGGACGTTCCTAGGCGCGGCTGATGTAGCGGCCGTCGCGTGGATCGACCTTGACCCGCTCGCCCCGGTCGACGAAGAGCGGCACCTGCACGACCGCCCCGGTCTCGAGCGTCGCCGGCTTGCTCACGTTCGAGACGGTGTCGCCCCGGACCGCGGGCTCCGTCTCGGTCACCGTCAGCTCGACGGACGCGGGGAGCTGGATCCCCGCGGGCTTCCCGTCCACGGTCAGCATCTGGACGGTGCTCGACGGAGCGAGGTAGGCAAGCTCCCCGGCGAGGTCCGCGTGCGGAAGACCGAACTGGTCGTAGGTCTCCGCGTCCATGAAGTGCGCTTCAGTCCCGTCGTCGTAGAGGAACTGCAGGTTCTTCACCTCGGTGTGAACTCGCGCGAAGCGCTCTCCAGCTCGGAAGGTCCTGTCGACGACTGCGCCGGTGTCGAGGGCCTTGAGCTTGGTGCGCACGAAGGCGCCGCCCTTGCCGGGCTTGACGTGCTGGAACTCGACGATGCGCCAGACCGAGCCGTCGAGCTCGATGTGCATGCCGTTCCGGAACTGATTCGTGGAGACGGACTCGGCCATACCTGCCGCCGAGTCTAGTCAGGCGACGGTAATCAGCTCTTTCGGGAACCGCGTGAGCCGCTCGGCGCCGTCGGCGGTCACGAGAACGAGGTCCTCGATCCGCACGCCACCTTCGCCGGGGAGGTAGATGCCCGGCTCAACGGTGACGACATTGCCCGGCTCCAGCACGTCCTTCGACTCCGGCCTGAGTGTCGGAGCCTCGTGTACGTCGATCCCGACGCCGTGACCGAGTCCGTGACCGTACGCCCACCCGAGGCCGGCCGCGGCGACCGGCTCTCGGGACGCTGCGTCGGCATCCCGACCGGCGACGCCCGGCCGAACTGCGGCCAGGCCTGCAAGCTGTGCTTCGAGGCAGAGCGCATACGCGTCCGCCAGGCGATCAGGAAGCTCTCCCGTCGAGAAGGTCCGCGTGCAGTCCGAGCAGTACCCGTCGACGACGCAGCCTGCGTCGACGGTGACGAGCATGCCACGCTCGATCTCGCGCTCGCCCGGATCGGCGTGCGGAGCAGCGGCGGTCTCCCCCGCCGCGACGACGATCGGGAAGGACACGCCGTCGGCGCCGGCCTCGCGGAAGCTGCGCTCGATCCACCAGACGAGCTCGCGCTCGGTCCTCCCCACGAACGGCTCGTTCGCGAGCGCCGCGAAGACCTCGTCCGAGAGCGCAGCGGCTCGTCGGATGGCGGCGAGCTCGACGTCGTCCTTGACGGCACGCAATGCCTCGACGAAGCCGCTCGTAGGCACGAGCTCGACGCCTCCTTCGGCCAGGGTGCGATGGCCCGCAACGGTCAGGTGAGCTTCCTCGAACGCGATTCGGCGACCCGAGAGGATCTCGGCGGGCGACGAAAGCAGGTAGCGGGACGTCTCGACGAACTCGACGTCTTCGACGGCCCGGGCCTTCTCCGCATAACGGAAGTCCGCAAAGAGCGTCGCGCTCGCGTCCGGCTCCACGAGGAGGGCGGCGTTCGAGCTACGGAGACCGGTCAGGTACCAGACGTTCGCCTGCGCGGTGACGAGGAGCGGAAGCTCGAGACGCGTCGCGAGGGCGGCGATCCTCATGACGACTTCGCCAGCAGCAGCTCGAGCGCTTCGCGGTATCCCTCTGGCCCCTTGCCGATCACCCTCGCCGTGACGAGCCCCTCGAGGACGGAGAACCGGCGCCACTTCTCGCGCGCATTCACGTCGGACAGGTGGACCTCGACTACGGGGACGGCGAAGAGCTCGACGGCATCGTGGATCGCCCACGAGTAGTGCGACCAGGCGCCCGGGTTGAGAATCACGCCGTCCGCCCAGTCGAGCGCGTCGTGGCACCAGTCGACGAACTCTCCCTCACTGTTCGTCTGCCGGCAGCGCACGGTGCAGTCGAGCTCGGAGGCCCACTCGTAGATCTGAGTCTCGAGCTCGGAGATCGTGATCCCACCGTAGACATCGGGGTCGCGCCGGCCGACGACGTCGAGGTTTACGCCGTTCAGGACGACGATCCGCACGACGCGACCTTAAAGCACTCCTTCTGCAGGCGATGCCCCGCGGGGCTCGTGCTCAGGGCTCGTGCGCGGCGCCGGCAGCCCGAGTGCGGAACGCATCGCCTCCAGCGGCGCCGGTTTCCCGATCCAGATCTCGAAAGACGCGGCCCCCTGCGCGAGCAGGACCTCGAGCCCGGGGACGACGCGGGCTCCCGCCGCACGGGCGGCCGTCGCAGTTGCCGTCTCCGGATACGGAAGGTCGACCAGGATCTGCCCGGCCTCCAGGTCGGCGAGCACCTCGTCGCGCGCCGAGGTGGCGTTGACGACGAGGTCGGCGTGACGGACATCCGGGGGCCACGCGGCGCGGCGGGAATACCGGCGTGCGTGCGGAAGCGCCTCGAGAAACGCGTGTGCCGCTCCACCGTCGCCGAGCACGACCGGATGCTCGGCCGCGAGGCCGTCGAGGATCGCGGTGTCGGTGCTCGACGCCTGGATTTGCCCGTCGCGCAGCGCGATCGTGTTCACCGAGCCCGTGCGGGCTCCGCAGAGACGGGCCGCTGCGAGCTTGTGTGGCGCCGTGATGTTCGCCCCCGCAAACCCGAGCGCGAGCAGCCCTGCGAGGGCGGGCTCGAGCTCCTCGGGTGGAGTCGGAAGGGGAACGTAGAGCCAGTCGAGGCCGGCCGCGGCGAAGGCGGCGTTGTGCATGCGCGGAGAGAGCGACTGCTCGACCGGCCAGCCCAGGAGACCGACGAGCCGTGTGGCACCTGATACGTCCGGAGGTCGGTGCCGGTTCATGTCTCCGCGACCCGCGACGTGCTCGCCTCGCTCGCCGGCGACAACCTCGAACCGCAGCAGGTGGAGAACCACCCCCAGGGGAACCCCCGGTTCCCTGTGGACCACGTTACCGCTCGACCAGTCACGGCTGGCAAACGCGAAGGTGACGAAGGCGCCAAAAGCTCTCCACAGGTCAGCATCCGTAACCGAACTCGCACTTCTTCCGCTCGAACTCGGATTCGCTCGCGGTGAAGAAGTGATGGACGCCATCTGGCCTGCGCACGTAGTAGAGGTAGTCGACGACGGAAGGATGAGCCGCCGCCTGCATCGAGGCGAGGCCGGGATTCGAGATCGGCGTCGGTGGAAGCCCGACCCGGTTGCGTGTGTTGTAGGGGCTCGAGCTCGCGAGCTCGGACTTCGTGAGCGACTCCGTGCCGGGCACTCCCAATCCGTAGCGCGTCGTCGCGTCTATCTGCAGCGGCATCCCGAGGTGCAGGCGGTTGTAGATCACCGCCGCTACGAGCCGCCGCTCGGCCGGCGCCGCGACCTCCTTCTCGATCATCGAGGCGATGATCAGGACGTCGTATGGAGTCAGGTTCTTCGAACGGGCGTAGCGGAGGTCGACTTTCCCCCACTCGCGGCGGAAGAATCCGATCTGCTCCCTGACGAGTGATCCCGCGCCCGTGTACTGCGTGAACTCGTACGTCGACGGAAAGAGAAAGCCCTCGATGCGGTCGCCCGACCAGTCCTTGCGGAACGCCGGCGGAGGTTTCGCCTTCGCGGTCGCGTCGAGGTAACCGTCCCGCGTCAACCGCGGCATGACACGACGGCGGTCGATCGCAATCTGACGCACAGCCGCGACGCGATCCGCCATCTCCGCGCGCGTGAACCCCTCAGGGAAGATCACGCGCAGCTTCTCGAGCACGGGAGCCGTCGGCGGCGGCGGCGCATCGTGTCCCCTGACGAGCGCGGCGCCGGCCCATGCTCCGCCCATGAGCACCGCGGCCAGGACGAGCGCCCACACGGCTCGACGCATCCACGCGCGCTTTCGGCTGACGAAGCGCCGGGGCGGTGGACTCAGGTCCGGCGAACGTTCTTCCATCCGAGATAGCTCTCGAGCAAATGCGCGGCAGCGCGTGCGTCCTCGGGCGCGTCGCCCGACACGTGCGCGGCGAGCGAGGTCGTGAAGCGCTCATCGTACGTCTCGACCGGCACGTCGAGCGCCGCACGCAGCGCGGTGACGAACGCCTCGGTTTCCCGTGCCTGCAGTCCCCGCTCGCCGCGGAGCGTCAGCGGCAGGCCAACGACGACGCAATCCGCGCCCTGCTCGCGCACGATCGAGCCGATCCGCTCGACACCCGCTTCCGTCTCCGCCCGCTCGACGATCGCGAGCGGCCTCGCGATCGTGCCCGTCTCGTCGGAGACCGCGACGCCCGTTCGTGCCGCGCCGTAGTCGAGCGCGAGAATCCTCACTCGAGCGCGCCGACGATCAGACGATGCGCTTCGTCGAGCGCTGCGTGAAGCTTGCTGGGATCCTTTCCGCCGGCCCGGGCCATCGTCGCGCGACCCCCTCCTCCGCCGCCGACGATCGCCGCTGCCTGCCGGACGACCTCCGAGGCGCTCACTCGATCGACGACCGCCTGGTCGAAGTTGGCCACGAGGTGCACCTTGCCGTCCTCGGCGGAGCCGAGAACGACCGCGCTCGGTCGCTGCTTCTGCTTCTCGCGGTCCGAGACCTCGAGCAACTTGTCGGCGTCGACGGACGGCACCTCGGCGACGACGACCCGCACACCGCCGACCTGGGATTCCCGAACGGAATCCGCCTTGAGCGCGTGTGCCTGTGCGCTGTCCTGCGCAGGACGCTTGCCTTCCTTCCGAACCGCCTCGAGCTCGGCGCGTAGCTCGTCGGCCTCGGTCGACCGTGCTGCGAGCAGCGCCCACGCCTCGCCCGAGGTGACGGCCTCGATCCTCCGCACGCCCGCGCCGACTGAGCCCTCCGAGAGCATGACGAAGGCGCCGATCTCGGCGGTCGAGCCGACATGCGTTCCCCCGCAGAGCTCGACCGAGTAGCCCTGCACCTCGACCACCCGGACGACCTCGCCGTACTTCTCTCCGAAAAGCATCATCGCGCCGAGGCGCCGCGCCTCTGCGATCGGCGTCTCGAAGACGTTCACCGACAGGTTCTCGAAGATCTTGGCGTTCACGCGCCGCTCGACCTCGTCCCGCTCCTCGGAGGTCAGAGCCTGCTCGTGTGCGAAGTCGAAGCGAAGCTTGTCCGGCCGCACCGCCGATCCCGCTTGCCGGGCGTGCTCTCCGAGGACGTCCTGCAACGCACGGTGCAGAAGGTGCGTCGCCGTGTGGTTTGCCATGGTGGGAAAACGCACGCTCCAGGGCACGACCGCGCGGACGCGGTCGCCGGCCGCCAGCCGAGAGCTCTCGAGCAGCAGCACCTGATCCTCGTCGAACCGGTAGGCCTCGACGAGCTCGGCGCGCGTCCCGGGATCGCCGTCGAGCTCGACCCAGCCCCGGTCCGAGACCTGTCCTCCCCCCGCCGGGTAGAAGGGCGACTCGCGAAGCTTCACCAGGGCGAGATCGTCCTCGAGCTCCGTGAGCGCGCCGATCTGCGTGAGCACGTCGGTCTTGAAGTAGCCGACGAAGTCCGTCGTGAATCCTGCCTCAGCTGCGAACTCGGCCGCCCTCAGCAGATCCCGTTCGCCTCCGGCACGCGAGATCTCGCGATGTCCGGCCATCGCGGACGAGAAGCCGTCGACGTCGACGCTCTGCCCCCGTTCCTCGGCCAGCTCGACCGTGAGCTCGAGCGGAAAGCCGTAGGTCGCCTGGAGCGTGAAGGCCTCCTCACCGGAGATCGAATCCTTGTCCGCAAGCTCTTCGAAGACCTTCATTCCCCGTTCGAGCGTCTCCGCGAAGCGTTCCTCCTCGGCCTTCACGACGCGCTCGATCTCCTCCGCGTGCTCCGGCAGCTCCGGGTATGCCTCCCCCAGCTGCTCGACGACGATCGCCGGCAGCCGGTAGAGGTCGTGCAGGCCGATGCGGTGGGCCTGCTGCACCGCCCGGCGGATGATGCGGCGCAGCACGTATCCACGGCCCTCGTTCGAGGGCGTGACCCCGTCCGCGACGAGGAACGTCATCCCGCGGCCGTGATCTGCAAGCACGCGATGGGCCTTCGTGGCCGTGTCGGAGTCGCCGTAGGCGACGCCGGACTCGTGCGCGATCCAGTCCATGAGCAGCCGGTAGCCGTCGGTCTCGTAGACGGACATGACGTTCTGGAGCACGGCGCTTCCGCGCTCGAGCCCCAGCCCGGTGTCGATGTTCTGTGCGGAGAGCGGCGTGAGCGTCCCGTCCGCGTGCTGCTCGAACTCCATGAACACGAGGTTCCAGAACTCGAGGAAGCGCTCGCAGCGGTCGCAGCCGGGAGCGCAGTCGGGCTCGCCGCAGCTGTGCTCCTCGCCCCAGTCGTAGTAGAGCTCGGAGTCGGGCCCGCAGGGGCCCCGCACGCCGATTGCCCAGCCCCCGGGCGGCCAGAAGTTCTCGGAGGCGGGAAGCGGGACGATCCGCTCGCGCGGCATGCCGACCTTTTCCCAGAGCTCGATCGTCACCTCGTCGGGGCCGAGGACGAGCGCGGGATCGCCCGCGAAGACGCTGACCCAGATCCGGTCCCAGTCGAGCCGCATCCGCTCCTGCACGAACTCGGTCGCGAGCTCGATCGCTCCCTCCTTGAAGTACTGGCCGAACGAGAAGTTGCCGAGCATCTCGAAGAAGGTGAGATGCGAGCCGTCCGTCCCGACCTCGTCGATGTCGGGCGTGCGGAAGCACTTCTGCACGGTCGTCGTCAGCGGCGCGGGCGGAGGCTCGCGGCCGAGGAAGAACGGCATCTGCGGCTGCATCCCCGCCGTCGTGAGGAGCGTCGAGTGGTCGTCGGCGCGCGGAATCAACGATGCCGACGGACGCCGCAGGTGGCCTTTCTCCTCGAAGAAGGCGAGGAACCCCTCGCGCAATTCGGCGCTCGTCCGCATACGGAGATTCTAGGAGTGGGTCGTCGCGGTCGGCGACGGCGGCCGGGCGTCGGCCGGGCCTCAGGCTGCCGGCGGCTGTTGCTCGGGCGGCGTGCGACCGGCCGTTCGCAGGTCCTCGTCGATCTCGGCTTCCCTGCGGGCGGCTGCATCCTTCGCGACGGACATCGCCTCGCCGACATTACGGCGGGCGCGGAAGGCGGCGAGCCCGTGAGACACGCCGGAGGCGAAGCCGGTCACCTTCTTCACCGGAGTCGTGATCGCGGTCGAGACTGCGCGGACGGCGGTGTCCGCGCTGTCCGCCATCGAGACCGCGCTGTCCGTCACCGTGTCGAGCTTGTCGAGCTGGTCGTTGACGCGGTCGACCGTTCCTCCGGCCTTGACGAAGACCGGGAGGAGGTCGCGCTCGCTGCCACGCAGGAACGACGAGAGACGCCCGAACGTGCCGCCCAGCCGTACGAGCATGTAGGCGAGACCGAGCCCGCTTGCGACGAAGAACACCGCGAGTGCGTAGTCGAGGATGTCCCCGGCTGTCGAGGCGAGCAGGCTCATGAGATCGGGATCCTAGACTGTTCCCTCTCAGCCGACCGCCGAGACGACGCCTGCCCCGACAACCGCGTCGTCGTCGTAGAGAGCGGCGATCTGTCCCCGTGCCACGGCTTCGACCGGCTCCTCGAGCTCGAGGGAGAACCCGCGGTCGGAGGGGCGCACGTGAGCCGCAACGGGCGCCGAGCGGTAGCGCAGCTTCGCCTGCGCGCGCTCGACGTCCACATACAAGCGCCCCGTCGCCTCGACACGACGCGTGGCGAGAGCTGTGCGCGGTCCGACGACGACGGTGTTCGTCGCCCGCTCGGTGTGCAGCACGTACAGCGGTGTCCCCGTGCCGACACGCAGTCCCCGACGCTGGCCCGGGGTGAAGCGCCAGTAACCTTGGTGGCGTCCGAGCGCTCGACCCTGCTGGTCGCGGATCTCGCCCTGGTCGGCGGGGAGCCTCTGGCGCTCGAGGAAGCGGCGGTAGTCGTCCCCGGCGAGGAAGCACGCCTCCTG
>VAWZ01000096.1 GCA_005888365.1 Actinomycetota bacterium
TCGCGGCGCGCTCATACACGCTGGCCAACCTCGTCAAGGGAAAGCCGTTCGACCTCTACCCCGACCAGCGCAGCCAGGTGTACGTCGGCCTCTCGGGGGAGAGGCCCGAGACGTCGGCGGCGGTCAGGGCAACGGCCGGCCAGGTCGTCCTCTACGGAGGCCGGGTTGCCTCGACGCTGTACTTCTCCTCGTCGGGCGGAAAGACGGCGAGCTCGGCGGACGTCTTCGGCGTCGCGGTCCCGTACCTCGTCTCGAAACCGGATCCGTGGGACAGGCTCTCCCCGTATCACCGTTGGGGGCCGATCGTGGTCGGCGCCCGGACGATCCAGTCCAAGCTCGACGTGCCCGCGCGCGTTCTCGACGCGTCGGGCGTGCCCACACCGTCCGGCCGCCTCCGCGCCGTCACGCTCGAGACCACGGCTGGAGCGACGTCAGTGCCGGCGGCCCTTCTTCGCACGGCCCTCGAGCTCCGCTCGACCTGGGTCTCGATCGGCGTCCTGCGTCTCGACCACCCGCCAGATCCGGCCGTCTACGGCTCTCCGCTCGAGCTCTCGGGCCTCGCGCGAGGCCTGCAGACGCCGACGCTCTCGAGCTCGAAGGACGGCGTCAGCTGGCGCACCGTCGGTCCGCTCCAGCGCTCGCCGGGCGGAGCGTTTTCCGCCGCCGTGCGTCCGACGGCGACGACGCGGTATCGGATCCAGGTGATAGGCGCGGCGAGCCCGGGACTGCTGGTCTCGGTCTCCTCACGGGTTCGGTTGGCGCAACCGGCCCTCGACCCCACGTCGCTGTCGGGGATGGTCCGGCCGAAGCTCTCCGGAGCGGCGGTCTCGATCGAGCGCCTCAAAGGAACCGCGTGGACGCCCGTCGCGAGCACCGCCGTCGACGGTGCGGGCTCGTTTCGCGCCCGGGTCAAGCTCGTCCCGGGCAGCTACCGCGCGCGGGTCGCGGCCACGAACGGCCTCGCCGAGGGGATCTCGCCGCCGCTGACGGTGACGGAGTGAGACGGGCGGTCGTCCTCGCCGCCTTCTTCGCCGCGGCGTGGCTCGGCCTTCCGGGGACAGCAGGCGCCGCGCGATTTGCCGTGGGCCTCTCCACGGGCGCGAACCGGCAGTCCGTGGAGAAGGCGATCGAAGCTCGAACGGGAGCTCGAGCGCGGGACCTTTCGCCGATCCCTGCGCTCGTCGTCACCAGCTCGCACCCGTTCTCGCTCCGAGGCGTGCCGGGGGTGCGCTACGTCGAGCCGGTCATCTCCCGACATCTCGCGTATACCCCGACCGACCCGCTCGTTGCCAGACAGTGGTATCTCGCCCAGAGCCGGTTCTACGAGCCGTGGGTGACGCTCCCCAAATTCGAGCAGGTGCCGGTCGCGATCATCGACTCGGGCGTCGACACGGCGCACCCCGAGCTCGCCGAGAAGGTGATCGGCAAGGAGAGCTTCGTCGGCGGCTCGCCGAGCGTGGACAAGCTCGGTCATGGGACCTTCGTCGCAGGGATCATCGCTGCGGGCGTGGACAACGGGATCGGAATCGCCGGCCTCGCTCCGTCTGCCCAGCTGCTCGTGGCCAAGGTCGTCAACGCCAGCCACTCGATCCCGGTGGACGCCGAAGCGGCTGCGATCCGCTGGGCCGTGGATCAGGGCGCTCGCGTGATCAACCTCAGCTTCGGAGGCATCCGTGATCCTCTCGACCCCGACCGCGACACCTACTCCAGGCTCGAGGCGGACGCGATCTCGTACGCCGTGACGAACGGCGTCGTCGTGGTCGCCGCGGTGGGGAACTCCGACTTCGCGCCCGCCGCGCCCTGGTCCTTCGCGAGCTACCCGGCGGCGCTGCCACACGTTCTCGGCGTCAGCGCATATGACGAGAAGGGCAACGTGCCGAAGTTCTCCAATCGCGATCGCATCTACAACGACATCGCGGCCCCCGGAGTGGACATCCTCTCGATCTTCCCTCGCCAGCTGACCGCCCGTTACCCGAGCTGCTCGGAGCAGGGGTACTCCACGTGCGGGCCGGACGAGTACCGCACCGGAGCCCAGGGGACCTCGTTCTCAGCTCCGCAGGTGAGCGCAGCCGCAGCGGTGCTCCTGAGCCTGCGTCCTACGCTCAAGCCGGAGCAGGTGACGGCGCTCCTCGAGCGACGCGCAGGCGACCTCGATCCGAAGAGCGGGTGCTTCTCCTGTGCCGAAGGGCGCGACCCTCTTTCCGGGTGGGGAGCGCTCGACGTCGCCACTGCAATCTCCGAGCTCGGCGGCAGGCTCCCTGCTCGCGACCACTACGAGGCGAACGACGATGCGGGACGGCACGCGTACGAGCTCGTCGGCGCTGACCTGCGCGTGAAGGCGACGGTCGACTACTGGGACGACCAGGACGACGTCTACGCGATTCGTTTGCGGAAGGGCCAGAGCATGTACGTCGGGCTGACAGGGGAGGACCCGGGCGTCGACCTCGACCTGGCTCTCTGGCTGCCGCAGACGCTGTCCATCTACGACGTGCGCACGACGCGCTTGCGCGCTCGCGCCTCGGCACGCCCCGGCGGCCGGCAGTACTTCTCGTTCCGGGCGCACAGAACGGCTCGGTACTTCGTCCAGGTACGGATCTCGACGCCTGGATGGGCGCGGTATCGGCTCGCGATCGTCAAGAGCTAGGCGGCGGAAGCAGCTCGTCCTCTGGAACCTCGCGCAGGACATGGGCGGGGTTTCCGACCACGACGGAACGCGCAGGGACGTCCTTCGTCACGACTGCGCCCGCTCCCACGAATGCCTCCTCGCCGACCTCGACACCCGGGCAGATGATCGCGCCGCCGCCGACGCGGGCGCCACGCCGGATCGTCGGTCCCTTCGTCAGCTCGTGCCGCCGCTCGGTGCGACCCATGAAGTTGTCGTTCGTCGTCACGACGCAGGGGGCGATGAACACCTCCTCCTCGAGCGTCGAGTGGGCGGTGATGTACGCCCCCGCCTGAATCCGCGACCGCGCCCCGATCGTCGTGTCGTTCTCGACGAGGGACCCGCGGCCCAGGACGACGTCGTCGCCGATCGCCACTCGCTCGCGGACGCAGGATTGGTCACCGAGGATCACGCGCGCGCCGATGCGCGAGCCGGCGAACACGATCGCTCCGGTGGAGACGACCGTTCCGTCTCCGATCTCGACCGGATCGAGGGGCTCGCGGCTCGCGGTCGAGCGCGGACCGAGCACCGGCTGCTTGCCGACGACGGCGTGCTCCAACACACGAACGCCTTCTCCCAGCACGGAGCCCGGGTGGACGACTGCGCTGGGATGGACGTCGTTCACACCGGCACAGCGACGAGCGAGGCCTGCAGGTGCTCGAGTGCCCGCACGACGACGAGCCCCTCGCGTGCCTCCCGCCCATCCGAGCGCTCGCGGACGAGCTCGAGGAAGTGCGTGCACTCGAGCCGCAACGGCTCGTCGTTCGAGATCTTGGGGCTGAAGATGTCTCCAGTGCGCGTGCGCCACTCGCCGTACGTCTCGCCCGGCGGCTCCTCGCCCTTGTCGTAGATCGTCACCTTGCGCTCGAGCTCCATGTCGTCGAACACGACCATCTTCCGCGAGCCGACTACCGTCATCCGCCGCATCTTGTGCGGGTCGAGCCAGGAGAGGTGCATGTGCGCGACCTTTCCGGACGAGAAGCGGAGGTAGCAGAAGACGACGTCCTCGACCCCGGGCGTCAAGAACGACGTGCCGTGCGCCCACACCGTCTCGGGCTCCTCGTCGACGAGGTGGAGGATGACCGAGAGGTCGTGCACTCCCAGCGACCAGAGGGCGTTCTCGTTCGTCCGGATGACGCCGAGGTTCTGGCGGTTGCCGTAGATGTACCGGATCTCCCCGAGCTCGCCGGAGTCGACGAGCTCCTTGACCGTCGCGACTCCGGGGTGGTACAGGAGGAGATGGCCGGGCATGAGCACGAGCCCGTGCTCCTCGGCGAGGGTGACGAGCTCTTCCATCTCCGACGCGCGCATCGCCGGCGGTTTCTCCACGAAGACGTGCTTGCCGGCCCCGAGCGCCTGTTTCGCGAGTGAATAGTGCGTCGGGACCGGTGTGGCGATCACGACGGCCTCGAGCTCGGGGTCTGCGAGCATCTCGTCGAACCCGTCCGTCCAGCGTGCCTGCGGGTAGCGGGCGGCGAGCTCGCGCTTCGCCGGGTCCGCATCGCAGAGCCAGGTCAGGTCGGCGAGCTCGGCGAAGTTCCGGGCGAGGTTCTTGCCCCAGTTCCCCAGCCCAGCCTGTCCGACACGAACGGTCACAGCTTCCAGACCTTGTCCGTGCGCCTCCCGTTCGAGCCCGTCGCATTTCGCAGGTCCACGACGAGCTGCGCCTGCTCGACGACGGCGTCGTAGTCGATCCCCGCGTGGTCGGTCACGACGACGACGCAGTCGTAGGCACCTGGCTCGAGCGGGGACGAGCTCAGCGCGACCCCGTTCTCGCGGAACTCGGGCACGTGCGGATCGTGGTACGCGACCTGCGCGCCTGCGTTCTGGAGCAGGGCGATGAGCTTGATGGCGGGAGACTCGCGCATGTCGGAGATGTTCGGCTTGTACGCGACGCCGAGGACGAGAATCCGGGATCCCTTGAGCGAGCGCTCGCGGGCGTGGTTCAGCGCCTGCGAGACGAGCGAGCGGCAGAAGTAGGGCATCGACTCGTTGACCTTGCCCGCGAGCTCGATGAACTCGGTGTAGAAGCCGTACTCTCGCGCCTTCCAGGTGAGGTAGAAGGGATCGACTGGGATGCAGTGGCCCCCGAGACCCGGGCCAGGGTGGAAGGACATGAACCCGAACGGCTTCGTCGCGGCCGCCTCGATCACCTCCCAGACGTCGATGCCCATCCGTTCGCAGAGCTGGGCGAGCTCGTTGACGAGCGCGATGTTGACCGAGCGGAAGATGTTCTCGAGCAGCTTCGTCAGCTCGGCCGCCTCGGGCGACGAGACGCGGTGCACCTCGTCGATAACCGAGCCGTAGAGAGCGGCCGCCGCCTCCGTCGAGGCTTCGTCGACGCCTCCGACTACCTTGGGCACTGTCTTCGTGCTCCAGTCGCTGCTCCCGGGATCGACGCGCTCGGGAGAGAACGCGAGCTTGAAGTCGCTCCCGGCCCGTAGGCCGCTTCCTGCTTCCAGGACAGGGAGGAGCTGCTCGCGGGTGGTTCCCGGGTAGGTCGTCGACTCGAGGACGACGAGCTGCCCCGGCTGCAGCCGCTCCGCGATCTGCTTCGTGGCGGCGAGCAGGATTGCGAGATCCGGCTCGCGCTGGCGCGAGAGCGGAGTGGGGAGCGAGATGAGGATCGCGCCGACCTCGCGGAGCACGTCGTAGTCCGTGGTCGCGGCGATCCGGTCGTCTGCGACGAAGGCCCGGAGGACGTTCGAGGGCACGTCTTCGACGTAGCTCTCGCCCCGGCTCAGCCGTTCGACCCGCTCTTCGTCGACATCGACCAGAACGACGGTCTTGCCCCCCTCCGCGAAGACCCGGGCGAGCGGCAGGCCGACGTAGCCGGCGCCGACGATGGCGACGTCCCGCTTCATCGGCCGCGCATCGTAGCGAGCAGCACCTTCGCGATCCGCTCCGACGCATGGCCGTCGCCGTACAGGACCGGCCGCCTCTTCGGCATGGACGCTGCAGTGGTCGCGGACCCGACCGCGTCCGGGTCGTCGTCGACGAGCACGTTCGCCCCGACGGCCACTGTGTCCACCCACTCCGTCGAGGGGCGAAGCGTGACGCACGGTACCCCGTACCAGTAGGCCTCCTTCTGCAACCCGCCCGAGTCGGTGACGACGACGTTCGCCTGCGACACGAGCGACGCGAGCTCGAGGTAGCCGAGCGGGTCGAGGAGAAGAACGCGGGCCGCGAGGGTCAGTTGCTGCCTGCGGATCTGGTAGCGCGTGCGTGGGTGCGCGGGGAAGGCGACACGCATCTTGATCTGGTTCAGGCCCTGGACGATTCGCGCCAGCCTCGGCGGGAACACGTTCGCCTCGCGGTGCACCGTCGCGACGGCGTACGTCTTCGGCTCGAAGGCGATCGGGTACCGCTTCCGGGCGATTGGAGCGAAGCGCCTGCTCGCGTCTGCCATGACGTCGCCGACCACGTGGATCTCGCCGTGGACGCCCTCTTCTCGAAGCGTCGCCGACGAGCGCTCGTCGGGACAGAAGAGGATGGCCCCGATGCGATCCACCTCGATTCGGGTCCGCTCTTCCGGCATCGTCAGGTCTCCGCTGCGCAGGCCGGCCTCGACGTGGGCGAGCGGGATCCCGGCCTCGACTGCGGCTCTTGCTCCGGCGAGCGTCGTGTTGGTGTCGCCGTAGACGAGCACGAGGTCCGGGTCCTCGGCAAACAGCGTCTCGGCGATCGCCGGCTCCATCCACGCCGGATCCGCGGTCTTCAGGTCGAGCCTGTGACGAGGCTCGGCCAGCCCCAGCTCCTCGAAGAAGACCTGCGAGAGAGCCCGGTCGTAGTGCTGACCCGTGTGCACGACGATCTCCTCGATTCCCGTCTTGTGGAGCTCGAGCGAGAGCGGAGCGGACTTGATGAACTGCGGTCGGTTGCCGACGACGGAAACGATCTTCATCGCCGCCGGAGACTACTGGCCCCACCGCCGGGGGCCAGTAGTCTTCCTGGGTCGGCGTAGGGGGACGGCCACGCCCTACGCCGCGTCCACCCGACTGCGGCTCAGGTGGACGGAAGCAGCGGCAAGCGGACTCTGACGATCTTCTTTGCTGCCGCGCGGGGGGTGCTCGCGCGCACGGTCAACGAGAACCGGCGCGGGAAGGTGCTCGTGAACGCCTGTTTCTGCAACCTGTACGCGAACCTCCCTACGCCCACCCGGTTCGTGAAGCCCGCCCGATTTGCTCCGTTCACGAGGTAGCGCACAGGCCTACCCATGAGGTGGAGCGCCGCTCCGCGGACGAGATAGCCGCGACGGTCCTTGACCGTCACGACGATCCCGAGCCGCCTCTGCGTGAGGAGACCCTTGCGGTCGAAGCGGATCCTGGCGATCACGACTCCGTGTGCTCCGGCAGCCGACACGCTCGTGCCCGAGCTGGTCTTGATGACCGAGGTCACGGTCGTCGTCGGATACGTCGTCGTCTGTGACACGTTCCGGTGGTCAGTGGCCACGAAGGTCGCCTGCCGCGACGACGTGCCGCCGGGAAGCGGCAGCGAGAAGCCGCCGTTCGGGCCGGCCAGGCCGAGGACGTCGTGGCCGTTCACGGTCAGGCCCGCCAGCTTGCTCCGGTCGAGGACGTGACCTGAGACGGTGGGAATGTTCCCGTCGACGATCTGAAAGCCGTCGGGTGGGACCACGAGCGAGATTCCCGCGGCCTCGAGCTCGTCGAGGACGTCCTTCGCACCGTTCTGGAGCAGCGTGACCGGGATCCGGATCGTGGTGACCCCGCCCTTCCCCTCGTCGAGGGTGAGGACGAGCGTCGACTGACCGTCGAGGGCGACGACGGTCGAGAAGTGACCCGACGCGTCGACGCCGACAGGCTGGCCGGCGACGTCGAGCGTTCCGGTCGCGTCGGGATCGCGTCCGACCGATCCGGTGACGACGGCGGTCCCGTTCGCCAGGGAGATCGGCTCCAGGGTGATGCGGCTGCCTTTGTCGCTCGCGTGCGCACCGGCGGCGAGAGCGAACGCAAGAGTGAGCACCACTGCGGCGACCGCAAAGAACGCCGTCCGCAGCGCGCGGATCCTCTCGGTGTCGCGCATGAGGTGCTGGGGATTGGCTGGCATCGGAATGCCTCCTTGCTCGAATGTTCGTGCTCGTCCCCTACGAAGCCGGCAGGGCTCGAATCTGACGGCATGTGGTCGCGAATCACTCGTTCGGCGCGCAGACACCCCCGAAGGGGGACGTCTCGTGCGGGGGAGGCTTCTAGCTGAGATCACACAGAGAGACGATCAGGAGGACATCTCGTGTATTCGCCTGCGGCAGCGACGGCGAGCTTGGAGAGGCGGGGGAGGTCGACACCGGACGCCGGCAGTTTGTTCGCGACGTACTCGGCGCAGATCCTCGCCTACTGTCAGCACAGCCTCGGCTCACGGAGCGACGCCGAGGACGCCCTCCAGACGACCTTCCTGCAGGCGCACCGCGCGCTCCAGCGCGGAGCCGTCCCCGAATGCGAGTCGGCCTGGTTGACGACGATCGCCAAGAACGTCTGCCGCTGGCAAAGACGAACGCTCAGCCGGCGTGGCCCGATCGTCGACACGCCGATCGACGTGAATACGCTTCCGGCGCGGGCAGACGACGAGCGGCAGGACGCGCTCGCCGACCTGAAGCACGCGCTCGAGGGGATCCCCGAGCGGCAGCGCCTCGCGCTCGTGCTGCGGGAATGGCAGGGTCTGCAGCCACGCGAGATCGCGCCTCGGCTGGGCGCAAGCACCGGCGAGACGTATGCGCTCCTGGCGCGTGCCCGCCGATCGGTCGCGTCGACCTTGACCTCCGGCGCCGGGCGGCCCGTCCTCGGGATCGACTTCGGGTCGCTCGTGCTGCAACTCAGATCGCTTCTCGCGGGGTCCCCGGCGGCCGTCTGCGCGACAGCGGTGGCGATCGCAGGCCTCGGTGTAGCCGGCGTCACGGTCGAGCGTGCCGTCGACCATCCGTCGGCGAGCGGAGCGCCTGCTCTTGTCTCACACGCGCGACAGTCGAGCGCTCGGGTCGAGCGCGCGACACGAGGTGCGGAGACTCCCATGCGGCCCCTCGTAGCTCGACCGAGTCGCGTGCGACCTGCGTCCTCGGTCACCGCAGTGCGACCGACCAGGACCCGGGCAGGCCGGGGAGAGGGGAGCGCCCCGATCGCGGCGGTTCCCGCCTCCCACGCAGACGGTCCCCGCTCGACCGCATACGGGACGAGCGCTCCGACGGCGGCTTCGGCTCCGGGCTCGGCTCCCACGGATTCGCCGAAGGTGACCACCAGCACATCGCTTCCCCTTGCAGCCCCATCCGTTCCCGACCCGGGCGCGCCGCTTCCCGCCGAGCCGCCTGCCGTTCCAACATCGACGCCCTCCCATCTGACCGGGCAGTCGCCCGCCGACGATTCGTCGGACGCGGGTGCCCCGGCCGTACCTCCTCTACCGACCCTGCCGGGTCCCGTCGAAGGCCTCCTGCCCTAGCGCGACCAGGCGAACGAGCGTTCAAGCCTCGGCGGTCTTCGACCGATCTCCCTCGAATGGCTGCGAAGCCTGCCGCCGGCGTCGGCGCACCGGCCCTCGAGAACCTGAGTCCAGAGCTGGTGCTCGTCGACCCGAGCCTCGCTGCGAGCGCCCGCGCACGACTCCCAGAAAGGGACGACTCTCGCGACCTCGCTTGGGCGGGCACGTCGGCGCGGACTCGGCCGCCGCAGGTCTATCCGGCATCGTTCCGGGACTACGGTCCCTTGTACGAGGTCGCTTTGAACGGCGAAGCGCTCCAGCGCCTCCTGCAAGGGGCTGTCGATTCGGAGGTTCTCGGCTCGCTCGTACCTTCGAGACGGCCGTTCCGCCGCCGCACCACCTTCGTCCCGACGAGCGCCGCGGCAGCCTCCGTTGCTCTCTTCGTCGTGCAGCTGTTCCTGAGCCAGGGACGCCTCGGATGACCGACGATGGGCCGTGAAGGACCGGAACTTTCGACCTGCCCGCTTGTGTCATCGTCGGGGCATGCGTCGCGCAGCTTGCTCACTTCTCGCCGCAGCACTGGGGACGGCTGTGACCGCGTCGACCTCCTTCTCCGCCCCTCCCGTCAGGAGCTGGCTCTCCTGGAATACGGCGCGGCGCACCGCGTCGCTCGAGCTCGTCGCCGGATACAACGGTGCGAACAACGGGTTCAACTTCGACGGGTACGGCCGGGGTCAGCTGTTGGTGCGCGTGCCGCTCGGCTGGCGAGTCGTCGTGACCTGCCGAAACGCGGTGTCGATGCGGCACTCGTGCGCAATAGTGCGCGGCCCGCAGACCGTCGTGCCCGCTTTCGCCGGAGCGACGACGACGTCGCCCACCCTCGGACTGCGCGGCGTCACGCGCCGGCAGCTATCGGATCGCCTGCCTCGTCCCAGGGCATCAGGACGCTCGCATGTGGGACGTGCTGGTGGTGGGCGGAGTGAAGCGGCCCTCCATCTCGGAGCGGACGGGGTTCTAGCTTTTCTCAGGCGTCGTGTCCGCCTCGACCCGGCGGATGTCGAGTGCGAGGAAGTTCGGCAGCAGCGGAGCGAGGTAGCCCGCTCTTTCGTAGCCGCGGGCGTCGACGAGGTACACGGCAGCGCCGTGCACGATGTCGTGCGCTCTCGGTTGCACGACGATCCCGTACGAACGCCAGACCGCGGCGAGCTGAGCGTGGGTGCCAGACAGCCACTGCCACCCGTGGGCGAGCCGCCAGCGCCGCGCGTGAAGGAATTCGAGCCTCCGACCGTTGGAACAGCGCGGGGGAAGACCGTGTCTCCCCCGCGACCTCCGTCTTCGAGAGCACGGTCTGAACCGTCCCCATGGGCCGTGAAGGATTCGAACCTTCGACCTTGGGATTAAGAGTCCCCTGCTCTACCAACTGAGCTAACGGCCCGGGCAGAGCCTCGAAGAATAGCGGCGCGTTTCGTCGCTTCCACCGACCGAGAGAGGCCGCCCGGTGCCTCCGGCTCCTGTCCCCACACGACCGCGGTGGCTTGGAGTAGTCTCGCTGGCGGTGCGCAGGGGTATCGTCCAGCTCGTCGCCCTCGGCGTCGTCATCGCTGTGCTCTTGACGCTCGTCGCGCTCCTCTTCAAGTGGCTGCCGAGCTCTGCGTCGGTCGAGTTCAACCGGATCCAGGACGTCTACTGGTTCGCTACGGCCATCGCAATCGGCATCTTCTCGCTCGTCAGCGCGGTCGTGATCTTCTCGGTCTGGAAGTGGCGCGTGCCGCTGGACGACGACGCCGACGGGCCTCCGATTCATGGACATACGGGCCTAGAGATCGTATGGACGGCGGTTCCCGCGGTGCTCGTCATCGCGATCGGGATCGTCAGCGCGGTGGTGCTGGCCAAGAACGGCGAGGCGGGCTCGACGCCTCCGCTCCAGGTGAACGTGATCGGGCAGCAGTTCACGTGGAAGTTCGTCTACCCGGGGTACGGCAACAAGACCTCGGGCGAGCTCGTGCTGCCGATCCATCGGCAGACGAAGTTCACGATGACATCAGTCGACGTGATCCACTCGTTCTGGGTTCCGAACTTCGGCCAGAAGATGGACGCCGTCCCGGGAATCAAGACGACGATCTACGTCACCCCGACGAGACTCGGTAACTATCAGGTCGTGTGCGCGGAGCTCTGCGGCCTCGGGCATGCGACCATGCGCGCCAAGGCGCGCGTGGTGACTCAGGGACAGTTCGTCTCGTGGGTGAAGGGGAAGTAGGCGTGACGACGGCGCAGCACGATCACGTCGGCCCCCAGCCCTATCCGGAGCACTACGAGCCGCCGCACGGCCCGAGGTGGCGTCTCTTCTTCGGCCCCGGACTGGGCCGCGCGTTGTGGATGACGCCCCTCTTCTTCTCGCTCGGGATGTTCCTGGTCGTCGGCCTTCGCTGGTGGTGGGGCTGGCCGCCTGCGTTCGACTGGACCGTGATCGTCGCGATTGGCGGAATGGTCGCCGCCCCGGTCGGATTCCTCACCGGCATCGGGGCGTTCGACTACTGGCTGCACTACATCTCCGGACGCCCGACCCGGCCCGAGGACCACTCGGGTCACGGCGCCACGAGCTGGAAGGACTACTTCCGCGTCAACACCGACCACAAGGTGATCGGGATCCAGTACCTCGTCACCACGTTCTTCTTCTTCACCGTGGGCGGCTTCATGGCGATGCTCTTCCGCGCGGAGCTCGCGCGGCCCGGCCTGCAGTTCCTCGACTCGCAGTCCTTCAACGGACTGGTCTCGGTGCACGCGACGCTGATGATCTTCCTCTTCATCATCCCGGCCTTCGCCGGGATCGCGAACTTCGTAGTGCCGCTGATGCTTGGAGCGCCGGACATGGCCTTCCCGCGCCTGAACGCCCTCTCCTACTGGCTGCTGCCGATTGCGGGCGTCATGTTTCTCGCGAGCTTCGTGGCCCCCGGCGGCGCCTTCGGCGCCGGCTGGACGGGGTACGCGCCCCTCTCCGTGGACGGGCCGGTGGGGAACATCTTCTTCAACATGGGCGTGCAGTGGGCGGGCGCGTCGTCCGTCATGACCGCGCTCAACTTCCTCGTCACCATCATCACCATGCGCGCGCCGGGCATGACCTTCTGGCGCATGCCGCTCCTCGTGTGGGCGAACTTCACGACCTCGCTGCTCGTCGTGATCGCGACCCCGTTCATCGCCGGATCGCAGTTCTTCGTCTTCTTCGATCGCGTGCTGCACACGAGCTTCTTCACGCCCGACGGAGGGGGCTACGTGCTCGGGTACCAGCACATCTTCTGGTTCTACAGCCACCCGGCTGTCTACATCATGATGCTGCCCGGCTTCGGGATCGTCTCCGAGGTCATCTCGACGATGGCGCGGAAGCCGATCTTCGGCTACCGGCTGATGGCGCTCTCTCTGATCGGGATCCTCGTCCTCGGCTTCTCGGTGTGGGCGCACCACATGTTCGTCGCGGGCATGGCCAACTGGCTCCGCGTGCCGATGATGATCACGACGCTCCTGATCGCGGTGCCGACCGGGATCAAGATCTTCTCCTGGATCGCGACGCTCTGGCGGGGGCGCATCCATCTGACCACGCCGATGCTCTTCGCCCTCGGGTTCGTGACGATGTTCACGATCGGCGGCCTCTCCGGTATCTACCTCGGCGCGGTGCCCATCGACATCCACGCCTCGGACACGTACTTCATCGTCGCCCACATCCACTACGTGCTCTTCGGCGGCTCTGTCTTCACGATCTTCGCCGGGATCTACTACTGGTTTCCGAAGATGACCGGCCGCATGTACGACGAGCGGCTCGGGAAGGCGCACTTCTGGCTCACCTTCGTCAGCTTCAACGCCACGTTCTTTCCGATGCACTACCTCGGGTTGCGCGGCATGAACCGGCGCGTCTTCGACTACCCGGCCGCCTTCGGCGGCCTGAACTTCTTCATCACGATCGCCTCGTTCGTGCTCGGGGCCTCGGTCGTCGTCTTCTTCTACAACATGATCATGAGCTGGGCCAGGGGCCCGATCGCCGAAGGGAACCCGTGGAGGTCGCACACGCTCGAGTGGCAGGTGTCCTCGCCGCCGCCGATCTTCAATTTCGACGAGATCCCGCAGGTCGTTGGAGGCCCGTACGAGTACGGAGTCCCCGGCGCTCGCCACGCGGTGCTGGCGCCGGCCAGAGAGGTCGAGGAGGTGCCCGTGTGAGCGATCCGGAGGCACCGCCGACCTCGGTGCTCGTCGTGGCGAACGAGACGCTGACGGGAGGGAGCCTGATCGGGGCGTTGCGTAGCCGGGCCGAGAAGGGGCCGATTCGCGTGACCGTCGTCGCGCCCGTCAGCCCACCGCGCCGCGGGTACGTCGTCTACCGCGACTCGAGGCGGGCCGCCGCGAGTCGTCGCCTGGAGAGGTCGCTCGAGAGATTGCACGAGGCCGGGATCACCGCCCATGGTGAGGTGGTCGACGACGATCCGCTCGCCGCGGTGCGGGACGCGCTCGCGACCGAGGTGGTGGACGAGATCATCGTGTCGACTCATCCGGCCTCGAGGTCGGGATGGCTGAGGCGGAACCTGGTGGACACGCGGCCCGTCGAGCACGTCGTGAGCGACGTCACGACGCAGGAGGGCGTGAACGTCCTCGTCGTCGCCAACGAGACCGTGCTCGGCGAGGAGCTGCTGGAGCGGATCAGGACTCGTGCTCGGGAGGGCAAGGCGAGCTTCCTCATCGTGTGCCCCCAGAGCGATCAGCGGCGCCCGCGCCATCCGGAGGCCGAGAGCCGGCTGTGGGCGGCGGTCTTCGCTCTCCGCTCCGAGGGGGTCGACGCCCATGGCCAGGTCGCTCATCCGGATCCCTACACCGCCGCGATGCAGGCCGTCCACGACGAACGGACCGACGAGATCATCGTCTCGACGCATCCGGGGGAGCGATCGGGATGGCTCCGCAGGGATCTCGTGGGACGTCTGCGCTCCGACGCCGGCGTCCCGGTCGAGCATGTGATCGTGGAGACGGCAGACGTCGGAGTACCAGCGTGACGAGCCACGCCGAAGCGGCTGCGCATCACCACGGGCCGCCGATCGCGAACCAGAGCTCCCGCGTGGACGCGCGCGTGCTCGGGATGCTGCTCTTCATCGCCTCGGAGACGATGCTCTTCGGCTCGTTCTTCACCGTCTACTTCTTCGTGCGGGTCGCGAATCCCGACGCTCCGAGCACCTGGCCGCCGCCTCCCTACCACTTCCCGGTCTTCGTCGCGGGAGTCAACACGGCGATCCTCGTGACCTCGAGCTTCACGATGCACTGGGCGCTGCAGTCGATCAAGCGCGGCAACCGCCCGGCCTTCCTCGCCGGGATGACGCTGACCTTCCTCATGGGCCTCGCCTTCCTGCTGACGCAGCTCGTCGAGTACCTCCACGTGGGCTTCAACACGTCGAGCGGCGCATTCGCCTCCGTCTTCTTCGGGCTGACCGGCCTGCACGGGGCGCACGTCTTCGTCGGCCTGACGCTGCTCGGGATGGTCCTCGTCCGCGGCTTCCGTGGGCACTTCTCCCCTCAGCACCACCACGGGGTCGAGCTGCCGGGGATCTACTGGCACTTCGTCGACGTCATGTGGATCGTCGTCTACTCGGCCGTCTACCTCCTCTAGTCGCCCACACGATGGAGAGTCCATTCCGGAGCGAGGCAGCCGCATTCCGCTTCCTGCTGATCACGATCGGCGGCTTCGCCCTCATCGTGGTCGCCTCCCTCATCAGCGCGTGGCTCGGCTTCGCGGTCTTCCTGCTGCTCACCGTTGCAGCCGTCGGGATCTACCTGCGCCAGCGCGGAGAACGCCCTCCGCGCCAGCAGGTCGCACATCTGAGCCCGCCAGACGAGCATCGCGTCCTCGTCGTCGCCAACGAGACGGTTGGAGGCGAGGAGCTGATGAAAGAGATCGGCGAGCTGGCCCTTGCCGGTCGAACGAAGTTCCACGTCGTCTGTCCTGCGCTCAACTCACGTCTCAAGACGTGGACTTCTGACTCGGACGCTGCCCGAGAGGCGGCGCAGGAGCGGCTCGACACGACGCTCGGGAGGTTGTCGGCGGTCGGCATCGAGGCCACCGGCGAGGTCGGCGACCTCGACCCGCTCGTGGCCATCGAGGACGCAATTCGCATCTTCCATCCCGACGAGATCGTCATCTCCACGCACCCGGTAGGGAAGTCGAACTGGCTCGAGCGCGGTGTCGTCAGCGCCGCCCGCGAGCGCTTCGATCTCGACGTCACGCATGTCGTCGTAGACCTGGAAGCTCAGGCTCGTGCGCAAGGATCGGAATCCGCTCCCGCAGATTCCGATCCGCGCGGAAACCCCTAAAGCGCAGCCGCAGAGCGGCCGCGGGGTGCGATCACCGCGTCCAGCTTGCCCGGCTCTACTTGCCGGCGACAGAGGAGACGTACTGCGCGACGGCCTGGATCTGCTGCGGGTTGAGCGTGCCCTTGAACGACGGCATCACGCCCTTGCCGTTCGTGACCCGGTCGAGGACGAGCGACTTGGGCGGTTTCGCCTGATCGAGATTCGGGCCTACGGTCCCAGTCGCACCCGCGTCCGCGAGCGTGTGGCAGTTGGCGCACCCGGCCGTCTGGAAGATCGACTTCCCGTTCGTGCCGCCGCCCGCGGCCTGCGCCGGCGCCCCGGTTCCGGCGACCGCCCCGACGTAGGTGGCGATGTCGGCCGCCGCCTGCTCCTGGTCGTCGACGCAGAAGGCCGACCCCTGGACGCTGCTGCAGAGCGGGAGGGTCTTGTCTGGTGGCGGCATCCCAGGCGCGCCCGTCGACGGCGTCGTGATCGGGAACATGATCTGGTCGTGCACGACCTGCGTGAACGTCGAGGACTTCATTCCGGCGTCGCGGGAGGCGGAGAACGCATTGTCGAGATTCGGCCCGATCGTCCCCGCGGTCCCGGCCTCCGCGAGCGTGTGGCAGCCCCCACAGGACTTGACGAAGAGCTGCTTGCCCGAGCCCTGGCTCCCCTTGCTCGTGTACCCCCCGGTGCCGCAGCCCGCCAACGCGAACGTCGCGACCACCGCGCACGCAACGCGAACGAGGGCAGCGGACGTCACTCCGGCGAGTCTAACCGGCGCCGAGCTGCTTCAGCAGTCTCTTCACGTCCGGGGCGGTGGGGTCAGTCGGCGCGAGCTTCAGGAATTTCTTGTACGCCGCGATCGCGGTCGTCGTGTCGCCGATCTGCTGCGCGATCTGTCCGAGGTTCAGCTCTGCCTGTGCCTTGTCCCCCTTGTTTGCGGCCGCCGCCGCGATCTTCTTGTAGGTGCTCACGGCGCTCTGAGCGGCGCTCTGCTCCTCGCTGACCGCCTGGTTCGTGGCCTGCGAGACCTGGGAGCTGACGGCCGCGTTGATCGGGTCGACCGCGAGTGGCTGGCGCTTCAGGGTGAGGGATCCCAGCACGGCCGCACCCGGGGCCAGGTAGTCGGCGCGGAGCTGCGCGTCCTGGGCCCGTTGCTGGGCGTCGCTTGCCTGGCGGAGGTAGAGCCCGGAGAGCTCGCGGAGAGCGTCGACGTTCCTCGGTCGCAGCTGCGTAAGGCTCTCGAGCGCCGTGATCGCGCTGGCCGTGTCCCCCTTCGCCTCGTACGCGGTCGCGAGGTCGCGGAAGGCCTGCGCGTCCTTCGGGTTCTCGTCGATGCGCTTCTGCGCACTCGAGATCGAAGGGACACCGGAGCCTCCACCGCCTTTCAGGATGTCCCCGAATCCGACACCGCCGGCGCCGACCCCGAAGCCCACGAAACCGAGCCCGAAGACCAGGGCGAGGAAGACGAACACCCACTTCGCATGTCGGCGAAGCCGGGGGAAGAACATGGTGTCCTCGACTACGACGTCGCTACGGCGCGTGACAGGAGCCGGCTTCGCGCGCTGTGCGCGTCTGCGATCAGCTCGGGCCATGCCTCCCCTCCTTTCTCATAGCGGGGCTCGCCGGCCACGAGAGTAGCGACGACGCGCTCGGGCGAGCCGCCGAGCACGCTGGCCGTAACGGGATCTTCCCACGGAAGGAACGGCGAGGCCGCGAGTGAGAGAACGGTGAGATCTGCCAGCTTTCCGGGTGCGAGCGACCCGATCTCGTCGGCGAGGCCGAGTGCCCGCGCAGCCCCGATCGTCGCGAGCTCGAGGGTCTCGGCAGCCGAGAGAGCATCGGGTCGTTCGGCACGTGCGCGCGCCGCGTACAGAGCCGTGCGCATCTCGTCGAACATGTCGAAGGACGGTGCGGACGCCGGGCTGTCCGTGCCGAGGCCGACGCGCAGACCGGCTTCGCGCAGCTCAGCGAGCGGCGCAATGCCGCAGCCGAGGACCGCGTTCGAGCGTGGGCAGTGGACGACGGCAACATCGTTCTCCGCGAGGAGCGAGATCTCGTCCGCGTCGACCTTGACGCAGTGGGCGGCGACGATTCGCGACGACAGGAGCCCCCGGCGCGCGAGCGCCCGGATGCCGCTTTCCCCCAGCGGCGGTGGAATTTGAGCTGCGAGCGGCTCCCATGGTCCGGTGCCCGTCGAGAGCCACTCGAGCTCGTCGGAGCTCTCGTTCAGATGGGTTGCGAGAGGGAGGTCGCGCTCGAGACATGCAGCGTAGAGCTCCGGCGTGCAGGTGTAGGGAGCATGGGGAGAGATGCCCAGACGGACGCTGTCGGAGAGGTGATGCTCGATACGGCTGCGGTGGTCCGAGAATCTGCCGTCGAGTTGCGACGCGTCCGTTCCGAAGACCTCGAGGTAGACGATCGCGCGCAGCCCGAGCTCGGCGCAGGCGGCGACGGAGGCGCCGCTGAAGCTGCAGTCTCCGACGGTCGTGATACCCGAGCGAAGGCATTCCGCAGCTCCGATGCGCGCAATCGCCTCCATCTCGGCCAGCCCGATACGCGCCTTGCGCTCCATGTGGATCAGGATCCAAGGGCCGAACGAGAGACCGTCTCCGAACCCGGCGTACACCGCGTATTCGAGTCCTCGTAGCGCTCACCCTCGCCGAGCTCGGACGACTCCCCTACGGCCGCGATCCGCCCGTCGTCGATCGCGACGGCGCCGTCGCGGATCGGCGGCCCCTCGACGGGTACCACCCAGTCCGCGGACACGATCCTCACGAGGTTCCGGCCTCGAGCGGCTCCTCGTCCCAGCTCCGCCGCCAGCGGCGCTCCATGAGCGCGGAGAGGAGGATCGAGAGCTCGTACAGGAGAATGAGCGGAAGCGTCTCGAAGAGGAGCGAGACCGGGTCGACGGTCGGCAGCAGGATGGCGATGACGAGCATCACGACGTATCCCGTGCGGCGGTTCCGGCGCAGCTTCGCCGCGCTCAAGACTCGAAGTCTCACGAGCGCGAGGATGAAGATCGGGAGCTCGAACACGATTCCCATCGCGAAGAGCAGGAGGGTCGCGAAGGTGATGTAGTAGCTCGCCCGCACCTGCGTGTCGTAGAGGTTCGAGTCGAAGCCGGTCAGGAAGCTCACCGCAGGCGTGAGGACCACGAAGTAGCCGAAGAGGACGCCGACGACGAAGAGCGACGTCGCCAGGGCGACGAACGTCGCCAGCACGCGCTGGACGTTCTCCTCCACCGCCGGCGCGAGAAAGGCCCAGATCTGGTAGAGGACGACCGGCAGCATCATCGCGAGCGCTGCGTAGAAGCTCACCTTCATCGACGTCGTAAAGGGCTCGGTCACGCCCAGGGTCACGAGCTTCACGTCGCCCGGGAGCGGCTTCGTCAGCCAGCGGATGAGCTGGTCGTGAAATGCGAATGCGACGACGAAAGCCGGGACGAGCGCGACCAGTGAGACGATGAGCCGCGAGCGGAGCTCGTCGAGATGCTCGACGAGGGTGGCCTCCTCACCGTGCTCGAGGCGGCGCGGGAGCCACCGGCGGAGCATGTCCGCGCCTCTTGGCTAGGAGACCTTCTCCCGCTCGCTCTCCTCGGCCTCTCCGCTCTGGGGCATGGCGGTCGGCTGCGAGTTGACCGGCGGAAGCTCGGCAGGCTCCGAAGGCGTGGGAGTCGTCGGCTCGTCGATGCCCGAGACCGCGTCCTTGAATTCGCGCATCCCTTTGCCGAGCGACTTTCCCATCTCCGGCAGACGTTTGGCCCCGAAGACGAGGAGAAGGACGACAAGCAGGATCAGGAGCTCTGGTAGTGAGATGCCGAACGGCACGAGCCCACGATACCACCGGATCGACGCGCGACCAGGTCCGGCTACCATCCCCTAACGGCGGGGCTCGACCTCCGTCGACCCTGACGAAAGCAGGCGTTTTCTCTCGAATGGCTCTTCTCGACATCAAGAACCTGCACGTCGCCCTGGAAGACGGAACCGGGATCGTCAAGGGCGTCGATCTTTCCGTCGACCTCGGCGAGAAGCACGCGATCATGGGCCCGAACGGGTCCGGCAAGTCGACGTTCGCCTACGCGCTGATGGGGCACCCGGCGTATCAGGTCACCGAAGGGCAGATTCTCTTCGACGGCGAGGACGTGACCGAGCTCGGCGCCGACGAGCGGGCTCAGCGCGGCCTCTTCCTCGCGTTCCAGTACCCGCACGCGATCCCCGGTGTCACGGTGACGAGCTTCCTGCGGAGCGCGATCAACGCTGTCCGCAAGGCGCGCGGGGACGGCGAGGACGACCCGATCCCGATTCCCGAGTTCCGCAAGGAGCTCGAGGTCGCGATGGAGCAGCTCAAGGTCACCCGCGAGCTCGCCTCGCGCTACGTGAACGACGGGTTCTCGGGCGGCGAGCGGAAGCGCATCGAGGTGCTCCAGCTCGCGATGCTGAAGCCGAAGATCGCGATTCTCGACGAGACCGACACCGGCCTCGACATCGACGCGCTGCGTATCGTTGCGGGTGGCGTGAACACACTCGTCGGGCCTGACATGGGAGCGCTCCTGATCACGCACTACCAGCGAATTCTCAGTTATGTGGAGCCTGACCACGTCCACGTCTTCATGCAAGGGCGTATCGTGGCCGAAGGTGGCCCGGAGCTCGCCAAGAAGCTCGAGGCCGAGGGCTACGAAGCGTTCACCCCCGCCGGGGTGGCAGGAGGTACGAAATGAGCACGAACGAGACCGAGGTCGTCCGCGGGATCCGCTCTGACTACGCGTTCGGCTGGTCGGACACGGAGGACTACTTCTTCAAGTCGGCGAGAGGACTTTCGCACGAGCTGATCGACGCGATCTCCGACCACAAGTCCGAGCCGGACTGGATGCGCGCGTTCCGGCACAAGAGCCTCGACTACTTCCTGGCGCGGCCGATGCCGAGTTGGGGAGCCGACCTCTCCGGGATCGACTTCGACAACATCTTCTACTACATCAGGCCGACCGAGAAGCAGGCCGAGTCCTGGGAGGACCTGCCGTCCGACATCAAGGACACCTGGGACAAGCTCGGCATCCCGGAGGCGGAGAAGAAATACCTTGCGGGGGTGGGTGCCCAATACGAGTCCGAGGTCGTCTATCACAAGCTGCAGGCGGATCTCGAGGCGAAGGGCGTCCTTTTCCTCGACATGGATTCCGGCCTCCGCGAGCACGAGGAGCTCGTCAAGCAGTACTTCGGCACGATCATCCCGCAGAACGACAACAAGTTCGCGGCGCTCAACTCGGCGGTCTGGTCGGGCGGGTCGTTCATCTACGTGCCGCCGGGCGTGAAGGTGGAGATGCCGCTGCAGGCCTACTTCCGGATCAACGCCGAGAACATGGGTCAGTTCGAGCGCACGCTGATCCTCGTCGACGAGGGCGCGTACGTGCACTACGTCGAGGGCTGTACCGCGCCGATCTACTCCTCGGACTCGCTGCACTCGGCGGTCGTCGAGATCGTGGTCAAGCGCGGCGCCCGCTGCCGGTACACGACGATCCAGAACTGGTCGAACAACGTCTACAACCTCGTGACCAAGCGAGCCGTCGCTTACGAAGGCGCCACTATGGAGTGGGTCGACGGGAACCTCGGCTCGAAAGTGACGATGAAGTACCCCGCCATTTGGCTGATGGGCGAGAGGGCGCACGGCGAGGTTCTCTCCATCGCTTTCGGCGGCAAGGGTCAGCACCAGGATGCCGGCGGCAAGGTCGTCCACGTCGCTCCGCATACCTCCTCGGTCATCACCTCGAAGTCGATCTCGAAGGACGGCGGCCGAGCTGGCTACCGCGGCCTGCTGCAGGTGGCCAAGGGCGCGGTCGGGTCGAAGTCGAAGGTCGTCTGCGACGCGCTCATTCTTGACGAGGAGTCGCGCTCCGACACGTACCCGTACATCCAGGTGGACGAGAACGACGTCGATCTAGGCCACGAGGCGACGGTCTCCAAGATCGGCGAGGAGCAGCTCTTCTACCTCATGAGCCGCGGTCTCTCCGAGGCCGAGGCCTCGGCGATGATCGTCTCTGGCTTCGTCGAGCCGATCACGAAGGAACTGCCGCTCGAGTACGCCGTCGAGATGAACCGCCTCATCCAGCTGCAGATGGAGGGTTCCGTCGGATGATCGAAGTCGAGCGCGTGGATTACATCCGCGTGCCGGTAAGGGATATCGAGAAGGCGAAGCACTTCTACGGCGAGATCCTCGGCCTTGAGCAGAACCCGAACTCGCCGGGTGACGACTGGGTTGAGTATGAGACGGGCAACGTGACGTTCGCCCTGATGACGCCGCACACGCACGACTACGAGTTCGCGCCTCTTCCGCCCGGAACGATCGCGCTCCGCGTTCCCGATGTCGCGGCCGCCAAGGGGAAGCTCCACGCCGCTGGTGTGCAGGTCAACGAGATGTGGGACTCCGGCGTCTGTCACGGCGCGGGATTCAGCGATCCCGACGGCAACCGAATCCTGCTCCACCGCCGCTACGCGCCCTATGCGGACGGCACGACGCCTTGATCGAGGCCCAGCGCGTCGACTTCATCGCCGTGCCCGTTCAAGACCGCGAGCGCGCCGCGCGGTTCTACGAAGACACGCTCGGACTTCACCGGAACCCAAACTCGACGGCCACCTGGGTCGAGTTCGAGACCGGGAACGTGACGCTCGCGCTCGTGGACCCACCCTCTGCAGGCCAGCCCTTCGTGCCGTTGCCGTTCGGCTCCATCGTCATCCGCGTCCCGGATGTCGCTGCTGCGAAGGCGAAGCTGCAGGAGGCAGGGGTCGAGTTCATCGGCGAGACATGGGACTCGGGCGTTTGCCACGGAGCCGTCTTCACAGACTCCGAGGGGAACGGCCTGGCGGTCCATCACCGCTACGCCCCGTATCTCGACGGCACGCTTCCCTGATGCAGGTCGAGAAGGTCGATTTCGTGTCGTTCCTGACACAGGACATCCCGCGGGCGAAGCAGTTCTACTCCGAGGTCCTCGGTCTCGAGATCGAGAGTCAAGGTGAAAGCGATCTCGAGTTCTCACTCGGGCAGGTGACGCTCGACGTCTTCGACCCTTCGACCGTCGACCAGCCCTTTGCGCCCTCTCCCGCGGGAATCGCCATCCGAGTGCCGGACGTCGCGGCCGCCCGCGCCGAGCTCGAGGCGAAGGGCGTGGAGTTTGCGGGTGACATCGTCCACACGAGCGTCTGCGACATGACCTTCTTCAAGGACCCGGACGGGAACGCGCTCATCCTGCACCGCCGTTTTGCGCCTTTCCCTGATGGGAGGATGCCGTGACCACCGCTCGCTCCGAGCTCCTCGAGCGCTATCGCGCGCTCCCGTTGCCGACGACGAAGGACGAGCACTGGCGGTTCACCGACCTCTCCGGCTTCGATCCTGATGCGTGGACGGCGGACGGTGCCGCTGGCATCGCCGCTCCTCCTTCGCTGCTCGACCTCGACGTCGCGGGCGTCGCCTATGTCGGCGAGGGCGGAATCGAGATCGAGCGAGTGCCGGACGGAATCCGGTTCGAGCCGCTACCGGAAGATCACGAGCTGCTGTATTCGCTCGTCGGCTGGGACGAGAAGTTCGCAGCGCACAACGCTGCGTCGTGGAAGAACGGCCTGCTCGTACACGTCCCGCGCGGGGTCGTCGTCGAGAGGCCGCTCTACGTGCGAGTCGCCAACGCGGTCGAAGGCGGCTCCCTCTTCTGGCGGCTGCTGGTCGTCGCCGACCCAGAGAGTCGGTTCACGCTGATCGAGGAGTACGCCTCGGCGGAGCCCCAGCTCTCCTCGTACATGAATGCCGCGGTCGAGATCGTCGTCCGCGACGCGGCGCGCGTCGAGTATGTCTCCGTCCAGAACCTGTCGCGCTCGACGTGGCATTTCGCTTCGCACCACGCGCGCGTCGATCGGGATGCGGAGCTCGACTGGGTCACCGGAGGGTTCGGCTCGGCGAAGGGCAAGGTGCGGATCCAGAACGACCTTGCCGGGCCGGGTGCGACCTCGCGCGTCACGGGCGCGTACTTCGTTGACGGAAAGCAGCACCTCGACTACGACACCTTCCAGGAGCACATTGCGCCGAGCACGACCTCGGACTTCGCTTTCAAGGGAGCACTCCGGGACGAGGCACGTGCGGTCTGGCGCGGAATGATCCGCGTCGAGCAGGATGCGCAGAAGACCAATGCCTACCAGGAGAACCGGAACCTCCTGCTCTCGAAGACGGCTCATGCCGACTCGATCCCGGGGCTCGAGATCCTCGCGAACGACGTGCGCTGCACGCACGGCGCGACCCTCGGGCAGGTCGACCGCGACCAGCTCTTCTACCTGATGACGCGCGGTCTGAATCATTCGGAGGCGGAGCGACTGATCGTCCGCGGCTTCTTCCAGGACGCGCTCGATCGCGTCAAGCTCGAGCCCGTACGAGAGGCGCTCGCCGCCGCACTCGAGGCACGCATCCCAAAGGGCTGAAACGCCTCGTGTCGCTACTTGAGTTTTCTCGCGCGTTTCGCACTTCTGCTCGTTGCAGCGGCGACGCTCAGAGGGTCGCTAGCGGATCGGCGTCATTGCCCGAGACACGCGACCCGAAGTGGTCCTCGGACGGAACCAGGCTCGCCTACGTTCAACTCGCGCCGAACGAGTCAGAATCTTCGTCGCTTCGCCGATACGCAGGTTGTGCTTCCGCGTTCCGATTCCGCAAGCGGCGCCCCGGCGTGGTCGTTTCGGGCCAGTTGGCATTCGCCGCGGACGGCCCGTGTGTCCCTCGCTCGAAGATCGACGTCGTCCGCTCCGACGGCTCGAAGGAGCATGCCCTCGTGCACGCGTGTTCCTAACCGGGCACAATCCTGTGATGGAGACGACGCGCGTTCCGCGCCTGCGCGGCGTGTTCCACGCGTACGCGTTCCTTGCCTCGCTCGCAGCAGGAGCCGTGCTCGTCGTTCTCGCCCACGGGTATCTCGAACGCGTCGCAGTCTGGGTGTACGGGATGGCGCTCGCCGCGATGTTCGGAGCCAGCGCTCTGTACCACCGCTTCCCCTGGCGTTCGACTGGCGCGCGCCTCTGGGCCCGCCGGGTCGACCACGCGATGATCTTCGTGTTCATCGCGGGGACGTACACACCCTTCGCGGTGCTCGCGTTCCAGGGCACGGAGCGGGTCGCCGTGCTCGTGACCGTGTGGGGTGCAGCGCTCGTCGGCACCGGCCTCGAGCTCGTCTGGATCGAGGCGCCGAGGTGGGTTTCGGCGGCTGCATATCTCGCCGTCGGCTGGGTTGGGGTGATCACGATTCCGCAGCTCTTTCCGGCGCTCGGCGTCGCACCAGCGGTGCTCGCCATCGTGGGCGGGGCGCTCTACAGCATCGGAGCGGTGTTGTACGCGGCGGCCTGGCCCAACCCGTTCCCGAGCGTGCTCGGCTTCCACGAGGTCTTCCATCTTCTCGTGGTCGCCGCGGCCGTCACGCAGTACGTCGCCGTCTCGCTCGTCGTCCTCTGAGCCTGCTCTCCTCGCTACTCTCGGGTCATGGATACGAAGATGGAGCTGAGCGACGAGGAGTGGCGCGCACGCCTGGCGCCCGAGCAGTACGAGATCCTGCGAAACAAAGGGACCGAGCGGGCGTTCACGGGCACGTACTGGGACGAGCATTCTCCCGGGGTGTACTGCTGCGCCGGCTGCGGCGCCGAGCTCTTCCGCTCCGACGCGAAATTCGATTCCGGAACCGGCTGGCCGAGCTTCGTCGAGCCCGCGTCGCTCTCGAGCGTCCTGACCGAGGTCGACAGGAGCAACGGTATGGTGCGCACTGAGGTGCTTTGCGCGACGTGCGGAGGCCACCTCGGCCATGTCTTCGACGACGGTCCTGCGCCGACCGGGCACCGCTACTGCATCAACTCCGCCGCGCTCGAGCTCGAAGCGCCTTCCTAGGTTGGGCGTGTCCGAGGCCTGCGTCGAGGTCGCGCCGCCCGAGCCTGCCTGACGTCGAAGGAGCCAGAGGCTCGGTATCGTCGGGCCGTGCCGAGCTGCTGCCGCGCAGGGCCATGCGAGGAGATGTTCGCTCCGCGCGCTGCCCGGCGCAGTCTCGAGCGCTACAGGAGGAAGGGGCTCGACAGGCTCGAGCGCATGATGCTTCGCTCCGCGGCGGCCGGCCGCCTCGAAGGCAGGCGCGTGCTCGAGATCGGCGGCGGCATCGGAATCCTGCAGTCCGAGCTCCTCGAGGCGGGTGCGGCCCGAGGGGAGGTCGTCGAGCTCGTCGCCGCCTACGAGCCGTATGCCCGCGAGCTCGCTCGAGACAGAGGCTTCCAGGACCGGACTTCGTTTCGTGTGGCCGATGTGCTCGACCAGCCCGACGTGGCCGATCCAGCCGAGATAGTGGTGCTCAACCGCGTCGTCTGTTGCTCTCCGGACGGCGTTCGGCTTACCGGTGTTGCAGCACGGCTTGCACAAGGGACGCTCGTGTTGAGTTTTCCGCGCGACCGGCTCGTCGTACGCGTCGGGATCTGCCTCCTGAACGCCTGGCTCTGGCTCGTGAGACGGTCGTTTCGGGTCTTTCTGCATCCACGGGCTGCGCTCTTCGCGGCGGCAGAGGCGGAGGGGCTCCGGCTCTCCGAGGAGAACCGGGTCAGGTTCTGGGAGTTCGCCTCCCTGCGACGGCCATGATGGAGCTCGGCCTCTTCCCGCTCGGCATCGTGCTGCTCCCGACCGAGCAGGTCCCGCTCCACATCTTCGAGGAGCGCTACAAGGAGCTCATCGCGGAGTGCCTCGCCGACGAGCAGGAGTTCGGGCTCCTCTTCGCCGACGCGGAGGGGGTTCGCGAGATCGGGACGCGCGCCGGCGTCATCGAGGTGCTCGCCCGCCTGGAGGACGGTCGCATGAACGTCGTCATCGAGGGACGCGAACGCTTCAGGTTGGTCGAGCTCACCCGAGGCCGGAGCTTCCAGACCGGTCAGGTGGAGCCCTTCGCCGACGACGACGACCCTGCCGCGGCCGACTCGGTGGGCAGGGCGCTCGAGCTCTTCAACCGGCTGCGGGAGCTCACGGGCAGCGACGTCGAAGTGCCGGCAGCCGACTCGAGCCAGCTCTCGTTCGAGCTCGCCGCCCGCGTCGAGCTCCCTGCGGAGGCGAAGCAGGAGCTCTTGCAGGAGGCGTCCGAGCGGATTCGCGTGGACCGCGTAGGGGAGCTTCTGGTCGACGCGACGGTGACTGTCGAACGGCAGCGACGGGCAGCGGAGCGCGCGGCGAGCAACGGGAAGGTCGATTTCTCCTAACGAAGCCTGGTATTGGCTCGAGAAGGTGCCTGGGTACGATGCAGCGATGGCCGTCACCGCATCCACCCTGGACGCGCATCGTCTCCGCGCCGACTTTCCGATCTTCGAGCACGAGATCAACGGCAAGTCGCTCGCGTACCTCGACTCGGCGGTCACCTCCCAGAAGCCGAGGCAGATGCTCGACGCGATGCTGCACTTCTACGAGACCTCGTACGGCAATGTGCACCGCGGTGTGTACGCGCTCTCGGAGCGCGCGACGGCCGCGTTCGAGGGCGCGCGCCAGAAAGTGCAGGCGCTCGTGAACGCTCCGGAGGCGCGCGAGGTCATCTTCACGCGGAATGCGACCGAGGGGCTGAATCTCGTCGCCTACGCCTGGGGTCTCTCGAATCTCGGCCCGGGAGATCTCGCCGTCGTGACCGAGCTCGAGCACCATTCGAACTACGTCCCCTGGCAGTACGTTGCGAAGCGCACGGGTGCCGGCTTCCGCGCGATCCCCCTCGACGAGAACGGCGAGCTCGAGCTCGGAGCGCTGGACGAGATCGAGCGCGAAGGTCGCGTAAAGGTGGTCGCGAGCGGTCTCGTCTCGAACGCGCTCGGCACCGTCAACCCGGTGGAGAAGCTCGCGAGCTGGGCCCACGAGCGCGGCGCGCTCATCGTCGTCGACGCTGCGCAGGCGGCGCCGCACCGGGCGATCGACGTCCAGGCGCTCGGCTGCGACTTTCTCGCCTTCTCGGCGCACAAGATGTGCGGGCCGAGCGGAGTCGGGGCGCTCTGGGGCCGGGCGGAGCTCCTCGAGGCTATGGAGCCGTTCAATCTCGGCGGTCACATGATCCGTAAGGTCCAGTTCGAAGAGACGACCTGGGGCGACCTGCCGCACAAGTTCGAGGCCGGGACGTCGCCGATCGCCGAAGCGGTCGGCTTCGGCGCCGCGGTCGACTACCTGAACGAGATCGGATTCGACGCAATCGAGCGTCACGAGCACGAGCTCGCGGAGTACGCGCTCGGGCGCCTTGCAGAGCTTCCGTGGGTCCGGTCGTACGGGCCCGCCGCGGACCGTCGCGCGGGCATCGTCTCCTTCAACGTCGAGGGAGTCCATCCCCACGACGTGGCGCAGGTGCTCGACTTCGAGGGAGTCGCGATCCGCGCCGGCCACCACTGCTGTCAGCCGCTGATGCGGAAGCTGGGTGTGGCCGCGACCAACCGCGCGAGCTTCTACGTCTACACCATCCCGGACGAGATCGACCGCCTCGTGGACGGTCTGCACAAGGTCAAGAAGGCGTTCGGCTAGTGGCAACAGGCGAATTCGATCAGCTCTATCGCGAGCTGATCCTGGATCACTACAAGAACCCGCGCAACCACGGGCTGCTCGAAGCCGCGGACGCGAGCGCCGAGGGGCAGAACCCGCTTTGCGGGGACGAGGTCTCGGTATCGATCCGGCTCGGCAAGGGAGACGTGATCGAGGATGTCGGCTTCGAGGGGCGTGGCTGTGCCATCAGCCAGGCTGCCACCTCCATGTTGACAGACCTCGTGAAGGGGAAGAGCGCCGACGAGGTAGCAGCCATGCCCAAGGAGGAGCTGCTCGACGAGCTCGGCATCCCGCTCACGCCGGTGCGCCTCAAGTGCGCGATTCTCGGGCTCGGGGTGCTGAAGCTGGCGCTCCACAAGGCCAGGGGGACGCCGCTTCCCGACGAATGGGGAACCGCGGCTCGGGACCTCGTTCTCGAGTAGTGGTCGTCGAGGTCTGCCCGCCCGAAGAGCTGCCGCCCGGGACGATGCGCCTCGTGCCGGCAGGCTCACTCACGTTGGGCGTCTACAACTGCGCCGGAGCGATCCACGCGATCGAGGATCGCTGCTCCCACGACGACGGCCCACTGTGCGAGGGCGAATGGGAGCCGGAGCTCTGCGTCGTCGTCTGCCCTCGCCACGGCTCTCGCTTCGACCTCGAGACCGGCATCCCGCTGACGCTTCCTGCGTTCGAGTCGGTTCCCGTCTTCGCCGTTGTGGAGCGAGACGGCATGCTGGTCGTGGAGCTTCCGGACTGACGCGTGCTCGACGAGCGCGTCCTCACGGTGCTGGCACGACTCGAGGCCGAGGATCGGGTCGAACGAGATGCGGGACTACGCCCCGACCAACGCTCGCGTCAGGTCGAGCCGACCACCGGACGTTTCCTCTTCGCCCTCGCCGCCGCTCAGCCCGGGATCAATGCGCTCGAGCTCGGTGGCTCGCGTGGATACTCGGCGATCTGGCTCGCTGCAGGCGCACGACTCGAGGCGGGCCGCGTCGTCTCGATCGAGCGGGACGCGGGCAAGTGCGCCGCCTGGCGCACGAACCTGGCGGACGCCGGGCTCGAGGAATGGGCCGAGCTCGTCGAGGGCGACGCGTTCGAGGTCCTGCGCGAGACCCGGGACACGTTCGACCTCGTCTTCCTGGACGCGGAGAAGGACGACTACGAAGCGCTCTTCGGACTCGCTCGCCCTCTGCTCGAGGTAGGCGGGCTCGTCGTCGCCGACAACGTTCTGTCACATGCCGATCCACTTGCTCGCTACTCGGAGGCGCGGCAGGCCGATCAGACGCTCTCGAGCCTCACCCTGCCGCTCGATCGCGGGCTCGAGCTGTCGACGATCCTGGCCGAGGCTCCCACGAGCTGAGCGACTTCTCTCTGTCCGCTGCGGACGCGTATGCTGGAGCTACCGCGGAAAGGAGGTGGTCCGATTTGAGTGACGACAGTTCGGGCAGTGGAGGTACCAGCGGGTAGAGGCGTGTCCCCGGGACCACCGGGAATCGCCTAGCCAGCGTAGGGGGCTCGCAACTCGCGCCGCCGCCGCTCGGGTTCGATCGCGAGCGGCAGGCAGGAAGCGCCTCTACTACTCCAACGCTGGGTAACCGGATCGAGGGGCCGCGAAAGCGGCCCCCGGTTTCGACAGGTCTTGGATGCGCAGAACGAAACCCGACGTGACGGGTTTCGTCTGCGCGGACAAATCCCTAACGGGGCCACCTAAGGTCGTAACGGCCCGATCGTCATGCCTCCCCGGCGGATACGAGCTTTGGCCTATGCCGCGACGGCTACGGGTGCTGACTCGCGAACGAGGGCTGCCACATGTTTCCGAAGGCGCTCGGCGAGGAGCGGGTCCCGCAGGCGCCCGCTCTCGTCGAACACATCGTGAGCGTGCGCCACCGGGACTTCACCTTCGATGACGCGTGCTCCGGCGATCCCGAGGACGCGCCGGAGATCCTGCTGCGCCCAGATCGCACCGAACGCCCCCGTGGAGGCACCTGCGATCGCGACCGTCTTGTTCCGGAACGAGCTGCCGCGGTGACGGGCCGAGGCCCAGTCGATGGCGTTCTTCAGCACTCCCGGGATCGAGCCGTTGTACTCGGGAGTGACGACGAGCAGCGCATCCGCGCTCTCGATCTTCGCGCGGAGGTCTTGTACCGCCGGGGGAGGCTCGCGTCCGGGCTCGTCCACGTCCTGGTGATACGGCGGGACGAGCTCGAGCCCGTCGAAAAGCTCGACCTCGACACCCGCAGGCGCCAGTTCGGCCGCGGCCCGTGCAAGCGCGACGTTGAACGAGCCCGAACGGAGACTTCCGACGAGAGCGAGGATGCGCATGTCCTACGCTGCCCTGACCGCCGCGAAGCTGGCAGTGAGGACAACCTCGTTGGGGAGCAGAAGCCCTCCGCCCGGCACCGGCGCGTTCCAGTCGAGGCCAAAGTCGGTGCGATCGATCGTGCCCGAGAGCTCCAGCGCGATCCGCTCGTTCCCTAGAGGATCGGTCCCGGCGCCCTCATAGTGCCCTCTCAGCTCGACGGGCGTCGCGACTCCCTTGATCGTCAGCTCGCCGTCGACGATGAGCTGGTTTCCGCGGGCCTCGACTCGGGTCGACTCGAACCGGAGCTCCGGGTACCGCTCCGCGTCGAAGAAGTCGGGTGACTGTAGGTGCGCGTCGCGGGTCTCGTCGAACGTCGTGATGCTCGACACGGCTGCCTTGCCCTCGATCGACGGCGCGTCTCCGCCGCGAATTGTTCCCTCGAAGTCGAGCGCGCGACCCTTGATCACAGCGAGCCCGATCTTCTTGATCTCGAAGCCGAGTGCCGACCAGACGGGATCGATCGTCCACGTTCCGGTCGGGATGATGCTGGCTGACTTCTGTGCAACTATGGACATCGCAGCTCTCCTTTGCGTCCACTACAATTGAGTACGCAAGTAAATCTAGCAGGAGAAAGTATGAGTGCGCAAGTATTGAGTGAGCAATCTTCGGCGGTTCGCGCATTTGTCGCTCTCGTCCGCTCGCACGCGGCTGTCACACGGCGGCTCAGCGTCGAGTTGACCAACGACCACGGTCTGACGATCAACGATTACGAGGTACTCCTACGGCTAGCGCGCGCTCCAGATCGGCGCATGCGGCGCGTCGACCTCGCCGGGGAGGTGCTTCTCACGCCCTCGGGTATCACGAGGCTCCTCGATGGACTCGAGCGCGCCGGCTTCGTCGAGCGGGGAACCTGTGAAAGCGATCGGCGTGTCGTCTATGCGGTCCTGACCGATGCGGGGCTGGCCAAGGTTCGGGAAGCCTCGGCGACTCACGTCGCCCAGATCGACGAGCTGTTCGCGGCGCGGCTCGACTCGCGGGAGCTCGCGAGGATCGCGGACCTCATGGAACGGCTTGGAGACGCGGCAGCCGACGATGACTGCCGCCCGCCCGAATGATGCGCAAGGTCGGAATCCGCTCGCACAGATTCCGATCCCGCGAAAACCCTGAAGCGCGACCGTGGAGCCCGCGGCGTCTCCGATTTCACCGCAGTCCCTACTGGCCGTCGCGGAAGTTCTGCCAGTACCGACTCGGGGTCGGGCCGCGCTGGCCCTGGTACTTCGACCCGATGCCCTCCGAGCCGTACGGACGCTCTGCGGCTTCGGAGAGCTGGACGAAGGAGATCTGGCCGATCTTCATTTCCGGGTAGATCGTGATCGGGAGGTTCGCGACGTTCGAGAGCTCGAGCGTCACGTGTCCGTCCCAGCCCGGATCGATGAATCCCGCGGTGGAGTGGATGAGGAGGCCCAGCCTTCCCAGCGAGCTCTTCCCCTCGAGCCGCGCAACGAGATCGTCCGGAAGCGTCACACGCTCGAGCGTCGATCCGAGCACGAACTCTCCCGGGTGGAGGATGAACGCCTCGTCGCCGGCCTCGACGAGCTCTGTCAGCTCTTCCTGCTCCGCCTTGACGTCGATGTACGGGTAGCGGGAGTTGCGGAACACGCGGAAGTAGCGGTCGACACGAACGTCGAGGCTGGAAGGCTGCATGAGCGAGGGGTCGAACGGCTCGATACCGATCCGTCCTTCGGCGATCAGCCTCCGAATCGTGCGATCTGAAAGGACCACTCGGGCGATTCTACGAGCAGGGCTTGCGGCTGCCCGGGCGGCGCGACTGCGATAACGTCCACGGCGCGGTGTCGATGCTGTTCCCACCCATCGACCCGAACGCGAGGTTTCGGCAGCGGCGGGCAGCGGCGCGGAGAAGGAAGCGACTGCGGCGCGGAGGTCTGATCGGAGCCTCGCTTGGAGGGGTCGCAGTCCTGGGAGTCGGAGCCCAGTTCGTCGGTGGCACGCGCGCTACGCACGGCTCGACGGCGATGCAGCTCCGCTCTCAGGCCTCGGCGCGCGCGCCCGGCCCACGCGCTCTCCCAGTCGAGATTCGCGGAGTCCACGTGACCATGGGGCTCGCGTCCCTTCCCGGCAAGGTTGAGCACTACCTCGACCTGCGACGCGACGGCCTTACTGCTCTCGAGCTCGATGTGAAGGACGAGCGCGGTCAAGTCGGCTTCGCCTCACCCTTGGTCCCGCTCGCCAGGAGCATCGGCGCCGCGCGCTCGTTCTACGACCCGCGCATCGTGGCGCGCATGGCTCATGCCCGTGGCGTCTACCTGATCGGTCGCGTGGTCGTCTTCGAGGATCCGTCTCTCGCCGATGCCCGGCCGGCGCTGGCCGTGCAACGCAGCGATGGCGCGGTCTGGCGCGACGGCGCAGGTCTCTCCTGGGCCAACCCCTACGAGCGGCGAGTCTGGAAGTACGACGTCGACGTTGCGGCCGCCGCAGCACGGGCGGGATTCGACGAGATTCTCTTCGACTACGTCCGCTTTCCTTCGGACGGCGATGTCGCCTCGGCCGTGTATCCACACCGCGGAGGGCTCGCAAAGGGAGACGCGGTCCCGTCCTTCCTCCGGTACGCGAGCCGTCGACTGTCGCCGCTCGGCGTCCGGGTCTCGGCGGCGGTATTCGGTCTTTCGGCCATGCGGGACCTCGGGATCGGCCAGGTGCCGCGCCGCCTCGCGCCCTACGTCCACGCTGTGTATCCGATGACGTATCCGTCGCTGTTCGGTGCAGGCGAGCTCGGTCTCTACGATCCGAGCGCGACGCCGGGAGCGACCGTGTCGCTCGCCTTGCATGCGTTTCGTAGGTCGCTCCGTGGTACCGATGTCCTGCTCGTGCCCTGGGTCCAGGACTTCTCCTTCTCTCGCCGGTACGGGATCGCCGAGGTGCGTGCGCAGATCGAGGCTGCGCGAGTCGCGGGTGCGAAGGGCTACATGCTCTGGAACCCGGAAGGCCTCTACACCGCAGGCGCTCTCGCCCCCGCGGGCTGACCGCTCCTACGGCGCAAGGCGCTCGCCCCGCCAGCCGACGTCGTCGCGCGTGTAGCGCAGGCGGTCGTGCAGCCGGTTGTCCCGGTGAAGCCAGAGCTCGACCGTTTCCGGGAGCACGCGGTAGCCACCCCAGAAGGGTGGAAGCGGCACGTCGCCATCGCCGAATTGGGCCTCTGCCTCGGCATAGAGGTCGTCGAGCACGCGCCGACTCGCGATCGGCCGCGACTGCGGCGACGCCCAGGCCGCGATGCGGCTGGGACGAGGACGGGCCCGCCAGTAGGCATCCGAATCGGCCTGCTCGACCTCCTCGACCAGACCCTCGACTCGTACCTGGCGTCCGAGCTCCCACCAGTGGAAGACGAGCGCAGCGCGAGGATTCGTAGTCAGCTCGCGGCCTTTTCGGGACGCGCGATTGCTGAAGAACACGAAGCCGCGCTCGTCGAGCGCGCGCAGAAGGACGATGCGCGCGGACGGTGAGCCGTCGGATCCGACCGTCGCGAGCGTCATTGCGCCCGCGCACGGGCATGCGGCCTCGGCTTCGGCGAACCACGCACGGAACTGGACAAGAGGGTCGAGTGCGAGCTCCTCGGCCTCGAGGATGCGGGGAGCCGGTTGACGATCGCGAGGCGAGCGAAGAAACTGCGGTCGCATGGGCCTGGTCATTTTCGCTGCAGTCGTCGCTCCGCGCGTCGTGCTCGGAGTCATGTGGTACTCGGGAAGCCGGGTCGACGATGCGTTTAACGGCTGGTTCGTGCCGCTCCTCGGCCTCATCTTCCTCCCGTACGCCACGATCATGTACGTCCTCCTCTGGTCCGCGAACGATGGCGTCAGGGGCAGCCAATGGATCCTCGTGGGCATCGCGGCAGCGGTGGATGTCATCCTGACCGGCTCCCGGCTCGTGCCGAAGAAGCAGTACGAGACGTGACCGGGAGCTCCGGCAAGGCCGTCCGCTAGCCTCCCGCGCGTGGCGACCACCCGTGTCATCGAGCTCCGGACCGAGATCCCGGGGCCGCTCTCGCGCGAGATCCTCGCGCGAGAGCGGAACGCCGTCGCCGCGCCGCTGATCGTGCACGGGCCCGTGGTCGTCCGCGAGGCCCGTGGTGCCACGATCACGGACGTCGACGGGAACACCTTTCTCGACTTCGTCGGAGGAGTCGGTGTGCTGAACGTGGGCCACAACCACCCGCGGGTGCTCGAGGCGATTCGCGAGCAGAGCGAACGCTTTCTGCACACGGACTACACCGTTCTCCCCTACGAGGGATACGTCGAGCTCGCTGAGCGGCTGGCGGCGATCGCCCCGATCTCCGGAGATCTGCGCTGTGCGTTCTTCAACTCCGGGGCCGAGGCGGTCGAGAACGCGGTGAAGCTCGCACGCCTGCACACGGGGCGAACGGGCGTGATCGCGTTCGAAGGAGGGTTCCACGGGCGGACACTCCTTGCCCTGACCATGACGTCACGCCCGCATCCGTACAAGACCGGCCTCGGTCCCTTCGCACCGGAGGTCTATCGCGCTCCCTTTCCGAACGGCTACCGCGGGCCCGACGCGGCGGCAGCACTCGCGGCGCTCGAGCGGATGCTCGTTGCGCACGTGTCGCCCGAGTCGGTCGCGGCGATCGTCTTCGAGCCGCAGCAGGGAGAGGGCGGATTCATCCCTGCGCCTCCGGAGTTCGTGCGCGGGCTACGCGACCTGTGTGACCGACACGGGATCGTGCTCGTCGCTGACGAGGTCCAGACCGGATTCGGCCGTACGGGCCGCATGTTCGCGATGGAGCACTTCGACGTGGAGCCCGATCTCATGGTCGTCGCGAAATCTCTGGCCGGCGGGCTCCCGCTTTCGGGAGTCGTCGGTCGAGCTCATGTCGTCGACAGCGCGCACGCCGGAGCCATCGGCGGAACGTTCATCGGTAACCCTGTCGCACTGGCTGCGGCGCTCGCGGTCCTCGACATCTTCGAGGAGGAAGAGCTCGTCGCCCGCGCCGTAACCATCGGGAACGTTGTGCGGACGCGCATGCGGGAGTGGCAGTCGCGCTGGCCCCCGATCGGAGATGTGCGTGGGCTGGGAGCGATGCTCGCGATCGAGCTCGTGCGCGACCTGCACGACAAGACACCCGCACCCGAGCTCGCGGACGCGATCGCCGACGAGTCCCTCTCTCGGGGCCTGGTTCTGATGAAGGCCGGCATCTACGGGAACTGCATCCGCGTCCTCTGTCCGCTGACGATCCAGGAGGCGGAGCTCGACGAGGCGCTGGCGGTCTGGGAAGACGCGCTCGCGGCCGTGCTCTAGGCAGCACTCCTCGTGCTCGGCAACATTTGACGCATGCAGACGTGCGATTCGTGCGGCGGGGCGCTTCCCGAAGGCGCGCGCTTCTGTCCGACATGCGGCGCCGGGCTCGACGATCGACCTGTGTTCGGCGACGAGCGTAAGCTCGCAACCGTCCTCTTCGCCGATCTCGTGGGCTCGACCGCGCTGGCCGATGAGGAGGATCCCGAGCGCGTCCGGCTACTGCTCGACCGGTTCTACGACGCGATGTCGGAGGAAATCACGCGCACCGGAGGCACGGTCGAGAAATTCGCGGGGGACGCGGTGATGGCGGTTTTCGGGGCGCCTGTCGCGGTCGAGGATCACGCTGAGCGAGCGCTGCACGCCGCCGTCGCCATGCAACGCCGCCTGCAGGAGCTGCCCGGCGACCGGCTGGCGCTCCGAATCGGGGTGAACACCGGCGAGGTGGTCGTCGGTCGGGCCCGCGAGGCGAGCTCCTTCGTCTCCGGGGACGCGGTCAACGTCGGTGCACGACTCGAGCAGGCCGCTGTGGCGGGCGAGGTGCTCGCGGGAGAGCGCACCGTTGCGGCCGCCGGTGGCGCCTTCGAGTTCGGGGAGCTGCGGTCGGTGGCGGCAAAAGGGAAGTCGTCGGAAGTCCTGTGCCGCCCGGTGTTGCGGTCGCTCACGCTGATGCGCCCGCGAGGTGTCGGCGGCTTGCGTCGCGTCTTCGTCGGCCGCGAGACCGAGCTCGACCTGCTCCGCGCGACGTATCGACGCGTCGTCTCGCAGCAGGAGCCCCACCTGGTGACGATCGTGGGCGAGCCCGGCATCGGAAAGACACGGTTGGTACGCGAGCTGTGGGAGGTGCTCGCTCGTGAGGATCCTTCGCCGATACGGCGCACAGGTCGCTGTCTCCCGTATGGGGACGGGATCACGTACTGGCCGCTCGGCGAGGTTCTGAAGGAGCACTTCGGGATTCTCGACAGCGACACTCCGGAGCGTGCGATGACGCGCCTGTCCGGGCACGAGATCCTCGGCCTCGCCCTCGGACTGGACGTGGCGGGCGGCCTCCACCCTCTCGACGCGCGTGAGCGCCTGCATGCCGCCGCAGTGGGCTTCCTCGAGGAGCTCGCCCGCAAACGACCTGCAGTCAACCTCGTCGAGGACATCCACTGGGCGGAAGACGATCTTCTCGAGCTTCTCAACCGCGTCGTACGCGATGCCCGGGCGCCGATCGTCCTGCTCGCGACCGCTCGGCCCGAGCTTTTCGATCGGCGCCCCGAATGGGGCAGCGGACGCCGGAACGCGACGACGATCTGGCTCGAGCCCCTGCCGAGCGAGGTTACGAGCCAGATGCTGAGCGAGTTGCTCGCGGGGGAGCCGCCTGACGAGCTGCGGGCGCTCGTGGTCGCAAAAGCGGAGGGAACCCCGTTTTTCCTCGAGGAGCTCGTGCGTGCTCTCGTCGAGGCGGGCGCGCTCGAACGTCGGAACGGCGGTTGGCAGGTCCGAGACGTCCCGGAAGGGTTCTCTATTCCGGATACGGTCCATGCCGTCCTCGCCGCCCGGATGGATCGGCTTGCCCCGATCGAGAAGACGGCGCTGCAGGCCGCGTCGGTCGTCGGTCGGACGTTCTGGGAAGGACCGGTGGTCCACCTGGTCGAAGGCGAACGGCCGGACTTCGACCTGCTCGAGGAGCGCGACTTCATTCGCCGCCGTGGCGGGTCGTCGCTCGCCGGCGAGACCGAGTACGCGATGAAGCACGCGCTGACGCGCGAGGTCGCGTACTCGAGCATCCCCAAGGCGCGCCGAGGGCGTCTGCACGCGGCGTTCGCCGACTGGATGGTCGAGAACGACCGCGCGAAAGACGAGCACGCGTCCGTTCTCGCGTACCACTACGCGGAGGCGGCTCGTCCAGAAGACGCCGATCTCGTCTGGCACGACGCGCCGCATGAGCTGGAGCGGCTACGGGGCGATGCCGTCCGCTCGCTACGGCGCGCCGCCGACCTTGCTCGTAGCCGGTACGAGATGGACGAGGCGATCGAGCTGTACACACTGGCGATCGAGCTCTCCGACGACGAGCACGAGCGTGCGCTCCTGTGGCGGGCGACAGGTGAGGCACAGGCGCTGCGGTACGACGGCGAGGCCTTCTGGACAGCCGTGGAGCGCTCGCTCGAAGGCCCACTCGACGCTCGCGAGCGTGCAGAGGCATACAGCCTGCTCGCGTTTCAGACGTCGATTCGCGCCGGAATGTGGCTCGTTTGGCCGGAGCGAGGTCGGATCGAGGCCTGGGTCGAATGTGCGCTGGAGCTCGCCGAAGAGGGCAGCCCTGCGCAGGCCCGTGCTCTGCTGGCGCGGGCGCATGCGCTGCCCGGAGATGCGTCCGACGAGCAGTTGCAGTCCCTCTCGGACCTCGTCGAGCGGATGGGCGATCCCGAGCTGCGCTCGTTCACGTTCGCTGTCCGTGGCCACGCTGCGTTCGAGCACCTCCGATTCGAGGAGGCGGCTGCCTGGAGCGAGCGGAGACTCGAGCTCGTGCCGCAGCTGGAGGACCCGGACGGACTCTGCGAGGTGTACGAGTCCGGGGTACCGGTTGCGGCTGCCATGGGCCAGTTCGGCGAAGCCAGGCAGCTTGCGGACCTGCACTGGGGCATCGCTCGTCGGCTCTCCGCCCACCACCGCCTGCATTCGATCTCGTTGCCGCTCGAGATCGCAGAGATGCTCGCGGATTGGTCGGTGCTCGCTGGCGACACGGACCGCATCGCGGACGCCGTTGCTCGGAATCTCTCGACGCCATGCATGCGAAACGCGCGCGATCTCCTGGTCTGCGCGCTCGCGCACGCGTACCTCGGAGACGAGGGTCGAGCGCGTGATCTGGAGCTGGAAGCCGAGTTGGTCGCCGGAGCGGGCCACGAGCGGGAGCTGAGCACGCCGCGGATACGACTGGCGCACGCCCGCGGCGACTTCGAGGCTCTGCGAGCCCTCATCCGCCTACCGCCGAGGCGGGCGTTCGTGTGGGGGCCTTCGGTATTCGCGGCTCGGATGGACGCGCTGATCACACTCCGTGAGCACGCGTGGATCGAGGCGGAGGCTCCTGGGCTCGCCCAACCGGGCACGGTCCCCGAGCCGTTCGCGCTGCGGGCGCTCGGAGCCGCACGTGGCGATGACGACCTCCTGGCGCGGGCAGACGAGCGCTTCCGCGAGCTCGGCCTCGAGTGGCATCGCGCCCAGACCGAGCACCTCTTGGCGGGACCTTAGAGGCTGGCTCAGTACTCCAGCCGGGCGCGGCGCGCGTGCCGCTCGAGGGCCAGGTCGATCAGGCGATCGAGCAGCTCGGCATAGGGGATCCCGGAGGCCTCGAAAAGCTTGGTGTAGACGCTCGTCTCGGTGAACCCGGGGATCGTGTTGATCTCGTTCACCACGATCTCGCCGTCCGGGCGCACGAAGAGATCGATTCGCGCCATCCCCTCGCACTCGGTGGCGATGAACGAGTCGACGGCGATCTCCTGGACGCGTGCGGCGGCATCGGAGGGAATCCCGGCCGGGACGATCAGCTCCATCCCACCGTCGTCGTACTTCGCCGAGTAGTCGTACCACTCGGCTTTGGCGACGATCTCGCCGACGACCGACACGGTCGGCTCGCGGTTGCCGAGGACGCCGCACTCGACTTCCGTCCCGGAGACGAACTCCTCGATCAGCACCTTGTCGTCGTGGCGACGCGCGAGGGCGATCGCGCTCTCGAGCTCGTCTTCGCCGTGCACCTTCGAGATGCCCACCGAGGAGCCGAGCCGTGCCGGCTTGACGAACACCGGGTACGTGAAGGGGTGCTCGGGCCGGTCTCCGTTGCGCAGCGTGACGTTGCGGGCGACGGTGATTCCGCGATCCCGGAGCACCGCCTTGAACAGGTCCTTGTCCATGCACAGCGCGGACGCCGCGACGCCTGCGCCGACGTAGGGGACGCCTGCCAGCTCGAGGAGCCCCTGCACGGTTCCGTCCTCCCCGTACGGGCCGTGGAGGATGGGGAGGACGACGTCGACGCGACCGAGGACCTTCGCCGGCGCCGAGGACGCGACGACCGGGAGCGTCTCGATATCCGCCACGCCTGAGGCGGGGAGGCTGCGATCGGCGGCCGCGATCTCCCATCTGCCGTCGTGGCCGATCTCGATCGTCGTCGTCTCGTAGCGCTCGGGATCGAGTGCCGCGAGGACCGAGCGGGCGGAGGCGATCGAGATCTGGTGCTCGCTCGAGCGGCCGCCCGCGATCACCGCGACGCGTCGCCGCGAGGTCACGGTGTCGTCGTGGTGGGGGTGGTGGTCGTCGTGGTCGTCGACTGCACGAGGCGTCCGACGAAGAGCGTGACCACCGTCTTCGGCTTCTCCTGGGATCCGCCGGTCGGATCCTGGGAGATGACGATCCCGTCGAGGCTCGGATCGCTCGTGTCCTCGGACACGGTACGCACCTTGAAGCCGGCACCCGCGAGCGTCGCCTGGGCGACCGACGCCTCCTGCGTCGTGACGTCGGGGACGGCGCTCGTCGTCGGCCCCTTGGAGACGGACAGGCTGACGGACGAGCCCTTGTTCGCGCTCGTTCCTCCCTTCGGGTTCTGGTCGGTGACGATCCCCTGCGCCTGATCCGAGGCGACGTCGTTCCTCGAGACCTTGAAGCCTGCCTGTTCGAGCTCGGCGGCAGCCTGCTCGTACGGGAGCGAGATGACCGCGGGAACGGAAACCTGCTTCGGCCCCGACGAGACGTTGATCCGAACCTGCGTGCCCTCGACTACCACGACGTTGGCGGCCGGCGACTGCCCGGTCACAGTGCCCGCACTCTCGTTCGAGTTGACCTCGACGACACGCGATTCGAGCCCTTGCTGCGTGAGCGCCTTGACTGCGTCGATCTGGTTCTGACCCACGACGTTGGGGATGGTCACCTGCTTCTTCCCGGTGGAGACGTCGATCACGACAAGCGTGTGTTTCTCGACTCGTGTTCCCGCGTCGGGGTTCTGGTTGAAGACGAGCCCCTGTTCGACGTCCGGGTTCGAAAGATGGTTCACCTTCACCTGCAGTCCATGG
>VAWZ01000125.1 GCA_005888365.1 Actinomycetota bacterium
CTCGCGCACGATCTCGCCTTCCACCGCGCGGTCGTCGAGCTCGCGGCCAACGAGGCGCTCCAGCAGTGCTGGCTCGTGCTCGGCGTGGAGGTGTCGACCGCGTTCGCCGTCTACTGGACGTACTTCGACCAGATCGACATGGTCGACTTCCACCTGCCGATCGTGGAGGCGATCCGGGCCGGCGACGTCGCGCGTGCAGGTGCGGAAGCTCGCAAGCACGTCCGGCGCACGGAGCAGGTCGTGCGCCGCCGGACGCGCGGCTCCGGGCGTCGGATCATGTCGGCGGCGATCGGGAAGACGGCTCTCGACTCGGCGGGCGCGCCCGAGCACGACAGGAACTGAGCCGTGGCGTCCGTGGAGGTGACGACGACGTGAAGCTCGGACTCTTGACCGCCGCGTTCCCCGACCTGACTCTCGCGCAGGTCGCAGAGTGGTCGGCCGCGAACGGCTTCGAGATGCTCGAGGTCGCCTGCTGGCCATCCGCGGGCGGGGAGCGGAGGCGGTACGCGGGCGTCTCACACGTCGACGTCGACTTGCTCGATACGGACGCGGTCCACGAAACGCTGACGATCCATGGTCTCGAGATCTCGTCGCTCGCCTACTACCCGAACAATCTCCACCCGGACCTCGACGAGCGGAAGGCGGCGAACGACCACCTCCGGCGCGTAATCGACGCGGCGCACGAGCTCGGCGTCGGGATCGTCGGCACGTTCGTCGGGCGAGACCAGACGAAGACCCTCCCCGAGAGCTTCGCGGAGTTCCGCACCGTCTGGCCGGAGCTCGTCGAGTACGCCTCCGAGCGTGGCGTCCGGATCGCGATCGAGAACTGCCCGATGCTCTTCTCCTACGACGAGTGGCCCGGTGGCACGAATCTGGCCGCAACTCCCGCGGCCTGGGACGAGATGTTCTCGATCGTGGACAGCCCGAGCTTCGGGCTCAATCTCGACCCCTCACACCTCGTCTGGCTCCAGATCGACTACGAGCGCGTCGTCCGCGACTACGCCGCCAAGATCTTCCACGTCCACGCCAAGGACCTGGAGATCGACCGCGACGGCCTCTACCGGAACGGGACGATCTCGCTCGGGATGGGCTGGCAGGTGCCGCGCCTCCCGGGACTGGGCGAGGTGCGCTGGAGCCGCTTCGTGGCGGCGCTCTATCGCGTCGGCTACGACTACGTCGTCTCGGTCGAGCACGAGGACCGCTCGTTCGAGGGCAGCGAGGAGCTCGTCGAGCGCGGCTTCCTGATCGCGCGCGACACGTTGCGCCCGCTCATTCACTGACGGCACGCCGACGGAAGTGCTCGATCGTCCGCCGCACTCCTTCGGCGAGAGGGGTGCAGGGGACGTCTCCGATGAGTCGCTCCAGCTCGCCCGTCTCGAGAAGAGGTGGGAACGGGAGCGGCTCGTCCCGCCACGTGATCTTCCCGGCAACCGTGGGCGCGGCTGCCTCGATCGCGGCCACGGCCTCCTCCAGCGACGCAGCGACGCCCGGGAAGTTCGCGACGTGCGCCCCTTCTGACGCCGTGCGGCCCGCGCGCGCGAAGGCCGCTCCCACGTCAGGCGCGTAGTCGTACTGGGCCGTTCCGCCGTAGACGATCTCGTACGGCTCTCCGCGGGCGGCCGCTTGCATGGCGAGAGTCGGCCCCGAGGTCATGCCCTGATCGCGGCCGGGCCCGTAGACGACGTACGGCCTGATCCCGATCGACGGCACGCGCTCGTCCTGCCAGAACACCCGGGCCGTGCCCTCGTTCGCCAGCTTGTAGACGCCGTAGAGCGTGCCCGGCCTCGTCCCGCCCGACTCGGGCGCCGGGGATGGATCGGAGGCGCTGTAGACGGCGGTCGAGCTCGCGTAGGCGAGCCCTGTGATCCGATCCCGGCGTGCCTTGGCCGCCTCGAACATGGTGACCGTTCCGACGACGTTGACGCGAGCTCCGAGCACCGGATCCGCGCGGCAGAACGGGACCTGCAGCGCGGCGAGATGGACGACGTGCCCGACCTCGTGCTCGTCGAGTGCCCGGCCAAGGGCCTCCGCGTCCGTGATGTCCCCCTGGACGAGCGTGACCCGCTCGAGCTCCGCGTCGTCGAGGATCAGTCTCAGTCGCTGCGTATCGCCTCCGAGGTCGAAGCCGACGGGATCCTCGCCCTGCTCGAGGAGCGCCTTGATCGTCCATGCGCCGATGCAGCCGAGCGCTCCCGTGACGAGGGTCCGCTCAGGCAAGCGGAGCGTCCTGGTAGACCGTGACCAGCTCGGTGTAGAACTCGATCGCAGCGCGGCCCTGCTCGTGCGGCCCCCAGCCCGAGCCCTTTATCCCACCGAAAGGCACGTGGACGTCCGCCCCGGGCGTCTGGGAGTTCACGTGGATGATCCCCGCGCCGATCTCGCTCGTGAAGCGCTGCACGTTACGCAGGTCGCGCGTGAAGATCGAGGCCGAGAGACCGAAGCGGACGGCGTTCGCCCGCGCCGTCGCCTCGTCGAGTGTCGAGAAGCGATAGAGCGAGGTCACCGGCCCGAAGACTTCCTCGCAGGAGAGCTCGGCGTCGTCTGCGAGGCCCTCGAACAGGGTAGGCGCAATCAGGAACGCGTCGTCGTCCGCGCGGACGCCGCCCGCCAGCAGCGTACCCTCGCCCTTCGCGCGCTCGATGGCGCCGAGCACGTCCTCGAAAGCGCTCTCGGTGACGAGCGGGCCGACCTCGACCTCCGGGTCCGAGGGATCGCCGACCCGTCCCCGTCCCATCCGCTCCAGCAGCCGCGCGCGGAAGTCGTCGTAGACCGAGTCCTGCACGAAGATCCGCCGCGTCGCGGTGCACTTCTCCCCGGCCGACCAGAACGCGCCGGCGTACGCCGCCTCGACCGCGCGCTCGAGCTCTGCATCCGCCATGACGAGGAGAGGATTGTGGCCGCCGAGCTCGAGCTGCACGCGACAGTCTCGAGCCGTCGCCTTCTCCCGCACGCCGCGGCCGACGGGCACGGAGCCCGTGAAGGAGATCGCACGCACGTGCGGGTTGCGGACGATCTCCGCGCCGGCCGTCGAGCCCGACCCGGTGAGGACGTTGAGCACGCCTGCGGGCAGCCCAGCCTCGGCGAAGCACTCGGCCACGTGGAGGCCCGTCCTGGGCGCGTCGTACGCGAGCTTGAGAACGGCCGTGTTCCCGTAGATCAGTGTGGGCGCGAGCTTCCATACGGGGATCGCGATCGGGAAGTTCCAGGGGGTGATGAGACCGACGACGCCGAGCGGACGGCGGAGCGTGTAGAGACGCTGGTCCGGGACCGACGGCTCGTACTGCTCCCCGATTGCGCGCCACGCCTCCCCTGCCGCGAACCGCAGGATCGCCGCCGCTCGCAGCGTCTCGAGCTTGGACTCGCGGATTGGCTTTCCCATCTCGGCGGTCATGTCCTGTGCGATCCGCCCGGCCCGTGCCTCGATCGCCGCCGCCGTCGCGACGAGATACCCGGCGCGCTGCTGAGCCGGGAGCCCGGCCCAGCCCGGGAATGCCTCGCGTGCGGCCTCGATCGCGGCGCCTGCGTCATCGGCGCCGGAGGCCGCATACACACCCGTGACCTCGGACGGGCGCCAGGGATTTCGCTTCTCGTACGTCTCCCCGGCGACGCTCCCCTGCCAGTCACCGTCGACGTAGTTCCGGGCCGGGGAGCTGGTGACGGTCTCAGACATGGGCGGGGCTCCTTTCGAGGAGGCTGGAGGCGAGGACGACGGGATTGGTCAGCGTTCCGATGCCTGGCACGTGGATCTCGACGACGTGGCCCGGCTCGAGCGTGAACTCGTCCGGAGGGACGAGGCCGGTGCCCGTGAGCAGGACGCTTCCCGCAGGCACCGGATTGTCGCGCACGAGGTAGGAGACGAGCTCCTCGAAGGAGCGCTTCATCTGCGCCGTCGAGGTCTCGCCCGCGAAGAGCTCCTCGCCGCCCGCTCCGAAGATGCGCATGTGGATCTCGAGCGCCTCACCGGTCACGGGCGCGAGGATCGCGGGCCCGATGGCGCAGGCGCCCGCGTACACCTTCGCCTGCGGCAGGTAGAGCGGATTCGTGCCTTCGATCTCTCGTGACGAGACGTCGTTTCCGATCGTCAGGCCTGTGACGTCTCCGTGATCGCCGAGCACGAGCCCGATCTCCGGCTCGGGGACGTTCCATGACGAGTCCGAGCGGATGCCGATGGGCTCGCCCGGCCCGACCGTCCTCAGGCAGCCGGCGTCTTTCAGGAAGAGCTCCGGCCGTTCGGCCTCGTACACGAGTGAGTACACGTCCTCGACCGCGCTCTCCTCGACGCGCGCGTCGCGCGAGCGAGCGTACGTCACTCCCGCGCACCAGACCTCGGGCGGCTCGAGCGGCGCGAGGAGCTCGTACGGGGCGGGAAGGAAGAGGCGCTCGGCGTCGAGCGGCTCGATGCGACTCCCCTTGGAGGTGACGACCACGCCGTCTGCGTCGACGAACCCGTACTCGACCCCGATCGGACCTCGTAGCCGGATCCGTCGCATCAGTAAACAGCTCGGCCGCCGGAGATGTCGTAGGTCGCCCCCGTCGAGAACGTGCACTCCTCGCTCGCGAGCCAGCAGACGAGCGCAGCCACCTCCTCCGGCTGCCCCATCCGGCCCATCGGGATGCGCTCGACCATGTACTCGACGTGCTCCTCGCTGATCCCTTCGAGGATCGGGGTGTCGATCACCGCCGGGGCGACACAGTTGACGACCACTCCGGTGCGCGCGACGTCCTTGCCGATCGCCTTC
>VAWZ01000126.1 GCA_005888365.1 Actinomycetota bacterium
GTCGTGGTCGAGACGGTCTTCAACTATCCCGGGATCGGCGCCGGGTTCGTCGACGCCGTGCACGCGCGCGACATGCCGGTGGTGCAGGCCCTCGCATTGCTCATCGCAGCCCTCTACGTGGTGCTCAACATGCTCGCGGACATCGCGACCATCCTCGTCAGTCCGCGGCTTCGGACCTCGCTCAAGTGACTGACCAGGCGATCGCGCTCGACGCGCCGGCTGTGCGGCGGCAACGGCCGTGGGTCATCCTCCTCCGGGCGACATGGGGGCAGACCCGAACGAAGGTTGGCGTGGTCATCGTCCTCGCGCTCGTCGCCGTTGCGGGGGTCGGTCCGTTCTTCGCCCCCTATGCGCCCGACGCTCCCGTGCAGCGCGCGCACGGCGAGTACGCCCTTCCGTTCGAGCCTCCGTCGAGCGCGGCCCTACTCGGCACCGACAACATCGGACGCGACGTCCTCTCGCGCTTCCTCTGGGGTGGTCGCTCGGTGCTGGCGCTGGCTGCGCTCTCGACGCTGCTCGGCGCCGTGCTCGGCATTGCCGTGGGTCTCCTCGCCGCGTATTCGCGCGGGTTGCTCGACGAGGTGGTGATGCGAACGATGGACGTCGTGCTCGCTTTCCCGCAACTGGTCTTCGCCCTCGTGCTCGTCGCGACCGTTGGGCCGTCCCTTGCGCTCATGGTGTTCGCCGTCGGCATCACGACGATGCCGAGGGTGGCGAGGGTCACGCGCGGCGCGGCGCTCGAGGTCGTGGAACGCGACTACGTGCGTGCGGCCGAGGGGATCGGCGTACCGAGGCGCAGGATCCTGTTCGGGGAGATCCTCCCGAACATCACGAGTCCGCTCGTTGTCGAGGTCACGCTACGCCTGACCTTCAACATCGCCGTCATCGCCGCGCTCAGCTTCCTGGGCTTCGGGCTGCAGCCTCCGGCCGCCGACTGGGGGCTGATGGTGAACGAGAACCGCCAGGGCCTCCTCGTGGGGCAGCCATGGGGCGTCGTCATGCCCGTCCTCGCGATCGGTCTACTCACGATCGGTACGAGCCTGATCGGTGACGGGTTCTCGCGGGCGGCGATCGGAATCGAGGGTGGAAGGGGCCGGACGTGACGGTCGCGCTCGAGGTCGAAAACCTCCACGTCGTCATCGCGGACACGGACGTCGACATCGTCGACGAGGTGAGCTTCTCGCTCACGCCCGGTCAGATTCTCGGCCTTGTCGGCGAGTCGGGGTCTGGGAAGACGACGGTTGGGCTCGCGATCCTCGGTCACTGCCGACGCGGTGTGCGATTCGCGGGCGGGGCGGTCCGCATCGCCGGCGAGGATGTCCTCGCCAAGTCCGACGTCGAGCTGCGGAGCATGCGCGGTCGGGTCGTCTCCTACGTGCCCCAGGATCCCGCGTCCGCCCTGAACCCCGCAGTGCGGATCGAGACGCAGCTCAGCGAGACCCTCGCGGCCCATGAGGATGCGAACGGCGACGCTCGCGGACGGCTGCACGAGATGCTTGCCGAGGTGCTGTTGCCGCAGGACCGCGAGTTCCTGCGCCGCTACCCGCACCAGCTCTCGGGCGGCCAGCAGCAGCGGGTCGCCCTCGCGATGGCCTTCGCCAACAGACCGCGGGTGATCGTCCTCGACGAGCCGACGACCGGGCTCGACGTGACGACGCAGGCACACGTGCTGGCGACGGTCCGCGACCTCTGTGAAGCGCACGGGGTGGCCGCGGTCTACGTCAGCCACGACCTCGCCGTCGTGGCGAACCTCGCCTCTCGTGTCGCCGTCATGTACGCGGGGCGTGTGGTCGAGACCGGCCCCACGCAAACGCTCTTCCTGCGGGCGGCGCACCCCTACACCCGGCGCCTCATCGAGGCGATCCCCGAGCTCTCCGGGGCGCACGCCCTGATCGGGATCCCCGGCACCGCCCCCCGGCCCGGACACCGTCCACCCGGTTGTTCCTTCGCTCCCAGGTGCGCTTTCATGCAGCCGACGTGCCAGCTCGCTTTTCCCCCGCGGGAGACCGTGGTGGTCGGGCACGAGGTTCGCTGCTATCGCCACGACGTCGTGCTGCAGGAGTCGCTCGCGGCGCGACCGGTGGCGACGCCCCCGCCCCATGTCCGTGCAGAGGAGGGGCTCGTCGCCGTGCGTCGGATCCAAGCATCGCATGGAGCTCACCAGGTGCTATTCGACGTCGAGCTCCTCGTACGCCCCCACGAGTGCGTCGCCCTGGTCGGCGAGTCCGGCTCCGGGAAGACGACTCTCGCCCGCTGTATCGCCGGCCTCCATGCGAGCTACGAGGGGGAGATCGCATTCCGCGGTGCTCCCCTCGCGGCCGGATCGCGTGCCCGTACCCGCGAGACGCGCCGCTATATCCAGTACGTCTTCCAGAGCCCGTACAGCTCGTTGAACCCTCGCAAGACGATCGAACAGATCATCGGCCAGCCGCTTCGCCTCTTCTTCGACGTCGGCGGCAGCGAGGCCCGCAGGCGCATGGTGGAGACGCTCGAGACCGTCCAGCTCGGCGCTTCCGTCCTCGATCGCTACCCGCACCATCTCTCGGGCGGCGAGCGCCAGCGGGTCGCGATCGCGCGCGCACTCGTGGCGGAGCCTCAACTCCTGATCTGCGACGAGGTCACCTCCGCCCTCGATGTCTCCGTGCAGGCCGCGATCGTCGACCTGCTGGCAGAGCTGCAGCGCGAGCTCGGCCTCGGGCTCCTGTTCGTGACCCACAACCTCGCCCTCATTCGCACGCTCGCGCAGGAGGTCGCGGTCATGAGCGACGGCCGTATTGTCGAGCGAGGTCTGGTCGAGCGCGTGCTCGACAGCCCGAGCGCGGAGTACACACGGAAGTTGCTCTCCGACACGCCGAGCCTCGAGGCTGCGATGGCGGCCGCGGGCTGATCCCCGCTAGCCGACCCGGAAGACCCAAACGCGAACGAGGACCTCGGGCTCCCCGACCGGGAGCGCCTGGAACTCGTCTCCTTTCTCGACGAGCTCGAGACGACGCGTGCGCTTGAGCTCCGCGAGCTTGTCCGCGTAGCCAGGCGGCATCCGGTCGGCCCGGAGCGTGAAGATCAGGTGGCCTCCTGGCCGGGTCACGCGGACGAACTCGTCCAGGCAACGGGCGGGCGCGTGCCCGGTCGTGAGGACTCCGGCCGAGGCGACGCCGTCGTATGTGCCGGTCTCGTAGTCGAGGCGCTCTCCGAGCCGGCCCTCGCGCAAGTCGCGGTAGACGTGCGTGCGGGCGGCGTGCGCGAGCATCTCTCGGGACATGTCCATCCCGTCCAGCTGCGTGAATCCGGCCTCGGCGAGCGCCACGCCGAGCAGCCCCGTCCCTGCCCCGGCGTCGAGCAGCAGTGCGTCCGGAGGCAGGATCTTCCGCGCGACCTCGGCCACCGCCTGCGGCGAGCGGTAGCCCATCCCATCGACGAGTGCCTCGTCGTACACGGACGCGATCCGGTCGTACTCCTCGCGCAGGTCGTCGAGGTTCGGGGCGCCGTAGAGCCGGTCGAGATCGAACGTGGCGCCGATGCTCGCAGACTGCCGGCTTCGGCGTCCCCTCCGGAGCAGCCAGACGCCCGCAAGAACGCACCAGACGACCATGGTTGCGAAGGCTACGGTGTCGCCGGCGGCGCTGGAGATGGCGCCTGCGAGGAGCGGCCCGACGGTCGACGCCGCTGCCCAGCCGAGAGTCAGGAGGCCCATCACGGATCCTCGACCGATGGAGGAGCGGTGCGCTCCCGCTGCAGCCAGCGGGAGGATGATCGTGTCCATCGTCGACCAGAACGGTGCCCGGAGGAGAACAAAGGCGCTGGCTGCGAGCGTTGAGCTGCTCACGAGGACGAGGAGCAGCGATCCTCCGGTGCCGAGCGCGGCCGCGCCGCCGACGCGGAGGCTGGCGGCTCGGGCTCCGAGTCGCGCGACGACTGCGCTCACGACCGTGTAGATGCCGGAGCCGACGGAGAAGAGGAGCCCGATCTCGCCCGCCGAGACGCCGTTCGCACGAAGCCGCAGCGGAACGAGCAGGTTGACCCCGCCCCCGACGAGCCCGATCAAGGCGATGATCACGATCGCCGCGAGCACCAGCTTGTCCCTGCCCGCGGCACGTAGGACGTCCGGCAGGTGCTCATGCGTGCTGTGCCACGTCGCCGCCGGCGCCGCTACGACGAGCGCTCCCGTGACTGCAGCCGCGGCCGCCGCGACGAGGAGAAAGGGCGTGCCTGTATCGGAGCGGTCCGCGAGCGTGCCCGCGAACACGGGGCCGACGGTGAAGCCGACGCCGGATACGGTCGTCGCCGCAGCGAGCGCACCCGCGCGACGCTCGTCGGTCAGCGAGTCGGAGAGCCAGGCCGCGCCGGCTCCCCACATCGTCCCGAATGCGAGGCCGAACATCGCGCGCGACAGCAGCAGCGACCAGAACTCGTCGGCGAGGCCCTGGCCGAGCGTCGAGAGCGTGAAGAGCGCTGCCGACGCGATCGTGACCCGGCGCGCGCCGACGCGATCAGCGAGCCGTCCGAAGGGCAACGCGATGACAAGGGCGGCGAGGCTCGCCGCCGACAGGATCATCCCCGTCTCGACGGGCGAGAGGTGGAGCTCCGCAGCGAACGTCGGCGCGAGCGGCACGATCGCGATCCAGACGAGCGTCTCGAGCAGGACGAGCGCGTAGATCGGGACCAGAGTGCGACGCATCGGCGACTCGACAGTCTCCCACCCTCAGGACGCGAAGACTCAGGAGCGGGTGCGGAGGAACCGCCCGCGCACGCGCAAAATCGGCGCCATGGAGGCCTAGCTCGGCGAAGTGGGCGACGCCTTGCCGCGGTTCGACAAGAGCGTCGCTCGGTGGGGCGGAGCCATCCTGCCAAGATCGGGCACGAATGTCGATCGTTGCCGGATAGGAAATCGGTGAGTGATTTGTTGTCGTAGCAGCCAACTGAGGCCGGTGAATCCTCGGCCTTGCCGTTGGTCTGAGGTCGGTAGGCGCGGGTCTTCTTCACCGCGACCCCGTATGCAGCGCACGCCTCGGCCCAGCGGCGCTTGCAGCAGGCGCCGTTGTCGGTGAGCACACGCTCGACGGCGATCCCGTGCGCGCCATAGAAGCGAACGAGCTCAGCGAGGAAGGCGGTCGAGCTCTCGGCGGTCTCGTCGGGATAGACGGAGGCGAAGCCGAGACGTGAGTGGTCGTCGATCGCCACGTACAGGTACTGCCAGCCGGCGTTGCCCGCCCGCCGGGAGCGATCCCCGGTCACACGGTGGCCGGGTTTCACGATACGCCCGAGCTTCTTGCAGTCAACGTGCACGAGCTCGCCGGGCACGGCACGCTCGTAGCGCACGGTCTCCTCTTTGGGGGATCTCCTGGAAAGCCGGGAGACGCCGTGTCGGCGCAAGACCGCGTGCACGGTCGAGGCCGCCACTCCCAGCGCCCAGCCGATCACGTGCGGTCCTTCGCGAAGCTCGGCCCGGGCACGCAGAATCGCCTGCTCGACCGCGCGAGAAGTCCTTCCCGGCGAGCGGTGCGGTCGACTCGAGCGGTCACGAAGCGACTCGCCGCGCCGTCGCCGGTTGACCCACTTGGAGGCCGTCTGCCTCGAGCAGCCGACGACGAGCGCCGCTGCGGTGATGGTCACTCCGGCAGCCACGAGATCAGCAAGGCGCTGACGCTGGCGGACGGTCAAGACCGCATTTGCATGAAGATCCATAGGAGCCCTCCTTTGGGCCGCGACTCTTTGACAAGCCGCACCCTAGGAGGGCTCGTTGCTACTTCACGCCGTCAACAACGTGTCTGGGAACTACAGCTAGCGCCTGACGTCAAGGCGGTCCTGGATCAGCCGCTCGAGGCGCGCGACGTCCGCAGCTTCGAGTTCGCGATCGGCCCTGTCGAGCAAGGCGATAGGCCGCTCTGCATCGTCTACGCTCGAGCCGGAAGCTCCTGCTCGACCTCATGGAGCTCGACGTCACTCTGGTGACATCGCCTGATGGCCGAGCGAACCGCATTCTGTTCGGCACCGGTCAGGATCTGCGTGCTCGAGCTCGATTTCGACGGCGGCGAAATCGACGATCGAGATCGTCGACACGTACTCCGTGCAAGCCGGCAGGTCG
>VAWZ01000127.1 GCA_005888365.1 Actinomycetota bacterium
TCGGCCCTCCCGATGGACGGTAGATCAGATCGACGAGCACGTCGCCGTCGCGCGCTCGGCCTGGTCCTCGCGGACGAAGAAGTCGACGTCGTTGTCCGACCTCGGACCACCCCGTGCCCAGGCGGCCAGCCCTCCGCCGAGCATGAACGGGATGTCCGCGTCGCGCAGCGCCGCTGCGGCTCGCTTCATGCTCGAGACGAGATCCTCGAGATCTCTGCGGTCCGATGACATCCCGGCGTGTGTACCCGGACGCGGTGATCGCGCAACCTCGGCGATGGGACTTCCGAGCCGCCTCGAGCCGCCTCGTCGTGGCACGCGATCAGCCCGCTAGGAGTGCACAGAGGAGGCGACGCTCACGCGGCGATGCCTCGCTTCTCGAGGATGTCATGCGCGAGCTCGAGGTCTTCGAGCAGGTCCGCCCGCCTTGCCTCGCGATCGTCGCCTGCGCGGAGAACGGCGGAGGGATGAATGGAAACGAGGGCCGGAAGCCCGTCTCCGACCTCCAGCGGTCGGCCACGTAGCGCTCCGATCCTGGCGTTGCGGCCGACGAGGAGCTGCGCGGCGGTCGCCCCGAGACACATGACGAGCTCGGGTGCGACCGCCGCGAGCTCGAGGTCGAGCCAGGGGCTACACGCGCGGATCTCGGACCAGCTCGGCTTGTCGTGGATACGCCGCTTCCCCTTGGGCCGCCACTTGAAGTGCTTGACGGCGTTCGTCAGGTAGACGGTCTCCTCGGCGATGCGGGCCTCCTCGAGCAGCTCTCGGAGGAGGCGTCCGGCCGGCCCGACGAACGGGCGCCCGGCGCGATCCTCCATGTCTCCCGGCTGCTCCCCGACGAGCATGAGCCCGCCCTTCGCGCCCTCGCCGAAGACCGTCTGCGTCCCGAGCTTCCAGAGTGGACAGCGACGACAATCCGCCGCCTCCCGCCGGAGCTTCGCGACGCCCACGGTCATCTCGTCTCCGCTACCCGGCCCGGGTTCGGCCGAAACGCTCCCGATCCACGTTTCCCGCTCGCCGAGAGGGGAATCGATATGGCGTGCCCCGTGCAATCTGGAGCGGAAGCATCGCCTTCGGGCTCGTTAACGCGCCGATCCGGCTCTACTCGGCAATCGACGAGCACGACCTCGACCTGCATCTTGTCCACGTCAAGGACGGGTCCCGCATCGGCCACCTCAATGTCTGCAAGGCGGAGGGCAAGCCGGTGCCGGACGACGAGATCGCCAAGGGCTATGACAGCAACGGGAAGATCGTCCTGCTCGAGGACGAGGACTTCGAGGCCGCCCGGGGCGAGGGCACGAAGACGATCGAGATCCTCGACTTCGTCCCCCACGAGCAGATCGATCCGATCTACTTCGAGCGCACCTATTACGTCGGACCCGAGTCGGGAGCGGAAAAGGTGTATCGCCTCCTCGTCGAGGCCATGGAACAGGCGGAGCTCGCAGCCGTGGTCGACTTCTTCTTCCGCGACCGGGAGCAGCTCGCGTGCCTGCGCGTGCGAGACGGCCTCTTGCTGCTCGAGAAGATGTATTACGCGGACGAGATCCGGCCGTACGAGGACGTGCGGCCCGGCCGCCGTGGCAAGCTCGACCGGAAGGAGCTCGACATGGCGTTGAGCCTGATCGAGCGCTTCACCGGAGACTTCGATCCCGGCCGCTACGCGGACACCTATCGCGAGCGGCTCCTCGACGTCGTCCGCCGGAAGCGGCGTGGCGCGGCGATCGAGGCACCGGCGGCCGCGGAAGAGGAAGCGCCGACCGATCTTCTGACAGCTCTCCGGGAGAGCGTCGAGCGGGCGAAGCGCGATGGGCGACGCGGCGGGCGAAAACAGGCCGCCTCGCTCGGCGAACTCACCGTCGGAGAGCTCGGCGATCGTGCTCGGAAGCTGGGGGTCGAGGGACGCTCGAAGATGTCGAAGCGAGAGCTCGTCTCCGCCATCGAACGAGCCGAGCGCTGATCCCGGCTCGAGTCGCGGGCGGGATCAAGCGAAGCGATGTCCACTCGAGACGAGCCACTCCAGGGCATCGCCGTTCGAGCCTTCCTGACCACCGTCGTCGCGCTGGCGACCGTCGTCGGCGCGGTGGCACTCTGGGAGCTGCGCGTGCTCGTCGCGCTCGTCTTCCTCGGGTTGATCGTCGCCGCAGCCATGCGTCCAGGCGTTGAGGGTCTCGCAGAACGAGGAGTTCCGCGCGCGGTAGGCGTCCTGATCCACTACGGGTGCCTCGCTCTCGTGCTCGGGCTGATTCTCTGGTTCGTGGTCCCGACCTCGCTCAGACAGGTGCAGTCGGCAGCCGGCGACGTCCCGACGACTCGGGGAGAGCTCAAGACGGCCGTTCGGCATTCGACCGGTGTCAAACACGAGATCCTGCTCGCGGCCCAGCACCGCCTGCAGGGCACACCGACCCTCTCCGGCCTCGTGAGCCCCGCCCTCGACGTCACCCGCACCGGGCTCAAGGTCGTGGCGGGCGTCTTCTTCGTCTTCGCCGTCGGGGCGTACTGGATCTTCGAGCGCGAACGTGCGGAGGATGTGGTCCTCTCGCTCGTACCGAGATCGAAACGCAAGCTCGTGCGGCAGACGTGGCGGCTCGTGGATCTCCGGCTCGGTGCGTACGTGCGCGGCGTGATCCTGCTCGTGGTGTTCGTCAGTACCGTGCTCTCCTTCGCCTTCTGGCGGATCGGCCTGCCCTACTGGCTACTGCTCGGCGTCTTCGCCGGCATCGTCGAGATCATCCCGGTGATCGGCCCGTTCGCAGCGGGCGCTCTGGCCATCGGCGTCGGCCTGACCGTGTCCGTACACACTGCTGTGCTCGCGGCTGCCTCCGTCTTCGGTTTGCGCCTGCTCCAGGACTACGTGATCAACCCGCGCGTCCTCGGCCACGCCGTCGGGATCACTCCGCTAACCGTGCTCGTGGCGGTCTCAGCCGTGGCGTTGCTCTTCGGGCCCGCGTGGGTCCCGCTCGCGACCCCCTTCGCGGCCCTGATCGCCACCCTCGTCGACGTGTTCGTGCGCGACCGTGACCCCGCCCAGGAGGACGTTCCGCCCATGCTCTTCCCCGGCCAGGAGGTCGAGCCCGGGCGGACCGGAAACCGCGCCTGATCGCTGGGCGGTTTCGGAATGTCCGCCGTGCGCGAAGCACGAACCGATGGTGACGAAACAGCCCGCGGCAAACGCGCCGCAATGCGTCTCAGCGGCGGCGCCCGGCGAGCAGCTCAGCGGCGGGTCGGCAGTTGACCACCGAGGAGGTCGTCGCGCCTCCCTTGCGCGCTGTGGCGATCGCGAGCTCGATGTTCTCGAGGCCCGCATCGGAGTGCGCGTCCGAGTTCACGACTAGGTCGACGCCCGCGGCGAGCGCTTCGCGGACGTGAATCGCCGAGAGATCGAGCCGGTCGGGCAGCCCGTTCACCTCGAGAGCCACTCCGGTCTCCTTCGCGACGCCGAACACCTCCTCCAGATCGAGAGCGTTCTCTGGGCGATGGTTGAGGATCCGACCCTTCGGATGGCTCAGCGCGCGCACCGCCGGATGTCGCATCGCCTCGGTGACCATCCGCGTGAGTGTCGACGCCGGGCGCCGTTGTCCGGCGTGCAGGCTGAGCTGGACCCAGTCGAGCTCTCGTAGCACGCGGTCCTCCACGTCGAGCGCCCCGTCGGCGCGAATGTCGCACTCGACGCCCCGCATGATCCTGAACGGCCGCAGCTCCTCGTTGGCATTTGCGATCTCCTCGCCCTGGCGTGCGAGCTCTTCGGAATCGAGCCCGTGCACGACCCCGACGTTCGGCGTGTGGTCGCAGATCGCGAGGTAGTCGTAGCCGCGTGCACGGGCGCTGAGCGCCATTTCGCGGACCGTCGCCCGGCCGTCCGACCACGTCGTGTGGCAATGGAGGTCCCCTCGGATGTCGGAGCCGTCGAGAAGCCCAGGTGGCGGCATGGCGGATGCGGACTCGCGAAGCTCAGGAGGGCAATAGGGCAGCCCGAGCTCCGCGAAGAGCGACTCTTCGTCCGGGGCATCGGGCAGGGGCTCCCGGGCGCGCACGTACTCCACCGAGCCGGTCGCGCGAAAGAGCTCCGTGCCGAACGTTGAAGACGTCGCGACGACGAGGGTCACCGGCACTCCCTCGACGGTCACCCCGAGCGCCCGGCGCTCGCTCCGCTCGAGCACGCTGACGACCGTGGGAAGCGTCGCGAAACGCGCGAGGACCGGCGCCGGCTCGTCGGCCGCACAGACCACCACGAGCTCGTGCGAGAGCTCGCAGAAACGGCGTGGTGCTCCCGCGATCTCGCCGTCGAGCGCAGCGGCGATCGCGCCCACTAGCGGCCGGCTCCTGCTGAGCGTCAGCCCGCGCGGTGCAGCGGGCTCACGCGCGAGAGCCGCCCTGATCCTGGCCTCCGTCACCGGCCCGACGCCGGCGACTCCCGCGAGTCGACCGTCTTCGACGGCCTTCCGGAACTCGGCGACCGTCCCGACGTCGAGAGCGAGGGCGATGGCGAGCATGCGCTTCGCGGTCAACCCGAGAAGACGTCCGAAGCCGACAAGCTCAGGGTGAATCTCTCGTTCGAGCGACTCGAGCTCGGCGATGCCTCCGGTCGCGACGAGCTCACGAAGCTTCGTCTCGATTCCCGGCCCTATCCCGCGAAGCTCGCGGATGCGGCCGGTCCGCACGAGCTCTGTGACCGAGGCCGGAGTCGAGCGAATCAGCTCGGCCGCCCTCAGGTATGCGCGGACGGCGTACGGGTTCGTGTCGGCGAGCTCGAGCAGGGCGGCAAAGCGACCGAGGTTGTCGGCGATCTCCGCGTTCTGCATGTCGCCCGGAGCCATTCCACCTCCATTCCCGTCCTGCGCCCGTTGCACTCGTCCGCCGGCGCAGCGCACTCGAATGCCTGCAGACTCTCGGAAACCGTGCCGAGGAAGACGACGGACACCATGGGACAACTGCCGTCCGAGGCGGAGAGGCTCCTCGCCACGGCTCCCGAGGACTTCGTACGCGAGCGCGGACGCGTCGCTCAGGAGCTTCGAGGGGCCGGGCGGCCGGAGCACGCGAACGCCGTCGCCGCGCTGCGGAAGCCGTCGGGCGTCGTCCTCGCAGTGAACCGCGCAGCGCGTGACCGGCCGCAGGCCGCCCGCGATGCCGCAGATGCGGCCGAGCGTGTCCGCACGACGCAGCTCTCCGGCAAGCCGGAGGCATACCGGAAAGCAACGGAGGATCTCGAGCGCGCCCTCGGCCTTCTCGCCGACGTCGCGGTCGCGCGGCTCTCGCGAGGAAAGCCCGCGAGCGACGCAACCCGCCGGCGGGTGAACGAGCTTCTGAGAGCTTCCGTAGCGGAAGACGAGGCTCGGAAGGCGCTCGTCCGCGGCGTGCTTCTCGAAGAGCAGGAAGCTTCGGGGTTTGCCGCTTTCGAAGGCCTGGCTGTCCGGCCCGAGTCTGGAAGGCGGTCGGCGGCGGGAACCTCACAACGCGAGCGCCGAGACGAGAAGCGGCGAGCCCGGGAGAAGGAGCTGCACCAGGAGCTCGCTCGAGCGCAGAAGACGCTCGAGGTCGCGCAGCGAAGCCTGGACGAGGCCACGCGAGAACACGACCGAGCGTCGAAAGCAGTCGCCTCGATCCAGACGAAGCTCGACCGCCTGTAAGAGCTCGTTTCGGCCGCACCTCGGTACGAGGGCATCGACGAGCGACTCGCTCGCAACCCGGGCTAGCGCCGGGAAGCGCGCGAGCCGCTCTCCCGACGGCGGAACGTCTCGTCGAGCTGCGCACCGAGCACGAACACGTACGCGACCGCTTGCGTGTACGCCGTGAGCACGAGGAACGCGGTCAGCGTGCCGAGCGCGGTCTTGTAGCTCGCCACCGAGGCCGACCAGGCGCCGAATGCGACCGACGCCACGAGCCAGCCGCCGACGACGAGCGCCGAGCCTCCGCTCGCCCACCTCGTCTGCGGACGCTCTGCGGGCGCGTAGCGAAAGAGGGCCGCCACGGCGAGCCAGAGCAGGAGCAATGCGGGCAGCCAGCGCAGGACGACGAGGACTTGGTGCGCGGTTCCGTCGTCGACGACGCGCGGCGCGGCGACGAACAGCCCGAGGGCGCCGAGAATGCAGACGTCGACGACTCCCGCCAGCGCGAGCCGCCGACCGACGCCCGGGAGAAACGCTCGCGCTGGACGTTGTTTCTCGTGGATCTCGTCCAGGGTGTGCTCCACCTCGCGCATGGCACGGAACGTGTTCCAGACCACCATGACGGTCGCGAGCGCGAGCAGCACCGCTCCGTTGCGCTCGAAGATCCCCTGAGCTGTGTCGTCGGCCGCGGCCGCGACGGAAGGCATGAGATGCCTGTGCAGCGTCGGCGAGATCGACCCCTGCCAGACGCTCTCGAGCCCGAAGGCACCCATCAGCGCGATGCTCAGAAGCGCGAGCGGCACGAGCGAGATCAGGACCCGATACGCGAGGGCGACCGCATGGGCGCCCAGCCTGTGCCTGTGTGCGGCGTCCAGCAGGTCACGCCCAACGTCCAGGGTGCTCGCGGAAAGCACCGGACGGCTGAGGTCGCGCACGACCCTCTGACTCGCTCGAGCTCGCACGCTTCGTTGCGCTGTTCCGGCCATGCCTCCGGGCTCACGCCTTCGCGGTTTCCTTCAGCAAGCGCGTGGAGATCGACTCGACCTTCTCGAGCGCCTTCTTCTCCTGCTTCAGGTTCTCCTCGAGGAGCTCCTGGGCGTTGCGGTCGCCGAGCGACCTCGCCATCCCGACGAGACCGGTGTAGGCCGCGATCTCGTAGTGCTCGGTGCGGGCGGCCGCTCCGGTGACGAACATGTCGCGCACCTCGTCGGAGGGATCGTTCTCCTGCATGAACATGTCGTGCTCCTCGGTGATCCCCTCGATCCCGGGGCACTTCGCACCGCGTGCGGACACACCGAGGCCTGCGAACACCTGCTCCAGGTTGGCGACGTGCTGGCGAGTCTCGTCGAGGTGGTGCCGGAATGCTTCCGTCAGCTCCTCGTCGTTGACCTCGTCGGCGAGCTTCGGAAGGACCTTCGTCAGCGTTCGCTCTGCGAAGTAGACGTCCTGCAGCTCGTGCACGAAGAGGTCCGCCGGTGTGGTCATCTGGGACATCGTTCCTCCTTTATCGGGGCCACGAGACCGTGTCGCGGTGACCTTCGCCTACCACCCGGCGTCAGCGTCGAAACGCCCTGCGGGTCGCGTTTCGGCGGCTGCGCTCAGGGGGAAGCAGTGACCGAACGACTCACGGACGCGATGAGGCTCTTGCGGAGACCTAGGCAGCGCGTTCCGGGCGACGTACGTCCGGAGGGTGCGGCGCTCCCGAAACCCAAGCGCGACGAGCCGCAGTTCGTCGACCCCGGCGTCCGCGACCTCACGAAGCGCGACTACTTCGCGATCGTGCCGCGCGCCGTGAAGAAGGCCTCGAACGACCACATCACCAATCTCGCCGCGGCCCTCGCGTACTACGCGTTTCTCGCGATTCCGTCCGCGCTCCTCGTCGTCGTCGGAGTCTTCAGCCTGGTCGCGAGCCCCGCTGACGTCAACACGCTCGTCGACAAGCTCGGGACGATCATGCCCGCGCAGGCGACGGGCCTCATCCGGCAAAGCCTGACGCAGCTGACGCAAACGCAGGGGGCTGGGATCGCGCTGATCGGGGTAGGCGGTCTCCTCGCGGTCTGGTCGGTCGGGGGCGCGATGCAGAACGTGATGTGGGCGCTGAACGCTGCCTACGACCGCGAGGAGACCCGAGGGTTCGTGCGCCGCAGGCTTACCGCGTGGGCAATGGTCGTTTTCGTGTTCCTCGCGTTCGTCCTCTCGTTCGGGCTTCTCGTTCTCGGACCGGCGCTCTCGACCTGGCTCGGCAGTGCGCTGGGCGCGAAGTCGGTGGTGACGATCGTCTGGTGGGCGGCGCAGTGGCCGCTGCTCGTGGTCGGGCTGCTTCTCGCGTTCGCCGGCGTGCTTTATCTCGGACCGAACGTCGAGCATCCACGCTGGCGCTTCCTGTCCTTCGGAGCGGTCGTCTCGCTCTGCATCTGGCTCGCTGCCTCCGGGGCGTTCGCGTTCTACGTGAGCAGGTTCGGCTCCTACAACAAGACTTGGGGCTCCCTGGCAGCAGTCGTCATCCTGCTCATCTGGTTCTGGCTCACCGCGGTCGCGCTCCTTTTCGGAGCCGAGCTCGACGCGGAAGCGGAACGGAGTCGCGAGCTTCGGCGCGGCGAGCCCGTCGAGATCGAGTTGCAGGCGTCGAGCAGGAGCTGAACGAGCACGCCGCTCAGCTGAGCCGTGCGACCGTCAGCACGACCGTCGAGCCCTTCGGCGCGTCAGTGCCTCCGCTCGGCTCCTGGGCGGTCACCATGCCGTCCTGGGAGGGGTCGGTGGTCGACTCGTCGACCACCCGCACGACGAAGCCCGCCGCCTCGAGCTGGTCCCGCGCGGACTGCTCGTCGAGGCCGACGACCGAAGGCACGGTGACCTGCGCGGGACCGGTCGAGACCCTGATCGTGACCGACGTTCCTTTGCGAACCTCGGCGCCCGCGCTCGGCGACTGTGAGACGACTGAGTGCTCGGGGCGACCGGAGGGAACCTGCGCTACGGACACCTCGAGCCCCGCGCCCGCGAGCTTCCGCCGCGCCGTGGTGGCCTGAAGACCGACGACACCGGGCACCTCGACTCGCACGACGGTCTGCACGTGCTTTGCGACGTCCAGCCGGACGACGCTCTTCGTCGCGACCTGCGCACTCGACGCTGGAGCCTGGTCGAGCACTGTCCCCACCGGTTCGCTCGACCGTACGAGCCGTAGCTCCGATCGGAGACCGAGACCGCGAATCTTTCGCGAAGCCGCGTCGGCGGTGAGCCCGACGAGCGACGGAACCACGACTCGCTTCGACCCCTTCCCAACCGTAAGGACGACGAACGACTTCGAGGCGGCCTTCGAGCTTGCGCCCGGCGACTGCCCGAGCACCTGGTCCTGCGGTGCATCCGACGTGCGGCTGCGAACTCGCACCCGGAAGCCGGCCTTCTCGAGTCGCGCCCGCGCGTCCGCGAGCTGCAGGCCGTTGACCTGGGGAACGGAGACAGCCGAGGCCGGCGTCGCCGGAGACGTTGTCGAGGAGGGCGTCTGACCGGTCGCGCCGGCGGACGAGCGCGGCATTCGGCCGAGGGGACGATCCACGCGACGGAAAGCGCGAGCAGCGCGAGCAGGACGAGGAGGAGCGCGAGCGGGACGCGGGAGCGCCCTCTCGGGTCGCGCGAGGGGCCAGGCTCTTCGCGCCTGATGCTCTCGAGCTCGGCCTGAACGGGCGCGGGAACCGGCTCGACGAAGTAGTGCTCGTCGACAGGCCACTCGTCGTCGGAGAGCGTCGCGTCCTCGCTGTCTGCAGCGCCGCCGTGTGTCTGAGGCTGTGGCTCTCGCTCGAGATCCATACGACCCGAATGCCCGGTGCGGTCGATCCGAAAACCGAGCTCTGAGTGTGAGCGTCAGTCGCTCAGCTCACCCGGGCTCTTGAAGTAGTGGTCGCAAACCTGAGACCAGACCTGCGCACGGTATGAGGAAAAGCGCCCGTTTCATTAGCCGGATCGCGGGAGCCGATTCCCATTCGGGTTAGCGTCGAAACCGAGGTTCGAGATTCGCGTTTCCGGGTATGAGCACCGCCGTCAACGGGAGGCGAAAAGAACGGGAGGTGAAAGGATGTTGCTCTGGATCTTGGTGCTTCTCTTGTTGCTCCTCGCAATCGGCGGAGGGATCGTTGTCTCGAAGCTCCTCTTCTTCCTGCTCATCGTCGCGATCGTCCTCGCGCTGATCGGCGCCTTCAACCGCTCGACCGTGTGACGCTCGTTCAGTGCGAGCGGTGGCGGGCGGCGGGCATCTGCCTGCCGCCCGCTTCGATGTGGGGCTTGCGACGCCCTGCAGAACGAAACTTCTTTCATCTGGACGTGCGGTGCCTGCTCCTCGCCTGCGCGGCTCCACGGTAGTCGACACGTGCTCTTCGGCGGACAGCGATTGCCCGAGTTCCACCCTGCTATCCGTCCCGAATTGTGTTGGTAAGAGGCCGCAGCCTCGCCTAGGTGGCCGTGAGTACCAGGACGACGCCGACGACAATGAGATACGCCGCGACCATGTAGTTCAGGATCCGCGGAAAGAGGAAGATCAGAACGCCGGTTCCGATCGAGAGAATTCCCGCTATCAGCTCTCGCTTCTCATGAGCCGTGTATGCGATGAGCACCGGGTCCATGCCCCTTCCGATCAGCGGGTCCTCCGGGTTCGGGTCTCTGGGGCGTTCCCGCGCGCCGGTTCCGCGAAACGTGCGTCAGGCGACGGCGTGCGCCTCGAGCCGTATGCGAGCAGTACGTGAGCGCGGAGCCATGAGAGGCGCGGAGGGGCGAGCCTTCGCTCGCCCCTCGTGAGATCGCGAGCTAGTGCAGCTGGCCGCGGATCGCTCCGCCCATGAACACCGTCGTGTGGTAGTTGACGTAGTACGCGCTCGGGTTGGCGCAGAGGGCGGCGCCCGTCGTCCCGGCATTCGGCGTTGCGATGCCACTCTGCTTGATGTGGCGCGCGTTCGTTGCCGGAGCCGGCGAGACGAACAGCGGCACGACGATGGGACCGGCGACGCCGACCGGCGCCTGGTGGATATGGCCGGCGATGAACGTCTCGTGGTTCCTGTTGTTGATCTGGGTCTTGAACTCGATCCTGCCGTCCGTCCGGACCTTGATCAAGGTATGGCCCTTGGCCGTGGACGTCGAGCCCGTGGTCTCATTCTTGGCGGCCAGCTTGGCGTGCAGGACGCACACCGTTCCGTTGCCGTTCTTTGCGGCCGCCACGCTCACGGTGAGCGCGGCAACCGCACACGTAGCGACGAGACACACAAGAAAATGCCGCATGTAGCTCACTCCCCTTCCGGCCCCCGCGAGTGGTCGTTCCGCGGGATAGGTATGCGCCACGAAGCTGCCCCGGCAGAGCCGTTTCTAAACGCGCGGATCAGCATTGCGGGTCAACCACGGTCGACTCGGCCAAGAAACCGGCTCCTTACCCCGTCGCTCGCTCCCGATCTCGCCGAGCCACTTGCAGGACTTGCTCCCTTGCAGGAGTTCTCCATGCGAATCTTTCAGCGCCGGCGCTCAAGAATCCGCGCGATTGCCTCGACCAGCCGCTCGTTCGACACCTTGTCGAGCACGGTGACGCGGATGGCGTCTGGATAGTCGCGCACGACCATGCCCCTTGTGAGGAGCAGCTCGGCGACGTCCGGCGCTCGCTCGAGCGGCACGTACAGAAAATTCGCCGCTGAGGGGAGCGGATCGAGTCCGAGCTCACGCAGTCGCTCTGCCAGCCGCTCGCGCTCCTCCACGACTGGCTGCACGTCGGGCGGCTCGGCCAAGACCGCCAGAGCGAGGGCAGCCGATAGGGTCGAGACCGGCGCAGGCGCCTGGCGGGCGTTCAGCTCCCGTGCGGTTTCCCGTCCCGCGAGCGCGTAGCCAACCCGGGCTCCGGCTAGCGCGAATGCCTTCGACAGCGTGCGGATAACGACGACCTCGTCGAGCAACGCAGCACTCTGGCCGTAGTACTCGTAGTACGCCTCATCGACGACGAGCGGCCGGGCTCCTGGGATCTCGCCAATCGCGCCCGTAGGGTTGTGTGGTCGGCAGCAAAACGTGACGCTGGGTTGATCGTCGCCGACCTCCGCGCCCGCCAGCCAGGCGGCTAACCGGAAGAGGGGGTAGGTCGGTTCGTTCACGATCGCCACGCGGTCGCCCGGACCCGCGAAAGTCCGGGCGATGAGGAGGATGAGGTCGTCGGCGCCCGCCCCGAGGACAACGTTCTCGGGGTCGACGTGCGCATAGCTGGCGATCGTCGCGACGAGTTCGGGGTAACCCCCGTGGGGATAGGTGTGGACCTGAGCCAGCGCCGTCGTGAGGGTCGCGCGCCGGGCGGCGCCGGACGGACCGGGCGCCGTGTTCGCGTCGAAGCGAAGAACGTCCTCTGGGCGAATGCGACCAATCCGGGCCGCCTCCGCCGTCGAGATCGCCCACCGATAGGGCCGGAAGTGCGCCGAAAGCTCTCTCACGCGGTGCGAACGGCGAGAGAGTGGAGCAGCTCGGCGCAGTGGCGCGCGGTCACCACCGCCCGATCGCCGTCGAGGTCCTCATGACCGCACCCTACGTTTCCTGCACTCGTCGGCCTCGAGCTGCGCTCGATCTACTCGCGCTCTACGCCCTTTCGGAATAGGGTCCAGAATCACCGGCAACGAGGGAGGGGGAGCGATGCGCATGACGATCCTGATACTGGCGCTCGTCGTGTCGGCGGCCGCCCGATCACCTCAAGCAAGCGGGAGCCGTTGACTACATGGAGACGCATCGCGTGTTCGTCGTCAGGGGAGGCAATCCGAAGCACGTGACCGGCCCGAGCAGCCTCAAGGGCCTGAACGTCGTCACCCAGGCGGGGACGAAGTACGAGGAGTACCTGAAAGCGCTCAAGAAGAAGATCGGCTTCAGCCTGCAGACGTATCCCAGAGACAACGACGCGGTGGCGCAGGTCATCCT